>CAMPGR010000087.1 GCA_946885605.1 uncultured Pseudomonadota bacterium
TTCACCCTTGAGGGGGAAGGAGAGGAACACTAAGCCCGGATCCCGACCTACACCCTTGAGGGTGAAGGAGATTGCAACAACCTATGGCGGGCCGGTGAGGAGCCAGCGTTTCGGCTCGAAGCTTTCGATCTCGATAGTGAGTGGCGATGCGACCGGCTCGCTGGTCGCCCTTGCTGCAAACCACCTCTCGCTCTCGAGATCGATGGCGAGGAAATAGAGCTCGTTGTGACGGAGCCGGATGACCGCGGTGTTCGCGCCCTGTTGCGCGATGTAGGGGCCGTCGAGCACCTGATGTGCGCCGGTGCGATCGCGATCGCCGACGCGGAAGCGGCGCACCTGCATGAGCACACCGAAGCTTGCGCCCGCTGGGACGCGTTGCGGTGCGAAGCCTTGCTCGTTGCCGTACGCCGAGGGCTCCACCGAAAACGGTACGCCGGTTCGGTTGACGATTTGCAGGACATACGGCGGCGAGACGGTTTCGTAGCTGACTTCGCCCGGCAGGAACACATAGGTGTAACAGCCGGCGAGGAGCGCGAGCACGAGCAGCAGCGCCGCCCACCTCGCTTCAGCGATATGGCGACCGGTCGTGCTCATTGCCCTTGTCTCATGCAAGCGTGAAGCCGTCCACGAGCGTGGAAAATTCTTCGGGAGGCAGTGCGTAAAGGTCCTCAGGAGGACGTGCTCCGGATTTCACCTGGGCGAGAATCGCCGTCACGCGCCGCACGTCTCCGGACGGCGTTGGCGCGACCGGGCGCGGTCCGGCCGGGACCGTGCGGCCGTTCATGATGTCCCAGACGATATCGAGCACCGTACTATTCTCGGCGACCCCTGCGTGCGCGACGCCGACCACATCGAAGACATTGCGGTCCGGCGTCGTCGCAAGCCGCGCCGACCAGAACGGAACCGTGCCGTCGTGCATCCCGCCGTCGGCGCCATTGTGCGAGACGGGATCGTCGCCTCGGGCATCGGCCTGCCAGCGCATCTCGAACGGCGCATCGGCATCGGCGTTTTCGTTGCTGCGGATGTGATAGATGCGGCCTGCCACTTGGGTCGGAAGCCGCGCATCGATCCGCGCAAACTGCAATCGCGCGCTGGTGAGATAGTCGTCGACGACGAATGGGGGAAGGCGGCTGCGCATCGACGGCGCAAAGGGATCGCACTCGATCGCCGCGTGTGCCGCATCGCGCACGGGATAGCGGGCAAGCCCGAGCGCTGCAAAGCGGGGTTCCAGCACACGTTTCGGCGCGGGCAGCAGCAGGTACGCCCCTTTCACCGCCGCCACGATGCGCGCAACGGCCGCGGCGCCGCCCGTTACGATGTTCGCGAAAGGCTCGCCGACGTAATAGCGCGAGAGATGCGACCACGTGCCGTAGAACGGTGTGCAGCAGGTGACGAGACGCGCGCACCATGCCGAGACGTTTTCACCCCGCTCCGCGATGTCGTTCAGGAAAAGCTTCGCGACGAGACCGCCCTGGCTGTGGGCGTAGAGCGTAAGTGTGCGGCGCGGATCGGCGTGGCCGCGGTCGACGACCTTGCGGGCGATGCGGCGCAGGAACGAGCGTACATACATGTACTCGCTCTCCGGCGGGTGGCGCCAGTCGTAGCCGAGCCCGATGTAATTCGCCTTTCCGCGGAAGAACTCCTGCACGCCTTCGTATTTCTTGACGATGGAGGAAAGCTCGCCGGATGCGACGATCGGATGACCGCCGACGTCTTCGCCGTGCTCGTTCATCGCGATCTCGCGCAGCTCGCCACGCAGTGCGGCGGCGAAGTCGAGCCAAAGCTCGTAGAACCCGGTGTGGGTGAACGGCGTGCCGGAGACGTAGGGCGCGGTGCTGCGGAGGAGACGCGAGCCCATGCCGCCCGGGAGGAGCACGACCGACGGCAGATGCGGATCGTAGGCATCCGCGAACGCCTCGGCGCGCAGGTCGAGTTCCTTCTGGCGCAGCTCGTCCACTACGCGGGTGTAGCTCATGGGGCTCCTCCCTCTGACCACCCCTTCTCTTCACCACACCGCCTCGCGTTGCGAGGCACTCCTCCTCGTCACCACCCCGTCACGGCTGGAGTGACGCCCTCCTCATCTCAGGAGGGTCAAGCCTTGATATGTTCTTTTTCGGTTCGTCTAGACGCTCGAGTAAACCAGCGAGCCGAGGCGCTGGCGGCGCGCTTTCATTCTAGGGCGCATCACCGGCGCCCAGCGGCCGACGTCCGACTTTGCGCGCCATGCCGGCGTGCTCGGCAGATCCGGTTTCGCAATGATATAGAGCGCGGAATAGACAAGCCATCCCTTCTCGTTCAGCTCGGCGTCACGAAAGCGCATGATGCCAAGCACGCCCTCGACGGTGAGAAGATTCGGCACGTGCTCGGTGTCGTAGATCTCGTTGAATTCGCGCTCGTCCTCGGGCGCGATTTCGAACGTCACCATGTAGAAGTAGCGCGCTGTGTGCTTTTTTCCGTCAATCACGATCCGGCTCACTGTTATTCATATTGCATTGTGCAATGCCTGTTTAGGGTTTCCTAGCGTATTTGCCGGTCAACTGCGGCGTCTGACCCTCGAGCCCTTTGTTCTGGCGGTCGAGCCGCGTCTCGCGCCCCCACGTGCGCTTGAGCTCGTCGCGCACGTTGATGCGAAGGCGCCCGAGGCCTTCGACTTCGAGCTCGACGCGGTCGCCGTCCTGGAACGCGCTCAAGCCCCGGTGATTCGTGCCGGTGGCGAGGACATCGCCCGGCTCCAGGGTGTGGATCGAGCTCACCCACTCGATGCTGCGCGGGATCTTGTGCGCCATGTCGTCGGTGTTGAAGTTCTGCTTGAGCTCGCCGTTCACCCAGAGGCGAACCTGCAGCTTGTGCGGATCGGGGATTTCATCTGCCGTGACGAGATAAGGCCCCATCGGCGCAAAGGTATCGCGCGACTTCATCTGGTAGAACGTATTGCCCGCAGGCGGAAGGCCGCGCGCGGAGCCGTCGATGAAGTTGACGTATCCGAAGATGTGCTCCATCGCCTTTGCGGCCGGTACGTTCGTCGCGCGCTTGCCGATGACGAGCGCGAGCTCCGCCTCGCCTTCGAAGATCGTCGCCGGAACGTCCGGCAGCACCATGGTGTCGCCATCGCCGATGACGCCGCTCGGCGACTTGTGAAACGCGTTGATCGGCGCAGGCTCCGAGCGGGTGCCGTCTTCCATGTAATTCACCGCCATGCAATCGATGTTGTGCGGCCTGGGGAGCGGCGGGCGGATGCGCACCTGGCTCACGGGGATGCCCTTGCCGGTGGCGGCGGCTTTCTCCAGCTTGTCGCGATATTCGGAGAAGCGCTCGATCAACCCGTTGATGAGGTTGTGCGGGCCGGTGTGCGGAATGTCGCGCACGACGCTCGACACGTCGACCACCATATCGCCTTTCAGCACGCCGAGGGTGAAATCGTTGAAGTAGAGCAGTTTCATTTTTTTCTCCTGTCAATTGTTACCCTCCCCGTTGCTAAGGGGAGGGAATGATCCAGGTGCGGCGCTATTTCAAGCTTTCTGGCCTTCGAGCAGCAGCCGCACCACTTCGGGCGCGATCGCGGCGGCGCGCCGGTCGAGCTCGGCGGGCGTCAGGTTCGCGATCGGGTGCGGCATCGCGATGAAGCGGAAATCCGGAAGACCCCAGGTGCGCGCCATCGCGCGGCCCGTCACCTTGAACACTTCCGTCACGATGGATGCCGACGGAACGCCCTGCTGTTCGAAAACGATACTGTCGAGCACACTGCCCGAGCTGCAGGACCCTCAATCGCCGATGCCGGCGACCACCACATCGCAGTTCGACTTGTACTCCTCGATCATCTCCGGTGACGGCGCGGCGCCGGCGCTGCGCTTCTTGCGGATGACGTGCGATTTCGCGCCGTGCTCGCGCTCGAGGATCGCAGCGATGCGCACCAGGAGCTGATCGGAGTTGTGCTTGGTGTTGTCCACCAAGCCGATGCGCAGCCCTTCGAGCGACTTTGGGCGTGGCGTGTAGCTGATGCGCCGCCCCGTCGCTTCGGTGGTCGGATCGTAGATATACATGGTCATGTTGCGCTCCTCTTCCGTGTAACTCTCACTTTTCCATTTGCCTCTGGTTTCCGGCTTACGCCATAAAAAGGGGCCAGGGTTGGGAAATTCGACCATGGCCCCTTTTTATGGTCGGCGGATTTCGCGGCTCACGCTCTGCGAGCCTTTCTTGCTGCCCCAGCCGGGAATGAATGCCGACTGCACGCCCGCCCGGCCGCCCGCGGCGATCACAAGGAAATCCTGCGGCGATTCCACCAGCGGATACATGGTGTACTCGTCTTCCGAGGTGACTTCGCCGGGCAGGAGATTCGCCCGCTTGAGTTCCGCGATGCTGGACTGCGAATGCTCGTAGCAATAGCGCTGCACGTCTTCGCGCCTCCAGCCCGCTTTCTTCATGATCGCCATGTGCTCGCCCGCAAAGACGAGTGCGTACTGCGGCTGGCGCGCGGTACCGGCAGAAATGCGCATCGTCGCGCAGCAGGTGGCAAGTACGCCCTCCGGCGTCGCACTCAGTCGGTTCGAGTACTGATGCGGCGCGTAGGCGGCAAAGATGGTGACGACGTTCCGGTCAGCGCGAAAGCCGCGCGTCGTGTGGAACGGCGGCCACGGGCTCTCCGCTTCGTTCTCCGCGATGCAGAAAGTGTATTTACCTGCGTGACCGAGGCTGCTGCGATCGAGTTCTCCGGGGAGCGTCCCGATCACGTTGCGCATGATGAGCCGCACGGCACGCCCGATCGTTGCGTTGGCGCGCCAGCCGGGGCCGAAGAGATTGTTCTCGCAGTTGATGTCGAGCTCGCGCGCGATCGGCCCGTTCACCACCATGAACACCGCGGAACCGCCGGTGCTTGTGGCGGGGCCGTGGTAGCCATAGAGCGGATCGCCGAGCGCCTCGACTGCCGCCGCGACGACCGGCATGTATTCGGGCTTGCATCCCGCCATCGCGGCGTTGATCGCCGCCTTCTCCGCCGTGACGGAAACCTGCCGGTTCTCGATGAAGGCCAGCTGCTGCTCAGGCTTGAGTCCCGCCGCGTCGAGCATCGCCCCGATACGTTCGGCGGTCGGCGGCACTACGGGAAATCCATCGGTCCAGCCCTTTGCGTAGCACAGCTCCATCGCGGCATCCGCATCGGACACCTCGTGACGCCGGGATTTCAACTCGATCTGCACGTGACCCCTCTTCTCACCGGGTTGAGCTTCGAATTTTTATCAGTGCATTGAATTCGATGCCTGACCCCTTTTTGTATTATGCCACCGTGCACAGCATTACTCCTCGCCGGTGTAGAACCTGAGATATGACGAGCGCCCGCCGTCGGCAGCTATCGTGGTGCCCGTCAGCGCGCATGAATCGTCGCAGGCGAGAAAGAGTGCAATCGCGGCGATATCCGAGGGCTCGCTCACGGAATACGGGTAGAGTTTCTGCGCGATCATCCTCTCGCGCGCCGCAGCGCTAGGCTTCTCCGCCTGCATCCAATCCTTGTTCTCGTAGCGCTTGATCTGCCGCTCGGTGCGCACGGATCCGGGCGCGATCGCGTTCGCGCGGATGCGATGTTCGACGTATTGCGCTGCGAGCGTTTTAGTGAATGAAATGATGCCGCCTTTCGTCGCCGCGTACGCCGGTTTCACGGAACCCATGAGCCCGAGGTGTGACGTCACGTTGACGATCGAGCCACCGCCCGCGCGCATCATGTGCGGGATGCCGTGACGGCAGACCAGGAAGGGATGCAGCAGGTTGAGCGCGATCGTGCGCTGCCATACGGCGAGATCCATTTCGTGCACCGGCACGTCCTCCTGCAGCGAGCCGCCCGCACAGTTCATCAGCGCGTCGAGCCGCCCGAAGCGCGCGACCGTCGCGTCGATCGCGCGCTTCACGCTCTCGTCCTGCGTGACGTCGGTCTCGAGGTAGAGCGCCTCTCCCCCCGCTCTGCGCACTTCCGCCTCGGCGGCGCGCCCGGCTTCCGCGTTGATGTCCGCAATCGCGACCCTGGCCCCCTCGCGCGCAAAGAGCAGCGCGCTCGCTTTTGCGATGCCGGCGCCGGCGCCGGTCAAGAATGCGACCTTCCCGTCAAGCTTGCCCATCAGCGTCCTTCTTCAATCTGGTTCTCCTCAATTCGCTTCGCGAGGCCGATATCCCGCTTTCATCGATGCGTAATCGCGCTCGAGTCCCATCGCTCACGTACCGAACGCATTCGTTGCGAGTCGTTCTTCTTCGGGTGCAGACGCGCCGCCGCGCGAGCGCAGCCATTATAGGGGCACGCGCAGGTTGAGGCCGATGCTTTCGCAGCGCTCAGCGTTGAACGGCTGCGCGCTCGACTCCAGCGCCGTCCGGCCGGAACACGGCAAAAACCTTGTCCGAATTCGTGATCCAGGATTCGAGGAACACCGATTCGTCCGGGCCTTTGCGTCCCAGCGCGTGCATCGCGCCGGCGAGGCAGAACCAGTTGAGCAGCTCGTGATGACCGCGATCCTCGATCTCGTCCAGGGTGGTATTGCGCCAGTAGTCCCAGTCCCCGCGCGCGAGCGCCTCGTAATAGCGGCGATCGGCTTCGACGTCGGGGAACATGAGCGCATGCTTCTGCACGAGAAAGGAGTGGCTCCAGCTCGACGACGCGATCAGCGCCACGCGCCACGGGCTGCGCTCGAGCGCGCGTGCTATTGCCGCGCCCACTTCGAAGCAGCGCCAGGGTTGCGGCGCGGGCGGGTCGAGCACGCTCTCGCCGTCTGCGAGCGTCTCCGCGGCTTCGGAAGGCAGTATCGGCGCGCCGCGCGCCGCGATGAGCCAGCGCCCGTAGGCATTGAGCGCGAACGGCACCACCGCGTACGGGAAACCCGTGCGGTCGTAATCGAGGTAGAGGAGCGAATTGGCAAAAGCATGGCCGAGCGGCCGATGAAGCGGCTGATAGGCATAGGCGACGTCGATGCCCGCTTCGAGCAACTTGGTGGCGAGGTACTTGCCGCCCGCGCGATGCCCCCGAACCGTGAAACTCTGCTCCTCGGGCTCGTCCCACACGTTGGGTCCGCGCCGGGTCCCTTTCCACGGCTGGAACGTGATGCGCTCGTATGCAAGGACCGCGAACGCCGGAACGCAGTCCTCGCGGAAGTTTTCGTACTGGTCGTCGCCCCAGATCAGCACGAAATCGGGCCGGAACGCATCGAGCTCGGTGCGCACCTTGCGGAGCTGCTCGATGAGATCGCGCCGATGGCTGTCGGAATGCGACTGCCCGGCGTCGTCGCCCCACTGCGCGCGCATCGTGGGATGCCAGTTCTCCGGCGAGCGAAAGCGTGCGGGAAGCGCCGGATCGGCGAGGCACTGCTGGATGCGCCAGCTCATGTTGCGCTTGAACGAGAGATTGGGGTAGTGCGTTATGCCGAGACCGAGAATCTCACCCATGGCTGATCTCCTCCGATCCCGGGCGCGGTCGTGGCACCGCGCCGCGGAAGCAGCATTCTACGCCGCCGGCGGCAAGGCACCGCAACATGCGGCGCAAGCGTAAACTGGGGTCGCCGGTCCGGTCGAGCGGGCCGGAACCCCAAAAGGAGGAGGCACAGTGAAACGCTTACCGTCAACGTTTGCACGCGCCGCATTTCCTGGCTTCCCCGGCGCGCTCGTCGCACTCATGCTCGCCATTCCGCACCCCGCGATTGCGCAGGCGTGGAAGCCGCAGCAGCAGGTGGAAATCATCGTCGGATCGGCGGCGGGCAGCAGCCCGGACACCATGGCGCGCGTGATCCAGCGCATCTGGCAGGAGAAGAAGCTGGTCGATGTGCCGGCGACGGTGATGAACCGCGTCGGCGGCGGCAACACCGTCGCGTGGGCGTTCCTGAGCCAGCGTCCCGGCGACGGACACTATCTCATGATCTCGAACATCAACCTCTCCGCCGGCCACCTCACCGGGACCACGACTTACAGCTTCCGCGACTTCACGCCCCTTGGCATCCTCTTCCACGAGTACGTGGCGCTGTCGGTGCCGATCGATTCGCAGATCAAGGACGGGAAGGACCTGCTGGCGCGGCTCAGGAAGGATCCGACTTCGGCAAGCCTCGGCATCTCGTCCGTTGCCGGCGGCGCAAACCACATGGCCGCAGGCCTCGTCTACAGGACCGCCGGCATCGATGTGAAGAAGATACGAACGGTCGTGTTCGACTCGGCAGGCAAGGTGATGACGGCAACGCTCGGCGGTCACGTCGATGTCGCGGCCACCAGCATCACCGCGGCGCTGCGTCAGGTGCAGGCGGGCAAGGTGCGCGTGCTCGGCGTGAGCGCGCCGAAACGCCTCGGCGGTGAGATGGCACAGTTTCCGACGTGGCGCGAACAGGGCGCCGACGTCGATTTCTCGAATTACCGCGGCGTCATCGGACCGAAGGGACTGAGCGCGGTGCAGGTCGCATACTGGGAAAACGTGCTCAACGCGCTGGACCGCGACGAAACGTGGCGCGCGCACCTCGAGAAAACGCAGCTCGACCGGCATCTCATGAACGGGCGCGAGACGCTCAAGTACCAGGAAGAGCTGGACGGAAAACTGCGGGCCGTCCTGGGCGATCTCGGACTGCTCAAGCACTAACGAGCGTCGTGGAAATGATTGATGCGCGTGACCGGACGCGGCGGCAAAGCGCGCATCGCGTGTGGCATAATCGGACGGCATCCGCGACGCGACGATTCGCTGCGCGAGGATGAACTTTCAAAGCCAACCATCGCAGAGGAGAGAGCCCCGTGTCAGGCGGATTGAAACCCATACGGCGCCTCGTGACCGGCAACGACGAGCGCGGCCGTTCGAAAGTGATGTGGGACGGTCCCGCACCGAATTCGCACGAAGCTTCGATGGGCAGCGGGCGCGGCCACACCGATCTCTGGGTGTGGAACGAAACGCCGGCGCCGCTCTCCGGGACGAACGATGACGGCAATCTGAAATACACCTTCTGCGGCCCGCCCAACGGCGGTCACTTCCGCGTGGTGCAGGCAAGGCCGCGTCCCGCCGATTACGACCCCGCGCAGGACAAGGACCTCGTGCCGCCGCACCCGGCGAAATTGCGTCCGGGCGGCCGAGGCACGTGGGACCGCGGGGGCAACAACGCGTGGTCGTCCGCCATGCACAAGACGGAAACCGTCGACTACGGCATCGTCATTGCCGGCGAGCGCGGACTCATCCTCGACGATTGCGAGCTCGTAATGAAGCCGGGCGATATCGTGATCCAGGTCGGCGCGTGGCATCAATGGACCATGCCGAAAGGCGCAATGATGGCTTTCGACATGATCGGCGCCCACTTCGTCGATGGCGAAGCCGGGCTCGCTCAGGGCAATGACCGGCCGATGCGCGCAACGCCGAAGCTGCCCGATGGCGTGAAACCGACGCGCCGCATCGTCACCATCGATCGCGAGCCGGGGAAGTCTTCTCTTGTGAGCGATGGGCCCGCGCCCGACGTGCGAACGGATCCGGCGCGTCCCGGTTACGCCTGCGCGCGCCTGTGGGTGACCGACAGCACGCCGGCGAAGATCGTGCTCGAGACGCTGCAGCTGCCCTATACCCTCCTGCCGCCGCCGCGCGGCTCGGTCTGCCGCGTCGAGACCTTTCCCCCCGACGACACGTGGAAGGGCAAGGTCGGAGCGGCGCAAGTGCAGGGCTTCTACCATGCGATCGGCGCGCCGGGCGCATCGACGTATTCACCGCTCGCGCCGCATCCGTACATGCAGAAGACGCGCACGCTCGATTTCTGCATCGTGCTCGAAGGCGAGATCGTGCTGGTGCTCGACGCGCAGGAAGTCGCGCTCAAGGCGGGCGACATGGTGGTGCAGCGGGGCACGCATCACGCCTGGAGCAACCGCTCGAGCGCTCCGGCGGTGGTGGCGATCGCGTCCCACGACGGCGCGTAGAGCTTTACGGCGCGTCATTGCCCGCGCAGCGCTACGCGGGCCACGGCGCTTGAAATGCGCCCAATATGTGGACTAGACTCCTCGAAAACGACATCGCCGTGATCACCACGGCTCTACCGAGGAGGAAGCACCATGAAGGCCGAAGGCTGGCGCGTTTCAGTTGTACTGGGTCTCATTGCAGGCGCATTGTCGGTCGCACACGCCGCTCAGGACAGCGGCGGGCCCTATCCCCACAAGCCGATCCGCTACATCGTTCCCTTCCCGCCCGGCGGCAGCAATGATGTCCTGAGCCGCTACCTGGGTAGCAAGCTCACCGACCGGATCGGACAGCAGGTCGTCGTTGATAACCGCCCCGGTGCGAACGGCATCATCGGCACTGAGCTCGCAGGGCAGGCGCCGAATGACGGCTATACGATGTTGATGGTCTCCACATCGTACGTCATGAACGCCGCCGTCCGGCGCCTGCCGTACGACGTCGAAAAATCCTTCGATCCTGTCTCGTACATCGGCCAGGCGCCGAACTGCATCGTCGTGAACCCGAAGGGAAGCTTTGCGACGCTGAAGGATCTCGTGGAGCGTGCGCGGGCCAAGCCGGCGTCGATCTTCTACGCGTCAACAGGCATCGGTGGCTTCAACCACTTCGGCGGCGAGCTATTCAAGAAAGTGGCGAAGATCGACATGGTGATGGTGCCGTACAAGGGGGGCGGGCCGGCGATGATGGACGTGATCGCGGGGCAGATCCCGGTGATGTTCAGCTCGGTTACGCAGGTGCTGCCCCATGTCCGCAACGAGCGGCTCAAAGTGCTTGCGGTCGGCGCCGACAAACGCGCCGCGCCGCTGCCCGAGGTCCCGACAGTTGCCGAGGCGGGTTTCCCGGGCTACGAAGTCTACGTATGGTGGGGCATCGTCGTGCCGCACGGCGTGCCGGCGGCGGCGCAGAACAAGCTGCGCTCGGAGCTGACCGCAATCCTGCAGGATCCGGAAACAAAGAAGCGGCTGCTCATGGACGCCGCCGAACCGCGCACGCTTTCACCGGCGGAGTTCCGCAAGCTGATCCACCACGATGTGAAGAAGTGGACGGAAGTGGCGAGGGAGGCGGGCATCCGCGTGCAGTGATACCACACCATTGTGGAACATTGTGGTTCGCTCGATTCTACCCTGCGGCGCCGATCGGGCGCATCCAGAGCCAGGCCGCCGCGATCGCGGTGGTGGCGAGCGTCACCGGAACGCCGATCCGCGCGTGCGTTTTCCACCCGATGTGGATATGACGACGTTGTGCCGCATCGACTACGATGATGTTGGCGATGCTGCCGACGATCAGCAGATTGCCGGCGAGCGTGCTCGAGAGCGCGAGGACCGGTCCCGCGATTTCGTGGGTCGCCGCCGGAAGAAGCAGCATCACCGCCGGCACGTTGGAGACGAGATTCGAAAGGACGAATGCCGCGACGAAAAGCGGTGCCGGATGCGCGGGATCGAGACCCGCCGCGGCAAGATCGTGCATGAGTTCCTGCGGCAAGCCGGTTTTCTGCAAGGCATGGTTCACGATGAAGAGCCCGCCGAAGAGCACCAGCAGTTGCCAGTCGACGAGCCCGAGCATCCTGCGCGAGTGGAGCTTGCGGCTCGTCATGAGCAGCCCCGCCGCGACGAGGGCGACCACCTCGCGCGGAAGCGGCGTCGCGAGGAAAAGCGCGAAGACCGTCGCCGCGACCGTCAGTCCCTTGACGCTCTGCCATCGATCGACGCCGGACGGAAGCTCCACGGCGGGATGCGGGCCCTCCGCATCCGTTGCGGGTTCGGGCGTGTTCCAGCGGCCACGCATGCGCCACGCGATGAGTGCCCAGGTCGCGGCGAGCCCCAGTACCACGGGTGGCGCTGCGTCCCGCAGGTAACCCGCGAAGGAGAGCTCGAGCGCCGCGCCGATCAGCATGTTCTGTGGATTGCCGATCAGCGTCGCAGCCGAGCCGACGTTGGCGGCGCACGCGAGCGCGAGCAGGAACGGCACGGGATTCAAGCGACGCGCAAGGCACACATCGATCAGCACCGGCGCCACCGCGAGGCAGATAATATCGTTGCTGAATACCGCGGATAGCGCGGCTGTGACGAGGATCAGCGCCGCAAGAAATGCGGGCGGCGTGAGCGCCATTTTCCCCAGCCGATGCGTGACCCACGTGTAGAAACCGCCCAGTCTCAGCTGCGCCGAGATCACCATGAAGGCGAACAGCAGAATGAGGGTCGGTGCGTGTATCGCCGCGAGTGCCTCTTCCAGCGTGAGGGCGCCGAGCGCGACGAGGGCGATCGCGCCGAGCAGGGCAATCCCGGTGCGGTCGAGCTGCAGAAACGGCAGCGCGCCGAGGATCATCCCCAGATAAACAACCGCAAAGATCGCGACGACGGAAACTTCTGCCGTCATGCGCGCCGCGCGATCTAACCGCCTGGTACGGCGGGGGCGAGCGCCGGCAGCACGCTGCGGCTCATGATGTCCCGTACGGTATTGCGCGTTGCCGCCTCGCTCATCCAGCGGCGCACCAGCGCGTAGCCGGCGTGGATGTGCTGCTCCCGCGCCGAGGGACTGTGACTGCGGAAATCCTCGCGCGGCTGAGCGAGTATGAAACGCGCCTCTTCCTCGTGCAGCGCTTCGGAAATCACGCTGCCGGCCCGCTTGCGCTCCTCATTCGAGCTTCGCTCGCTGTGCAGCACCGCGAATACGCTCCTGAGTGGCGGCATGCGCGAACACGTGAGCCACGCGAACCACTTCGCGCCGAGGGCGATCGGGTAGAGTTGCAGCGGCTTCGGGATCTCGGCGGCGCACTCGAGGCATGCTTCGCCCCAGCAATAGGAAAAATCGAGCAGGTCGGTAGCGCGGTGCTGCCGCACTTCCATCTGGCCGATGCGCTCGCCCCAGGTGCGGAGCAGCGGGCGATGGTGGGCAAGCCACGACTTGAGCGCGCGCGGCAGGAGATCGATGCGGTAGCTCAAGTCGATGTCATCGCGATTGGGCGGAACCGCGGCGCTCTCCCGGGCGGTGGGGCGGATTTCGAGTATCGCCTGCCGGGCGTAGGCAAGGCTCCATGCCGCGCGCGCCCGCTGGATGCGTTTCTCGTTGTAAGCCGGATCGTAACGCCTGCTGATGGAATCGCGATCCACCGCGAAGAGCTCCTGGTCCAGCTCCTGCGCGGTGAGCATCGATTCGTCGGTGACCCCCGCGAGTCCGGCGAGCGCCTTGTCGTAGTGATGCTGGAAGCGCGCGGCGACGACTTCGGGCGCCGCGTCTTCATCGAAGACGCCTGCGGTCTCGGATCCGTCAATCGTGACCAGGAGCACGTCCCATCTGTCATGGCCGTACATTGCGGCAAGCGCGTCACGGCACTGAGAGAGGGAGCGATGGGGGTAGTAGCGCTGGATCAACCGGAGGATGCGCTCCAGGTGCGCGGGGCTGGGCGTGAAGCGCGCGTGGTCAGCCACGCTCGATCGCCCTTTCCGTTTCCCCGCGCACCCAGTCCCTCCGCTCACATGACGCGAACATCGTACCATTGCCGCGCGCGCCACAATAGTGAAATTTGTCGCCTTCTGCGCGAAATCGAAGACGCGTTGCGAGCGCGAGGAGATTCGTGGTGCGTTTACACCATGATCAATAGCCGAGGTCGCGCCTGGCATCCGCGAGCAGCCGGTCGAACGTTTCCGGCAAACGGATCGGGCGCCCCACCACGCTCGGCGAATGCGCCTGCAACCAGTAGCTGTGCGTCGGGTGCGAGCCGCCCGCGACGACGAGCACGATGTTCTCGGGCTTGAGGCAGATCGGCCATGGATCGAGCTCGATGCTCTCGCGCGTCACCGGATTCGCATCGATCTCGATCCACGCCGGTGCGCCCGCGCGGCGCATCTGCTCCATCGGGATTTTCGAGTTTTCCCAGAGGAACTGGCGGATCGAGGACTTGGTCCAGCCGAGCTCGGCCATCATCTTCGCCACCACCGGCGAAATCATCATGATGCCCGGCGTACCTTTCTCGTAGCCTGCGAGCACGGCGAGATTCGGCGTGCGCATGAAGTCCGCCATGCGCCACAGGCCGTTCTGCACGTCCTCCTGCGGCGACTCCTTCTTCGCACCGCGCCGCCGGACGTTGGTCACGCCGCTCGCAAAGACGAGCGAAATCGAATTCGCGCCGGGCTCGAAACCATGGCGCTCCGTGGCATGAGGGAGCCAGCCTTCAGGCAGTGCCGCCTCGTCCTCGGCGAACACCGCAGTGGTGTAGCGCCAGGCGCCGACAATCGCCATCGTGCCCACGCCCGGCAGCGCGCCGCCGACGTTCTGCTGCAGAAGCCGCAATGCGCGCCCGATGCTCGCACCCGCCGGCCGCTGCGGGTCGGGACCGAGGAGACCGAAGCCCGAGTTGAGACGGATCTGCTGGCCGAGCGGTCCGTTGACGATGACCACCGGGAACGGTCCGCCGGAAGTCGCCTGCAGCTGATCGAACCCCGTGGAAGGATCGAGGCACCCTTCCACCGCGGCGATCAGCACCGGCAGGTATTCCGGGCGCCCGCCCGCCATCGCAAGCGCGATGGCGCAGGTGTCGACGGTGGTGACACCGCCACGCGGGGGGAACTTGCCGAGCACGTGCGTGCGTGGAAGCGCCGTGCCCTGCAGGATCCAGTCCACCCGCTCGCGGGTGGCGGGCCAGAGCGGCAGGCCGTCTCCCCACATCTTTGCGAGGAGCAGGTTGTTCGCCTTGTTGAGCGCGTCTTCGTAGCTTGCGCCGTCGACGGACAACATGGGGCTTTCCGCCGAGGCGCGCGCGAACTTCGATTGCCAGCGGATAAGCGCCTCGTAGAACTCGTGCTTCCGTTCGCGGACTGCGCTGATGTCGCTCCCCGGAAGGAACATCGCAATCGGGAACGTCACCATGGCGGCGTCCGGCGCAAGACCGATGCCTGTCACGGCGTTTTTCATCACGCCGACGAAGTCGCTGCGGGTCAGCGTGACCGTCGGGATACCGAGCGCTTCGATTCGGGCGGCAGCACGGCCGCACGCGGTGGCGCAGGCCCCTCAGGCCGCGTTGCCGACGATCACCGCATCGACGCCGCTCTTCTTGACCAGCGCAGCGGTTTCTTCGGTGCCGATCAACGCGTTGCCCTGCGGGAAGGCATCCACCGGCAGCACCTCGATGCCGGGGAAGTCGGCTTCGAACAGCGACTTCAGAAGCGGCAGCATGCGGTAGGCCTGCCATTGCTCGTTGCTCACGATGCCGATGCGCTTGCCTTCGAGGGTTTGAAGCCGGGGCGCGTGCGGTTTCGTGACTTCGAGCGCGCCGGAGGGATCGTAGAATTCGAGCGTGACCATGGCGGTGCCTCCTCGGTGATAAGCCGGACCGTACAAAACGGCCCGAATCTATCACACTATTGGAGCGCCTTGATCCTGCCGAAGGCGAGGTGCCTAGCGAGCGCCGCCGCCCCGGGAGATGAGCCGCTCGATTTCCTCCACGGGCAGCGGCGGGCTGAAGAGGTAGCCCTGCATCTCGTCGCAGCGCAGGAGCCGCAGCAGCTGAAGTTGCTCCTGCGTTTCGACGCCTTCGGCGACGACCTTCAGATTGAGGCAGTGGGCGAGCGAGATGATGGTGGAGACGATCGTCATGTTATGCGGGCTGTTCGTCATCCCCGAGATGAACGAGCGGTCGATCTTGAGCGAGTTCACGGGAAGCCGCGCGATGTAGCTGAGCGACGAGTAGCCCGTCCCGAAATCGTCGATCGCGATACCGATTCCCGCCGCCTTGATCTCCTCGAGCTTCGTGATGGAGCGCTCGATGTCCTCCATGATGAGGGTTTCCGTGATTTCGAGATCGAGTTGCAGCACGCTCGTGCCTTCGTGACTCGCAAGGCGCTTCACCTCCGCTGCGAAGTTCTCCTCGCGCAGGTTGATGGGCGATATGTTGACGGCGATGCGCGGCGGATCGAGTTTCGCCGCCTGCCAGCGGCGGTAATCCTTGAGCGCCCGGCCGAGCACCCACTTGCCCACCTCGTGGATGAGCCCGGTTTCCTCGAGGAGCGGCACGAACTCGTTGGGCGGGACCATACCGAGGTCGGGGCTTCGCCAGCGCACCAGCGCTTCGAGCCCGGTGATGCGCTGCGTCGCGACGTCGACCTTGGGCTGGTAGTGGAGAACGAACTGGTCTTCCGCCACGGCAACACGGAGGCGGTTTTCGAGGTCGAGCTTCTGCGCGACGCGGGCGTTCATCTGCGGCGCATAGAAGAGATACTTGTCTCCCGAAGTTTTCGCCTTCTTGAGCGCAGCCTCCGCATTGCGGAAGAGTTCCTCGGCGTTCGCCGCATCGCCGGGGAAGAGCGCAATGCCGCACTTGAGCGCGGGCCGCAGCTCCTGGCCGCCGACCGAGAGCGGT
>CAMPGR010000088.1 GCA_946885605.1 uncultured Pseudomonadota bacterium
TGCCTCGTCCTCCGGGAGCCCAATGCCGGGGGGCGAGGGCGATTCGGGGTTCTTCACGCTGACGATGTAGCTCGCTTCCTTCTCGATGTTCAGAGTTTTCTGCACCGGTCCCGGCCTTTCGGGAAGCTCGAGGGCGTAGGCGATGTGTGTGTGGTCATCATGGCGAACCAGCGCGTACACGCCCTCGCCCGCCGGCCGCGCAGCCGGCACGATGCGCTCGCCGCGCGTGCGAGTTTCGTACGTCTCCTCGCCTAGCTCACGTTCGATCTCGCCCGGCTTGCGCGAGACCTTCTCGACGAAGGCCCATTCCCGTTCATGTTTGCTGACATCGGGAAGACGCTTCTTGGGAACGATGATGAGCCGATACAACCCTTTGCCCTTCGGATGCAGGACGATGTATGAGCGCGCAACGTCGTCCAGTCCTCGAGGGGTCCACTCGTCACCGGGCGGCCGTACGCGAGGACGGTAAAAGAAAAAAATATTTCCACTTTCCTGCGCTCGTATTTTCTGCTCCTGCTGTCTCGAGGCCATGGCAATCTCCCGCGTGGATTCCGTGAGACATCCCTTGCCGGAGATAGTGCGCAACAGTCACAAACCCGCGGCTCACGACCCTGTCCGCGATGACGCACCCGACTACGAAGAACGCGACGCCTTAGAAGAAGACCGCGGATCCTCGAAGAACGATCGCGACCATTTTGCTCTCTAACGCGGTGTTCCCGAAGGTTGAACTCTCGCCGGAGGATGACATGACTCCGTCGCTTATTCGACTGACTGCCATCACGGCTCTCATTTTCGCATTCCTCCCGGCAGCTCGGAGTCAGGCGCCGGCCGGCCCGCCTCCCGATGTCGTGCCCTCCAGTGCCGGAGATCTCAGAGTCGAGCGACTCGCCACGCTCGAATATCCATGGGGGATGGCGATGCTGCCAGACGGGCGGCTGCTGGTTACGGAGAAGCCCGGGCGCCTCAGGATCTGGGAAAACGGCAAGTTGTCGGAACCGGTCCAGGGAGTCCCGAAGGTCGTGTACCGGGCCACGCAGTTCGAGCAGGGAGGGCTGCTCGGCGTTGCGATCGATCCCGATTTCGCTCGCAATCGTTTCGTATACCTGTCGTACGTCGAGCCCTCCAAGCAGCAGCCCCCCGACATAGGAGAGACCGGGGACATTCGCTTCGCCGATTACCTCGACACCTCGGACAACATCCTGAGGGGCGGCGCCGTGGGGCGCGGCAGGCTCGAAGGCAATGCGCTACGCGAGTTCCAGGTCATCTGGCGCCAGGTGCCGAAGACCGTGGGACGAGGGCACTTCGGGCATCGGCTCATCTTCGCGCCGGATGGCACGCTCTTCATCACCTCCGGTGAGCGGATGCGCTTCGACCCTGCCCAGAGCCTCGCATCGAATCTGGGTAAAGTGGTGCGCATCCATCCGGACGGGTCAATCCCGAAGGACAACCCGTTCGCAGGGAAGGAAGGTGGGCGCGGCGAGGTCTGGACTTACGGCCATCGTAATATCCTCGCCGCGGCGATCGATCCTTCTTCCGGTCTGTTCTGGGCCTTCGAGATGGGCCCGCTCGGAGGCGACGAGATCAATCTCATCCAGCGCGGGAAGAACTACGGCTGGCCGCTCGTCAGCAACGGCGACAACTACGGCGGCCCTTCGATCCCGGATCATCCGACGCAAAAGCAGTTCCAGGAACCGGTTCGCACCTGGACGCCGGTGGTCTCGCCTTCGGGCGCAATGTTCTACACGGGCGCGCTCTTCACGGGGTGGCGCGGCAGCGCGCTCGTCGGCGGCCTGTCATCGCAAGCGCTGGTCCGGCTGACTTTCGATGGGGAACGCATCGTAACGGAAGAACGGATCGACCTGAAACGGCGGATCCGGGACGTGATCCAGGCGCCAGATGGCGCGGTCCTCCTGATCGTCGACGCCAAAACCGGAGACCTGCTGCGCCTGACGCCTGCTGCCGCGCGCCCTGCGTCGTCGCGCTAGAAGCGCGTAACCGACCTGCGGGTCGCAAGCTCGGTCGAGCTCCTCGTCCTCGAGCGCAAGCAGGGCTGGGGATCATGCCGTGCAGCCGATTTGCGGCGGGCCACGATGACTTCTGCGTTGGTGAGAAATTAGCTTGTCTGAGTAGATCTGCAGCAAGCCATGACGTCCGCGTTAAGGACGCACGCGTTTACGCGCGTCGCCACATTAAAATTCAAGACAGACGCGTGCTGGCGGGCACGTAACCGTCCGGGGCGCCCGGCGGGGTCGGTGGGTGCACCTTCAAACTTTCCTGGAAGTCGTGAATCATGCGCCGCATCGGCGTGCGCACCCAGCTTGCCGCGGTGTGGATGTCGGTCTCTTCCTTGGGATCCTGTATGAGGTTGAAGAGGTACGGCGCTTCGAGGTGATTGGGCCCGGCGTTCGGCTCGGGCTCCCAGATCAGGTGCATCTTCCAGTCGCGCCACTTCACCGCGCGCAGTTCGTTCTTGATGTAATAAACGAAGCCTTCGCGGTTCGAATTCTCCTGCCGGCCGAGCAGGAAGTCGAGCTGGTCGACGCCGTCGATGGGGCGATCGCCGGGAAGCCCTGCGTTGGCAACTCGCGCGAGCGTCGTATAGACATCGGTGACATGCACGATCTCGTTGCTGACGCGACCGGCGGGCACCTGCCCCGGCCAGCGCACGATGCACGGCGCGCGCAGACCGCCTTCCATCGCGGTGTGATAGGTGCCGCGCCACGGGCCGGCGGTGCCACGCCACGGCCGGCGGAATTCCGGCCCGTTGTCGCTCGCGAAGATGAAGAGCGTGTCGGCCGCCATGCCGAGCGCATCGATCTCATCGATAAGCTCGCCGACGCGGTGATCCATTTCCGCCAGCGCATCGGCGAAGTCGCCGTTGCCCGTTCGCCCCGTGAAGTCGGGATGGGGAAGCGTCGGATAGTGGAGCTGCGTGATCGGCACGTAGGCGAAGAAGCGTTTCCCGGCCCGTGATTGTCGCCGCACAAATTCCCTCGTGCGCGCGATGAGCTCGGCGTCGATTCGGCGTCGCGCTTCGAGGTCATAGACCTTGACGTTCTTCGCCGGCTCGCCCTTGTGGCCCTCCATGATGCACGGCAGCGGAACGACATCCGGATCGTAGCCCGGCGAACTCGTGAACATGCTCTCGTTGCTGGTGCGCGGGATGCCGTACCACTCGTCGAAGCCGCGCTCGTGCGGAAAACGGCCGGCGCGGTCGCCCAGATGCCACTTGCCCGATATCGCCGTGGCATAGCCCTGCGCGGACAGCAGCTGGCCGAGGGTGATTTCCCAGGGATGGAGGCCTTGCGGCAAGCCGGCGGGTACCGATTGCATTGCGCCTGTGCGTATGGGATGGCGGCCCGTCATGAGCGCGGAGCGCGTAGGCACGCAATCGCTCTCGACGTTGAAGTTGAGGAGCCGCAGGCCTTCGGAGGCGAGCGCGTCGATGCGCGGGGTCGGCGCGCCGCGCAGCGCTCCGCCGCCATAGCAGCCGAGCTCACCCCACCCGAGGTTGTCGGCGAGTATGAGCACGATGTTTGGCAGAGCGTTCTTCTGGGTCATCTAGCGTTGCGAATGTCGTCTGGAAACGGGGCAGTATAATGCACACTGCCAAGCCCGATGTCTCACAGCAATGCGCGTAGGTCTTTTCGTCACCTGCCTCGTCGACTTGATGCGTCCGCGCATTGGGTTCGCGGCATTGAGGCTCCTGGAAGCGGCCGGCTGCGAGGTCGTGGTACCGGAGACGCAGACCTGCTGCGGTCAGCCCGGCTACAATTCCGGTGACCGCAGGACCGCACTGGCGCTTGCACGCAAAGTGCTGCGCGAATTCGAGGACTGCGATTACGTCGTCGCGCCGTCGGGTTCGTGCGCCGGAATGATCCGCACACACTACCCGGAGCTTTTTTCGGACGACGCTGCGGAGCGCGAGCGCGTGGCGCGCTTCTGCGGGCGCACGTACGAGCTCACGGATTTTCTGGTGAACGTCGTGCAGCTCGAGCACGTGCCGGGCCGCTTCGAAGGCAGCGTGACCTACCACGATTCGTGCTCCGGGTTGCGGGAACTCGGTGTGAAGAACCAGCCGCGCGCGTTGCTCGCGAAGGTTGGAGGCCTCACGATGAAGGAGATGGAGGAAGCGGAAGTGTGCTGCGGTTTCGGCGGCGCGTTCGCCGTCAAGTTCGGCGACATATCGACGCATATCGCCGATCGCAAATGCGAGAGCATTGCTGCAGCGGGAGCCGACGCCGTCGTTCTCGGCGACCTCGGCTGCATGCTCAATATCGAGGGGCGGCTACGCCGGCGCGGAGACATGAAAACGAAAGTGTTGCACGTCGCCGAGGTGCTGGCGGGAACGGACGCAATGGGGTCATGAAATGAAGATTGCAATCATGGGTTCGGGCGGTGTCGGAGGCTACTTCGGCGCACGCCTCGCGCAGAGCGGTTGTGAGGTGCACTTCATCGCCCGCGGGGCGCATCTGGCGGCGATGCGGGAGCAGGGACTGAAAGTCGAGAGCGGACTGGGCGAGGTCCATCTCAAGCCCGTGCGCGCGACCGACGATCCGGCCATACTGCCGCGGATGGATCTCGTGCTCTTTTCCGTGAAACTCTGGGATACCGAAGCGGCAGCGCGCTCGATCAAACCGCTCTTCGGGCCGGACACCGCCATCGTCTCGTTCCAGAACGGTGTGCAGAAGGACGACGTGCTGCGCGGCGTTTTCGGGGAGAAGGCCGTCATGGGCGGCGTGGGCTACATCGCGACCACCATCGGACGCCCTGGCGTGATCAAGCACACCGGCACGTTACAGCGGCTCGTGTTTGGCGAGTACGACGGCAGCGCTACGCCGCGCGCGCAGGCCCTGCTCGAAGCGTGCCGTAAGGGTGGCATCGACGCCGAATTGAGCACCGACATCCGCCGCCAGATCTGGGAGAAATTCGTGTTCCTGGTCGGGCTCTCCGGCACCACCACGACGATGCGGGTTCCCATCGGCGCGATCCGCGCCGATCCGGGCGCGCGCGCATTCCTGCTCGATTTGATGCGCGAAGCGGTTGCCGTGGGACGCGCGCACGATGTGGCGCTCGAGAAAGACTACGCGGAGAAGCGGCTCGCGTTCTGCGACGGGCTCCCGGAGGACATGACCTCCTCGATGCATCACGATCTCGAGCGCGGCAATCCGCTCGAGGTGCAGTGGCTGAGCGGCGGCGTCGTGCAATTGGGCGAAAAGGCGGGCGTTCCGACGCCGGCCAATCGCGCGGTGTGGGATATCCTGGCCCTGCACGCGGCGGGACGCAGAAAAGGCTGACATGGGCGCTCCGCGGCTGACCATCCGCGCGATACGGGCGACGGCGGTCGAAATCCCGATGACTTATGCGCTCGGAACGAGCGCGGCGACGGTGCGTGCGGCGCCGCTCCTCCTGGTCGATTTCGAAACGAAGGAGGGAATAACCGGCCACTCGTATCTCTTCTGCTATCTCCCCGCTGCCGCGCCGGCGATCGCAAGCCTGATCGCCGAGGTGGAGCGCACGGTGCAGGGCGATCGGGTCGCACCTGTGGAGCTATGGGCGAAGCTCGCCAGACGCTTCACACTGATCGGTGTGCAGGGCGTCGTGCGCATGGCGATGGCCGCGCTCGACGTGGCGGCCTGGGACGCACTTGCGATCGCCGCCGGGCTTCCGCTCGCCGCGTATCTGGGCGGAACGGTGCAGCCGATCCCGGCGTACAACAGTTGCGGGCTGGGGCTCATGGCTCCCGAGGCGGTCGCCGACGAAGCGGAAAAGCTGCTCGCCGGAGGCTTCCGCGCGGTGAAGCTTCGCCTCGGATACCCCACGCTCGAAGCGGATCTTGCAGCGCTGCATGCCGTGCGCAAGCGTGTGCCGGACGACATCGCCGTGATGGTGGATTTCAACCAGGCGCTGTCGCTAGCCGAAGCGTTGCGGCGCGGCCGGGCGCTCGACCGCGAAGCGGTGTACTGGATCGAGGAGCCGATCAGGCACGATGACTACCCAGGTGCAGCAAGCCTGGTGCGCGAGCTTGCGACGCCGATCCAGATCGGGGAGAACTTCTCCGGCGCGCGCGCAATGGCGGAAGCGCTCGGGATGTCTGCCTGCGACTATGTAATGCCGGATCTCGAGCGCATCGGCGGCGTGAGCGGCTGGCAACACGCGGCAGGGCTTGCCGCCACTCGCGGCATCGAAATGTCGTCGCACCTCTTTCCGGAAGTCAGCGCCCATCTCCTCGCGGTGACCCCGACGCGCCACTGGCTCGAATATGTGGACTGGGCGAACCCGATACTCGAAGAGCCGCTTCGCATCGTGGACGGGAAGGCGCTCGTGGCGGATCGCACCGGCAACGGGCTTTCGTGGAACGCGGATGCGGTTGCGCGTTATCGTTTGCAGTGAGAAAGACATGAACCGCCCATGCAAGTAACATCGATGCACTTCAAAGCCCGCGCCGGCGAAAAACTCGCCGACGTCAGGCTGCAGGCGGCGCTCAAGAAGCTGCAGACGAACTTCGTGCGAGGCCGCGCCGACCGCGTCGCGGAGCTGGACAATTTCGAGGCGATCCGCGATGCCGGGGCAGCGATACGCCAGCGCGCGCTGGCAAACCTCGATCTCTATCTTGCCGAATTCGAGCGTAACGCCACCGCGGCCGGCGCAGTGGTGCACTGGGCGGAAACGGCAGCGGACGCGAACCGCATCGTCTGCGGGATCGCCGCTCAACATGGTGTGCGGAAAGTCGTCAAGTCGAAATCCATGGTGAGCGAGGAGTGCGCGGTGAACGATGCGCTCGAGGCGGCGGGCATCGAGGTCGTCGAAACCGACCTGGGCGAGTACATCCTGCAGCTTGCGCGCGAGCCGCCTTCGCACATCGTCGCGCCGGTCGTGCACAAGACGCGGGACCAGGTCTCCGACCTCTTCGCGGCGAAGCACCGCCAGCCGCGCAAGACCGACATCGCCGCGCTCACGCGCGAAGCCCGCGAGATGCTGCGTCCGCATTTCGTCTCGGCCGACATGGGCATATCGGGTGCGAATTTCATCGTCGCGGAAACCGGCTCCACGATGATCGTGACGAACGAAGGCAACGGCCGGATGGTAACGACGCTGCCGCGAGTCCACGTCGCGATCACCGGCATCGAGAAGGTCGTGCCCACGCTCGAAGATGCGAGCACGCTGATCCGGCTCCTGCCGCGTCACGGCACCGGGCAGACGATCACGAACTACGTTTCGGTGACGACCGGCGTGAGACGAGAAGGCGATCTGGACGGGGTGGAGCATTTTCACGTGATCCTGCTCGACGCCGGGCGCACGCGCCTCCTCGGCAGCGATTTCGAAACGATGCTCCGCTGCATCCGCTGCGGCGCCTGCATGAACCACTGTCCCGTCTACCAGAGCGTGGGGGGGCACGTTTACGGCTGGGTTTATCCCGGCCCCATGGGCTCCGTGCTGACGCCGACCTACGTCGGCCTCGAAAATGCGCGGGACCTGCCCAACGCCTCGACCTTCTGCAATCAATGCGGCGTGGTGTGCCCGGTGAAGATCCCGCTGCCGGATCTCATGCGCAAGCTCCGCGAGCGTGAGTTCGAAGAGCGCCTCAAACCGTTGAACGAGCGCCTTGCGCTCGGCGCGTGGAGTTGGCTTGCACGACATCCAGTGCTCTATGGATGGATGGCGCGAGCGGGTGCCCGCATGCTCGCCGCGATGGGCGGCGCCCGCAAATTGATACACAATCTGCCTCTGGGCGGCGGATGGACCGCAGGTCGCGATCTGCCCGCGCCGCAAGGCCGCACGTTCCGCGAGCTGTATGCCGCGGGGAAAAGAAACGACAGGAGAACACGATGAGCAGACGCGCTGATCCACTGAATATCGAAACCGTGCCGTTGTGGGTGAATGGCGCAAGGCGCGCTGCGCAATCCGAGCGCCGTGGCGAGGTGACGAATCCCGCGACGGGAGCGGTCACGCGCCGCGTACCGTTCTGCAATCGCAGCGACATCGATGCGGCAGTGGCCGCGGCGCATGGCGCGTACCCCAAGTGGCGCGATACGCCGCCGCTGCGCCGCGCCCGCATTCTCATGCGCTATCGCGAGCTGCTCGACGCGAACCGCGACGAGCTCGCGCGGCTGGTTACGGAAGAGCACGGCAAGACATTGAGCGATGCGGTCGGCTCCGTTCAGCGCGGCATCGAAGTGGTCGAATTCGCGATGGGCGTTCCGCACTTGATCAAGGGCGAGCACAGCGAGGAGGTCGGCACCGGTGTCGACTGCCATTCGCTGCGGCAGCCGCTCGGCGTGTGCGTCGGAATCACGCCGTTCAACTTTCCCGTGATGGTGCCGCTGTGGATGTTCCCTGTCGCGATCGCCTGCGGCAACACGTTCGTCCTGAAGCCCTCCGAGAAGGTGCCCTCCGCTTCGATGCGCATGGCGGAGCTCTTCAAGGAAGCGGGACTGCCCGATGGCGTCTTCAACGTCGTGCATGGCGACAAGGAAGCCGTGGACGCGCTCCTCGAACATCCGGATGTCAAAGCCGTGTCGTTCGTCGGATCGACGCCGATCGCCAAGTACATCTACGAAACCTGCGCGCGCACCGGCAAGCGCGTCCAGGCGCTGGGCGGGGCGAAGAACCACGCGGTCGTCCTGCCCGACGCGGATCTCGAGTTTGCCGCCGATGCGCTGATAGGCGCCGCGTACGGCTCCGCAGGCGAGCGCTGCATGGCGATCTCCGCCGTGGTGGCGGTCGGCGACATCGGCGATGCGCTCGTCGGCAAGCTGCGCGACAAGGCGGCACGCCTCAAGATCGGCCCGGGTACGGAGAAGGACGCCGACATGGGTCCGCTCGTTACGCGCGCCCACCGCGACCGCGTCGCAAGCTACGTCGACAAGGGGGTGGAGGAGGGCGCGAAGTTGATGCTCGACGGTCGCGCATTCGAGGCCGCCGGTCGCGAAGGGTTCTTCCTCGGCGCGTCGCTCTTCGATCACGTCAAGCCCGACATGACGATCTACAAGGACGAGATCTTCGGCCCGGTGCTCTCCGTGCTGCGCGCGAAAACGCTCGACGAATCGGTCCGGCTCATCAACGCCAACCCCTATGCCAACGGCACCGCGGTGTTCACGCGCTCCGGCGCGGCGGCGCGCAAGTTCGAGCGCGAGATCGAAGTCGGGATGGTGGGCATCAACGTGCCGATACCGGTGCCGATCGCGTTCTATTCGTTCGGCGGCTGGCGCAGTTCGCTCTTCGGCGACCAGCACGTGCACGGGATGGAAGGTGTGCGCTTCTATACCCGCGGCAAGGTGGTCACGACGCGCTGGCCAACCAGCGACCTCGAGGCACCGAGCTTCAACATGCCCACGCTCGGCTGAAGTGACGGCGCGCGACAACATCCTCGCGCGCATACGCGCCGCGCAGCGCAAGCCGGCGGGGGCGGAAGCCGCCGAGCGCGAAGCGGTGCGGAGCCATCTCGCCGCGCGCGCCGCGGGGCCAAGGCCGGGAATCGGCGGGGATCCTCTGGCATCGTTTCGGGCACGCGCGCTCGCGCTCGCAAGCACTGTGGCCAGTGTTTCGAGCATGCAGGAGGTCCCCGCGGAGGTCGGCGAGTACCTGCGGGGAAGCGCGCTTCCGTGCAAGGCGGTGTGCTGGCCGCAGCTCGCTGCGCTCGACTGGGCCGGTGGCCGCGTCACCGTCGAAGCGCGTGCTGCGCGCGATGGAGATCTCGTCGGCATCACCGGCGCATTCTGCGCCATTGCAGAAACTGGAACGCTCGCGCTCGTTTCGGGGCCGCAGACGCCCGCGTCGGTGAGCCTGCTGCCCGAAACGCACATTGCGGTGCTGCATGCCGATCGCATAGTGCCCGACATGGAGGCCGCATGGCGGCTGCTGCGCGAGGAGTCGCCCGCGCTTCCACGCGCAGTGAATTTCGTCTCCGGCCCTTCGCGCACCGCGGACATCGAGCAGACAGTAACACTCGGGGCACACGGGCCATATCGCGTGCATATCATTGTCATTTCCGATTCGCAGACGGTCCCTTGAAGGATCACGCCGCTCGAGGGGCGGCGGCTGAGCCCGGGAACTTTTACCGGAGCCGTTGTCCATCAATGGATTAACGGATCAGCCCCAGCGCCGCGGGCGGCTCGGAGTGCACGACCGGCGAGCGGGTTGAGCAACAAGAATGACAGGCGACGCCCGAGGTACGCGACTCGCAAGACTGCAGTGATGGGCGGGCTCGCCGTGCGGGCACGGGGAAAGTGATGAACCAGGCAACGATCTGCAAGAGCCGCGATGTTGCGCCGCGGCGCATCGCGTGCAGGGGAGGCCCATGCAGATCCTGAGCCCGCGCATCGACTGGCAGGCATTCCTGGACGCGATTCCTGCCGCGCCGGAACGGGTGTTGATGCTCGATTACGATGGCACGCTCTCCCCGTTTCACGTGCGTCCAGAACGCGCCGTTCCGTATCCGGGCGTACGGGACGCGCTCGAAGCCATCCTCGCATCGGGCAGCACGCGCGTCGTTATCGTAAGCGGACGCCCCGCCGCGAATATTGCGCCGCTGCTCGGATTGAAACAGGCGCCTGAAATATGGGGCGGACATGGCTGGGAACGCCTGCTGCCCACCGGCGAGCTCAAGACGCAGGAACCTTCAACGGCGGTCAAAGTCTCGCTTGAGAGGGCGGCAAGCGCCGCGGCCGACGCGGTGCGCGCGGGCGGACGGCTCGAGCGCAAGCGGGCGAGTGTCGCCCTGCACTGGCGCGGGCTGCCCACGCTCACCGCGGCGCAGGCGCAGTCGCGCTGCCGGGCGGCATGGGAGGAATTCGTGGACAACGGAGAGCTCGAGCTCCTGCCTTTCGACGGCGGTTTCGAGCTGCGTGCGCCGGGCTGCAACAAGCAACATGCGGTGAAGGCCGTGCTGTCCGAAACGCCCGGCAGTAGCGCGATCGCGTATCTCGGCGACGACCTCACCGACGAAGACGCATTCGCGGCGGTGAAGCCACGCGGGCTTGCTGTCCTGGTGCGCCCGGAACTGCGCGACACGCAGGCCGATGTATGGCTCCAGCCGCCGCGCGAACTGATTGCTTTCCTGAAACGCTGGCGGGCGCAGGCCGCGTGAGCAGCGCGCGCCCGAGGAGGTTCATGTGGTGAGTGCCGCAGGCAGTGTCACCGGAACGGCCGCGCCGCCCGTGGAGCGGCGCGCCCGGCTCATCAGCGACCACGATGTTTTTCTTTTCCGCGAGGGCACGCATTCCCGCCTGTACGAGAAGCTGGGCGCGCACTTGGTGCAGACCGACGGCGGCCGCGCCGTGCATTTCGCGGTGTGGGCGCCGAATGCCGAGGCGGTCTCGGTGATCGGCGACTTCAACGACTGGGATGCGGCGCGGCATCCGCTGCGCGTGCGCGAAGATGGCTCCGGCATCTGGGAGGGCGTGATCGAGGGCGTGGGGCAGGGTGCGCTCTACAAGTACCGCATACGCTCGCGCGCCAGGCATTACGTGACGGATCGCGGCGACCCCTTCGCATACTACTGGCAGACGCCGCCCGCGACCGCCTCGCGGGTGTGGGCGCTCGACTACGAATGGGGCGATGCGGAGTGGATGCGCGGCCGTCGCAACACCGCGACGCGCGATGCCCCCTTCTCGAGCTACGAGATGCACCTCGGTTCGTGGCGCCGCGTGCCGGAAGAAGGGAACCGGCCGCTCACGTATCGCGAGCTTGCCGCGCCGCTCACCGAGTATGTGAAGCGCGTGGGCTTCACCCATGTCGAGTTCATGCCGGTCATGGAGCATCCTTTCTACGGCTCCTGGGGCTACCAGGTGACGGGTTACTTCGCGCCAACCGCGCGCTACGGCACGCCGCAAGACTTCATGTACCTCGTGGATCAGCTGCACCAGAACGGCATCGGCGTCATCCTGGACTGGGTGCCGTCCCATTTTCCGAACGACGAGCACGGGCTCGTCTACTTCGACGGCACGCATCTCTTCGAGCATGCCGACCCGCGCCAGGGCTACCACCCGGAATGGAACAGCTGCATCTTCAACTACGGACGTCACGAAGTGCGCGCCTTTCTGACGAGCAGCGCGCTATTCTGGCTCGACAAGTACCATGCCGACGGCTTGCGCGTGGACGGCGTCGCCTCCATGCTCTATCTCGATTACGCACGCAAGGAAGGCGAATGGGTGCCGAACGAGCACGGAGGCAGGGAAAATCTCGCCGCGATGCAGTTCCTGCGCGGACTGAACGAAGCCGTGTACCGGGACTACCCCGATGTGCAGACGATTGCCGAGGAATCGACGGCGTGGCCCATGGTCTCGCGGCCGACTTCGGTGGGCGGGCTCGGATTCGGGTACAAATGGAACATGGGCTGGATGCACGATACGCTGAAGTACATGGCGAACGACCCGGTCCACCGCAAGTATCATCACGACGCGCTCACTTTCAGCATGGTCTACGCGTTCAACGAGAATTTCGTGCTGCCGCTCTCGCACGACGAAGTCGTGCACGGCAAGGGCTCGCTCGTCGGGAAGATGCCGGGGGACGAGTGGCAGCGGTTCGCGAACCTGCGTCTCCTCTACGGCTATATGTGGGCGCATCCGGGCAAGAAGCTGCTCTTCATGGGCGGCGAATTCGGCCAGTGCCGGGAGTGGTCGCACGAGGAAAGCCTGGAGTGGCATGTCCTCGAGAACGCGCATCACCGCGGCGTCCAGGCGTGGGTCGCGGATGTCAACCGCGCTTATCGCGCCGAGCCCGCGCTGCACGAGTACGACTGCGAGCCGCAGGGCTTTCAGTGGGTCGATCACCAGGACTGGGAAAACAGCGTGATCAGTTTCCTGCGGCTGGGACGCGCGCCGAGCGATGTCGTCCTCGTCGTTTGCAACTTCACGCCCGTCGTGCGGCGCGACTACGCAGTGGGGGTACCGTGCGGCGGCTACTGGCGCGAAGTGTTGAATAGCGATGCCGGAGAGTACGGCGGATCCGGCCTCGGCAATATGGGCGGCGCCGAAGCGCTGCGCGAGCCGCGGCACGGCCGGCCGTGCTCGGTGCGCCTCACGTTACCGCCGCTTTCGGCGATGTTCCTCAAGAGCCCAGGCACGTGAAGAACACAAAGCTGCCCGATGAAGGACGGCGCCGCGTCGTCATCGAAGCGGTGACGCCGTCCGTCGACGGTGGCCGCTTTCCGATCAAGCGCGTCGTCGGCGATCGCGTGAACGTGGAGGCCGATGTGTTCGCCGACGGCCACGACGCGTTGCGCGCCATGCTGCGCTACCGGCGCAAAGGCGCGTCCGCTTGGGAGGAAACGGAGATGAACCTCCTCAACAACGACCGCTGGCGCGCTGCGTTCGACGTGACGGAACTCGGGTGCTATCAGTACACCGTTGAGGGGTGGGTGGACGGCTTTCTCTCGTGGCGACAGGATTTTGTGAAGCGCGTGGAGCCGCAGGACATCGAGCTCGCGCTGCGCACGGGCGCGAAGCTCGTTGAGGCCGCCGCGACACGGGCAACAGGCGCTCAAGCGCGGGAGCTGCATGAGGTGGCTCGCGCGCTCGTCGCGGAGCGCCCGCTCGAAGAACGCCGGAGGATAGCGGCAAGCGAGGCGCTCCTTCACATTGTGATGCGCTACCCTGACCGCAGCCATTCGAGCGTGTATCCCATCGAGTTCGAAGTCGTCGTGGACCGGCCGCTTGCGCGATGCAGCGCATGGTACGAGATGTTTCCGCGCTCGTGCGCGGCGGAGCCGGGTCGGCATGGGACGTTCGCCGACTGCGAGAAGCGGCTCGATTACGTCGCGGAGATGGGTTTCGACATCCTGTACCTTCCCCCAGTACACCCGATCGGGCGCGTCAAGCGCAAGGGCCGCAACAATGCGCTCGAGGCCAGGCCTGAAGATCCCGGAAGCCCGTGGGCGATTGGCGCAGCGGAGGGCGGGCACAAGGCGGTCCACCCGGAGCTCGGATCGCTCGAGGACTTTCGCCGGTTCGTTGCCGCGGCGCGGGCGAAGGGCCTCGAGATCGCGCTCGACATCGCCTTCCAGTGCGCGCCCGATCACCCTTACGTGGAGTCGCATCCCGAATGGTTCCTGCGCCGGCCGGACGGATCCATCCAGTTCGCGGAGAATCCACCGAAGAAGTATCAGGACATCTACCCGTTCCATTTCGAGAGCGGGCAGTGGCAGCCGTTGTGGGAGGAACTGAAAAGCGTCTTCGGGTTCTGGATCGAGCAGGGCGTGACGATCTTTCGCGTCGATAACCCGCACACGAAACCCTTTGCGCTCTGGGAATGGCTGATCGGCGATCTCAAGCGCGCGCATCCCGAGCTGATTTTCCTTTCTGAAGCGTTCACCCGACCGAAGATCATGCACCGCCTCGCGAAGCTGGGGTTCACCCAGTCGTACACCTACTTTCCCTGGCGCAACACCAAAGCCGAGCTCATCGAGTATTTCAGCGAGCTCGCAAACAGCCCCGCGCGCGAGTATTTCCGTCCCAACCACTGGCCCAACACGCCCGACATACTGACTGCCGCGCTGCAGACCGGGGGGCGGGCGATGTTCATGGCGCGGGTGGTTCTCGCCGGAACGCTGGGCGCGAACTACGGCATCTACGGCCCGCCGTTCGAGCACTGCGAGAATGCGCCGCGCGAGCCGGGCAGCGAGGAATATCTCAACTCGGAGAAGTACGAGGTGCGGCACTGGGACATCGCGCGGCCCGACAGCCTCGCGCCGCTCATCGCGCGTCTCAACCGCGCGCGCCGCGAGAATCCCGCCCTGCAGCAGGACTGGAACCTGCGCTTCGTGCCGAGCGATAACGCCGAGCTGATATGCTATGCGAAATTTGACGACAAGCGCTCGAATGTCATCGTGACGGCGGTAAGCCTCGATCCGTATCACAAGCGCTCGGCGTTCATCGAGCTGCCGCTGGAAGAACTGGGCATCGATCCCGCGCACCCCTACCAGGTCGAGGATCTGCTGAGCGGGGAGAGCTATCTGTGGGAGGGCGCGCGCAACTACGTGGAGCTCGATCCGCACGTGTGCCCCGCCCACGTCTTCCGTGTGCGGCAGCAGATGCGATCCGAAAAAGACTTCGAATATTTCGCGTGACGTGAACGAATCCGCCTCGAGCCGGGAGAACTCGGCACCGGACGATCCGCTCTGGTACAAGGACGCTGTCATTTACCAGCTTCACGTGAAGGCGTTCTTCGATGCCAACGACGACGGCATCGGCGACTTCCGCGGCCTTGCCTCCAAGCTCGACTATGTCAAGGACCTCGGGGTCAACACACTGTGGCTGCTGCCGTTCTATCCCTCGCCGCTCAAGGACGACGGCTACGATGTGGCCGACTACCACAACATCCACCCGCAGTACGGCACGCGCAGCGACTTTCGCATCATGATGCGTGAGGCGGACCGCCGGGGGCTGCGGGTCATCACCGAGCTCGTGGTCAACCATACCTCGGACCAGCACCCGTGGTTCCAGGCTGCGCGTCGCGCGCCGCCCGGTTCGGTCAAGCGCAACTACTACGTCTGGAGCAACGACCCCAACAAGTACGCCGGCACGCGCATCATCTTCACCGACACCGAGACGTCGAACTGGGCGTGGGATGACGTCGCCCAGGCTTACTACTGGCACCGCTTCTTCAGCCATCAGCCGGATCTCAACTACGACAACCCCCGGGTGCTGAAGGCCCTGTTCCGCACCATGCGCTTCTGGCTCGACATGGGCGTGGACGGCTTCCGGCTCGACGCGATTCCCTATCTCTGCGAGCGCGAAGGCACCAGCAACGAGAACCTGCCGGAGACCCACGAAGTGGTCAAAGAGCTGCGGCGCCTGCTCGATATGCACTATCGCCACCGCGTGCTGCTCGCGGAGGCGAACCAGTGGCCCGAGGACGTGCGCGAATACTTCGGCGAGGGGGACGAATGCCACATGGCGTATCACTTTCCGCTCATGCCGCGCATTTACATGGCGATCGCCCAGGAGGATCGCCATCCGGTGGTGGATATCATGCAGCAGACGCCGGACATCCCGGAAACGTGCCAATGGGCTGTCTTTCTCCGGAATCACGACGAGCTCACGCTCGAGATGGTGACGAGCAAGGAGCGCGACTACATGTACCAGATGTACGCCGCGGATACGCGGGCGCGCATCAATCTGGGCATCCGCCGCCGGCTCGCGCCGCTGATGGAGAACGATCTCGACCGCATCAAGTTGATGAACAGCCTGCTCCTCTCCATGCCGGGCTCGCCCATCATCTACTACGGCGACGAG
>CAMPGR010000089.1 GCA_946885605.1 uncultured Pseudomonadota bacterium
GACGGCGCCGATCTCGATCAGGATCACGTCCTCCGGCGCGACGGTGTGCACCCGCATCGCGAGGTCCGCCATGTTGAGCGTCCCGGTGACGCCGTACATCAAGCTCACGCCGACGAGGAAGAGCAGCGACGCGGAAAGGTTGATGACAATGTAGTGCAGACCGGTCCGCACCCGCGGCACGCCGCCGCCGTAGAGGGCGAGGCCGTAGGATGCGGCGAGCATCAGCTCGAAGAACACGAAGAGGTTGAAGAGATCGCCCGTGAGGAACGCGCCGTTCAGCCCGGCCAGCATGAACTGGGCAAGCGAGTGGAAATGCGGACCGACGCGATGCCAGCGGGCCAGTGAAAACACCAGCGCGGCCAGCCCGAGCACGGATGCCAGCGACACCATGAGCGCCGCGAGCCGGTCGGCGACGAGGACGATGCCGAAAGGCGCAGCCCAGTTTCCGATCGGATAAACGTGGCTTAGCGGCGATTGCGCCCGGATGATCAGCGCGACTGCCGCCGCAAGCACGAGGAGCGATGCCGCTACGCTGATCGTTGCCTTGAGCCTGTGGCGTTGTTCTTCGAAGAGCAGCATCGACGCGCCGGCTGCCAGCGGCAGCACGATCGGGACGATCAGCAGGTGATCGGCGAGCGCGCTCACTCTTCGGTCTCCCGGCCGTCGACGTGGTCGGTCCCGGTGAGCCCGCGCGCCGCGAGCAGCACCACGAGCAGCAGCGCGGTCGTCGCGAAGCTGATGACGATCGCGGTCAGCACTAGCGCCTGCGGGAGCGGATCGGCATAGCGCGACGGATCGGGCGCGACCGCCGCATCCAGGATGGGCGCGAGCGCGCCTCGCACCCAGCCCATGACGAGGATGAAGAGGTTGACGGCGTACGAGAGCAGCGAAAGTCCGATGATCACCTGAAACGTGCGCGGGCGCAGCAGCAGCCACACGCCGGAGCCCGCGAGCACGCCGATGCCGAGAGCGATGACGAGTTCCATCAGCGCTTTGGCGCCGGGCGATGCGCCCGCGTCGATTGGTGCGCCAGCGCGATCAGCATGAGGCCGGTGGCGCCGACCACCAGCGAGAACACGCCGATGTCGAACATCATCGCGCTCGGGATGTGTACGGCGCCGATCAGCGGCCATTCCCTATGCGCGACATGCGAGGTGAGGAAAGGATATGCGAAGAGCCACGATCCCACGCCCGTCGCGCCCGCGAGCAGGAGCCCGACTGCCATCCAGCGCAGCGGGCGGATTGCGAGCACTTCCTCGGCCCATCGGGCGCCGCCCGCCATGTACTGCAGGATCATCCCGGTTGCGAGCGTGATGCCCGCGACAAAGCCGCCCCCCGGCATGTTATGCCCGCGCAGCAGCAGGTGGACGGCGAACACTACGATCGCGGGGAACATCATGCGCATGATGACGGCCGGGACGAGCAGATCTTCTGCGGCCACCCGCACAGTCTGTCGAACATGCTGCGGCAGCCGCTCGGTGCTTTCCAGCGCAGGACGGAAGCGGCGCAGCAGCGCGTACACGCTGACCGCGACGACGCCGAGTACCGTGATCTCGCCCAACGTGTCGAATCCGCGGAAGTCGACGATGATCACGTTGACCACGTTCGTTCCGCCGCCTTCGGGCAGCGCACGCTCGATGAAGAAGTTCGAGATCGTATCCGGAAGCGGCCGCGACATGACGGCATAGGCGACGAGCGCGAGACCCGAACCCGCCGACGTTGCGATCAGAAAATCGCGCAGGCGCCGCGGAAACGCAGCGCGCGCGCCGGCGAGCGTCCATTTGAAGGGGATGCGCTTGGGCAGCCAGCGCAAGCCGAGCAGCAGCAGCACGGCGGTGACGATCTCCACGAGCAGTTGCGTCAGCGCGAGATCGGGTGCCGAGAGCCACACGAACGTGAGGCATACGACGAGCCCGGCGCCGCTCATCAGCACGAGGGCGACGAGGCGGTGGAATTTCGCCTGCCATGCCGCACCGAGCGCGCACGCGGCGCCCGCGAGCCACATCAGAAGAAAAACCGGATCGATGGGCGTGAGCGGCAGCGGTCCCCATTCCAGCCCGTCGATCGAAAGCCGCCACAACGCCGCTCCCAGCACGGTAACGAGCACCCAGCGCAGCTGCGGCTGCAGGCGCCAGGTGGCGAGGAAATTTTCGAGCGCGCGCGCCCCATGCAGCGAGAGCGCGACCAGCACGCGCTCGAAAATGCGCCGTCCGTCGATCGGCGGCAAGAGCGGGGTGCGATCCGTTCCTCGCGCGAGGTAATCCTGCAGCATCACATAGAGCACGACACCGCCGCCCATCGCGGTGAGGCTCATGAACATTGGTATCGTGAAGCCGTGCCAGACGGCGAGGCTGTAGGGCGGCTTCAGCGGTCCGAGCACCGCGGACACCGCGATGTCAAGTATCGGTCCGACGGTGAGCGCAGGCAGGATGCCGACCACCAGGCACGTGAGCACCAGCAATTCGATCGGAAAGCGCATCCAGCGCGGCGGCTCCTGCGGACGGCGCGGCAGATTGACCGGATCGGGGCCGAAGAAGACGCCGTGGATGAAGCGCAGCGAATATGCGACGCTGAAGATGCCCCACGCGGTGGCGACGAACGGCAGCAGCCGGTTGAGCAAGGGCGACGGTCCCTCGACATACAGCGACTCGGCAAAGAACATTTCCTTCGAGAGAAAGCCATTCAACAGCGGTACGCCCGCCATCGCGGCAGCGGCGACCATCGCGAGCGTCGCGGTAATCGGCATGAAGCGGTAAAGCCCGCTCAGACGGCGGATGTCGCGCGTGCCGGTCTCGTGGTCGATGATGCCGGCCGCCATGAAGAGCGACGCCTTGAAGGTCGCGTGGTTCATGATGTGAAAGACCGCGGCGACGAGCGCGAGCGGGCTGTTCAGGCCCAGCAGCACCGTGATGAGACCCAAGTGACTGATGGTCGAGTACGCGAGCAGTCCCTTGAGGTCGTGCTGGAAGATCGCCGTGTAGGCGCCCACGAGCAGTGTGGCGAGGCCCGCCGTGCCGATGATCCAGATCCACTCGTCGGTTCCCGCCAGCACCGGCCACAGGCGCGCGAGCAGAAACACGCCGAGCTTCACCATCGCCGCGGAATGCAGGTACGCCGACACGGGCGTCGGCGCCGCCATCGCGTGCGGCAGCCAGAAGTGGAACGGGAACTGGGCGCTCTTGGTGAGCGCCCCGACAGCAATGAGGACGAGCGCCGGCACGTAGAGCGGGCTCGACTGGATGGCCTCGCGCGCGGCGAGCACTTGGTCGAGATCGTAACTCCCCACGATGCGGCCGATGATGAGCACACCCGCGAAGAGGCACAGGCCGCCGGCTGACGTCACGATGAGGGCCATGCGCGCGCCATCGCGCGCCGCGGCATTGTGGTGCCAGTAGCCGATCAGCAAAAACGAGAAGAGGCTCGTCAGTTCCCAGAAGAACACGACCAGAACGAGATTGCCGGAGAGCGCCACGCCGAGCATCGAGCCCATGAACGCGAGGAGAAAGGCGAAGAAGCGCGGCACCGGGTCTTGCGGCGACATGTAGTAGCGCGCGTAGAGGACGACGAGGAAGCCGATGCCGGTCACGAGCAGGCAGAACATCCACGCGAAGCCGTCCATGCGCAGCGTGAAATCGAGCCCGAAGGCGGGAAGCCATTCGGCCTCGAAGCGCACGATCTGGCCGGTGGAGATGCGCGGATACGCGATGGCGATGATGGCCAGTGCGGCGAGCGTGATCGCGCCGGCGAGCCACGCTTCGGCGTTGCGTGCGTTCGGCTTGAAGAAGACGCCCGCCACGATGCTGCCGGCGAAGGGCAGGGCCAGCAGCACGACGAGCATCACTTCAAGCGACATGAGGCATCACTTCAGGCGAGTGGGAGAAATCTGGCGAGCGCGAAGTACTGCGCATGACGACGCGATTATGCCTTGCGGAGAAGTGCCCGTCATTCCGTACGCGCCCCTCATGCCGAGCGGGTGCGCCTTCCAGCTTGCGCTGGACTGACGATCATCCTCTCTTCAGTTCACGCGGTACTTGCGGATGAGATCGGGGTCGAGCTCGATGCCGAAGCCGGGCGCCTTCGAGACTTCGAACGTTCCGTCACGCACCTTCGGGCGATTGCTCCACAGCGCCTGCCACACCGGATCGCGGTCGGGATCGGCGAAGCACTCGAGGTACGTGCCGTGCGGGACGGCGGCGAGGAGATGCTGCGCGATCTGGGGCTCCTCGTGGTGCGCCATCTCGATGTCCGACGTGGCGCAAAGGGCGGCGGCACGCCGCCAATCGGTGACGCCGCCGCCTTCGGACGCATCGTAGTTGACGACATCCACTGCGCGCGCGTCGAGCAGGCGGCGCACGCCGTGACTCGTGACCTCGCTTTGGCCGGCGGCAATGGGGATGGAGACCGACTCGCGCATCCTTGCCATCAGAGCGGCGTCGTCATACCAGTGGCAAGGCTCCTCGAACCAGCGGATGTCGTGGCGCTCGACAAGCTGCGCGAACCGTATCGCGTCCCGCGCGTTCCAGCCGCGATTCGCATCCACCATGAGCACGAAGTCCGCCCCCGCCGCTTTGCGCGCGGCTTCGACGCGTTTCGCGTCGTCCTCGGGCGTCAGGCCGCCGACCTTGAACTTGCAGCCCGCCATGCCCGCTTCGCGGTACATCTCCATCTCGCGTCCGATCTCGGCGAGGCTCCTGCCCGGCATGTAGTAGCCCCCGATCGAAATGATGGGGAGGCGGTCGCGGTAGCCGCCGAGCAGCTCGCATACGCTCTTGCCGAGCGCTTTCCCGGTGAGATCCCACACCGCGCAATCGACGCACGCGATCGCCTCCAGGAGCGTCTTGCGGTCGCGGCTCGTGTGCGTGAGCGCGAACATCTTTTCCCAGAGGCGTTCGTGCTCGAAAACGCTCATGTCCTTTGCGAGCGGTGCGAGCTCGTTTTCGATCAGGCGGACGATCTCGCGGCCGTGCTCGCGGTTGTCGCCGTTATAGACCTCGCCCGCGAGGCCTTCGCGTGTGCGTATGCGGGTAACGATCGTGCAGCGCTTGAGGACCGCGTAGGTGCTGCCGCCGAAGTTCTTCTTCAGCGGGATTTCGATCGCGATCGCTTCGATGCGCTCGATGCGCACTACTTGACCCGCATGCCGGGCTGCGCCCCGGAATCGGGGGAGAGCAGAAAGATGCCGGGATCATCGCCCGAGGCGGCCAGCACCATGCCCTCCGACACGCCGAACTTCATCTTCCGCGGCGCGAGGTTTGCGACCATCACCGTGAGGCGCCCCTTGAGCGTCTCCGGGGCGTAGGCCGATTTGATGCCCGCGAACACGGTGCGCGTCTCGCCGCCAAGATCGAGTGTGAGCTTGAGGAGCTTGTCCGCGCCCTCGACGTGCTCGGCATTGGCGATCCTCGCGATGCGCAGATCCACCTTGCTGAACTCCTCGATGCCGATGACCGACCCGATTTCCGACTTTTCCTCGGCATGCAGCTGGTGCTCGGCATGGCGGGCAGGCGATACCGGTACTTGCGCCCCTTGCGCTTCGACGCCTCCCCTCGAGGACGGCGTCGGCTGAAGGCTTGGCTTGTTCGCCTCGATGAGCGCATCGATCTGCCTGCGCTCGATGCGTGTCATCAGGTGCTCGTAGTTCGCGATGCCCGCCGGATGGCGTTCGAGGGCATCCCAGTCGAGCGCCGGCGTTCCGAGGAAGGCTTCGGCACGGGCTGCCAGAGCGGGCAGCACCGGCTTGAGGAAGATCGTCATCTTGTGGAAGCAGCGGATCGCTTCGCTGCAGACCGCGTGCAGTTCGGCGCGCGCGCCTTCCCGCTTCGCGAGCTCCCACGGCTTGCGGGAGTCGAAGTACTGGTTCACCCGGTCGGCGTAGGCCATGATGGCGCGCACCGCTTTCCCGTATTCCCGCTCGCCGTAGGCGGCGGCCACTTCCTTTGCGGTGTCCTCCATTCCGCCAACGGCTTCTTCGGCGGCAGGCGGATGCAATGCGCCATCGAAGTGCTTGAGCAGGAAACCGGCGGCGCGGCTCGCGATGTTCACGTACTTGCCGACGAGGTCGCTGTTCACGCGGGCGACAAAGTCGTCGAAGTTGAGATCGATATCCTCCATCGTCGCGTTCAACTTCGCCGCGTAGTAGTAGCGCAGCCACTCGGGATTGAGGCCCTGCCCGAGGTAGCTCTCGGCGGTGATGAAGGTGCCGCGGGACTTCGACATCTTCTCGCCGTTCACGGTGAGGAAGCCGTGCGCATAGATGTGCGTCGGCGTACGAAAGCCCGCGCTTTCCAGCATGGCGGGCCAGAAGAGGGCATGGAAATACAGGATGTCCTTGCCGATGAAATGGATCATCTCGGTGCCCTGGTCCCGGCTCTTCACCGCGTCGGTAAAGGCGTCGAAGTCGAGACCTTTCCTCGCGCACAGATTGAGGAAGCTCGCGAAGTAGCCCACGGGCGCGTCCAGCCAGACGTAGAAGTACTTGCCGGGCGCGTCCGGTATCTCGAAGCCGAAATAAGGCGCATCGCGCGAGATGTCCCAGTCGCTCAAGCCCGCCTCGAACCATTCGTCGAGCTTGTTGGCCGCCTCCTTCTGCAGCGTGCCGGGCGACCGCGTCCAGCGCTTCAAGAACTCGGTGCGCTGTCCGAGCTTGAAAAAATAGTGTTCGGACTCTCTCCGGACGGGCGTTGCCCCCGATACCGCGGAATACGGGTTGATGAGCTCGGTCGGGGAGTAGGTGCTGCCGCACACTTCGCACGCGTCCCCGTATTGGTCCTTCGCATGGCACCTGGGACACTCGCCCTTGATGAAGCGGTCCGGGAGAAACATGTTCTTCACCGGATCGTAGTACTGCTCGATCGGGCGCTGCTCGATCAGTCCCGCTTTGCGGAGCCGCCGGTAGAACTCGTACGCAAGCTCGCGGTTTTCACGCGAGTGCGTCGAGTAGTAATTGTCGAAGACGATATGAAATCCGGCGAAATCCCGTGCATGCTCCTCGTGCATGCGCGCAATCAGCGCTTCGGGCGTGATGCCCTCCTGCTCGGCGCGCAGCATCACCGGTGTGCCGTGGGTGTCGTCGGCGCACACGTAATGCACTTCGTTCCCCAGCATGCGCTGGAAACGCACCCAGATGTCGGTCTGGATGTATTCCACGAGGTGCCCGAGATGGATGGCGCCGTTGGCGTAGGGCAGGGCAGAGGTGACGAGGATGCGGCGCTTTTTCATTACAGGGCTGGAACTTGGAGAGATCGAATTGTAACAAACCTGCATAGGCGACCCGGACGCAAAAGCCTCGCGTGCGGCGGGAATCGTCGGGGCGCCGCGAGTGGAGAGGCTCTATAATCCCGCCCTACCCGAAGCACGAGAGGAATCCGTCATGGCGGTAACCGAGCAGCAGGTGCAGGACGCGCTCAGAGAGCTCGTCGATCCCAACACGCGCAAGGACTTTGTGTCGAGCAAGTCCGCGCGCAACATCAAGGTCGAGGGAGACAACGTGACGGTGGACGTGCTCCTCGGCTACCCGGCGAAGAGCCAGATCGAGCCGATCCGCAAGGCGATCGCGGCGAAGCTCCGCGGCTTGCCCGGGGTCGGCGGCGTCACCGTCAACGTTTCCATGAAGATCGTTTCCCACGCCGTGCAGCGCGGTGTCAAGCTCGTGCCCGGGATCAAGAACATCATCGCTGTCGCCTCCGGCAAAGGCGGCGTCGGCAAGAGCACGACCGCGGTAAACCTCGCGCTCGCGCTCGCGGCGGAAGGCGCGCGCGTCGGCGTGCTCGATGCGGACATCTACGGCCCGTCGCAACCGATGATGCTCGGCATCCGGGGCCGGCCGGAGTCGAAGGATGGCAAGAGCCTCGAGCCGATGGAAGGCCATGGGCTGCAGGCGATGTCGATCGGTTTTCTCATCGACGTCGAGACGCCTATGGTCTGGCGTGGCCCGATGGTGACGCAGGCGCTGGAGCAGCTTCTGCGCGAAACCCAGTGGCGCGACATCGACTACCTGGTGGTGGACCTGCCGCCGGGCACGGGCGATATCCAACTGACCCTCGCCCAGCGCGTTCCGGTCACCGGTGCCATTATCGTCACGACTCCGCAGGACATCGCGCTCATCGACGCCCGCAAGGGGCTCAAGATGTTCGAGAAGGTCGGCGTCCCCATCCTTGGCATCGTGGAGAACATGTCGCTCCACATCTGCTCGAACTGCGGCCACGAGGAGCGTATCTTCGGCGAGGGCGGCGCGGCGCGCATGGCGAAGGACTATGGGGTCGAGGTGCTGGGCGCGCTTCCGCTCGACATCGCGATCCGCGAGCACGCCGACTCCGGCAAGCCCACCGTCGTCTCGGATCCCGATGGCCGGGTCGCCGGTATCTACAAGGAGATCGCGCGTCGCGTCGCCGTGAAGATCGCCGAGCGGCAGCAGGATCACTCCGCGGTGTTTCCGAAGATCGTCGTCCAGAACACCTGACCGGGGCGGGAGACAGTGTTACCGCCGCGGTCCGCTCGCGTTCGAGCGGACGCCCGCAGCACTGCTCAACGCTCGCGGCGTTGCGGGGTGTACAATCCCGGCCGAGCTCACCTCCATTAATTACCCCGCTCGCGAATGACAATAAAGTCCGACCGGTGGATCCGCCTCATGGCCGAGCGCCACCGCATGATCGATCCCTTCGAGCCCGGCCAGATCAAGTTCGCAAACGGCCACCGGCTCGTGTCCTACGGCACCTCGAGCTACGGCTACGATATCCGCTGCTCGAACGAGTTCAAGATCTTCACCAACATCAACACCACCATCGTCGATCCCAAGAACTTCGACGAGCGCTCGTTCGTCGACTTCCGGGGCGATGTGTGCATCATCCCGCCGAACTCCTTCGCGCTCGCCCGCACCGTGGAGTACTTCCGCATCCCGCGCAACGTGCTCACGATCTGCCTCGGCAAGAGCACCTACGCGCGCTGCGGCATCATCGTCAACGTGACGCCGCTCGAGCCCGAGTGGGAAGGCTACGTGACGCTCGAGTTCTCCAACACGACACCGCTTCCCGCCAAGATCTACGCCAACGAAGGCGTCGCGCAGGTGATCTTCCTCGAGTCCGCACCGGACGACGTCTGCGAGATCTCCTACAAGGATCGCGGCGGGAAGTACCAGGGGCAGAGCGGCGTCACGCTGCCCAAGATCTGACGCGTAGCGTCGGCTTCAGCCCACGGTTTCTCGCCTCCGCCACGCGCGCTTGGCGCGACTCGCGCGCAGTTCCGCGCAGCTTCCAAACCGTGCGTTTTTGCACGCTCGCCACGGCGCGAAATTTTTTTTCGGCGCGGGCCCGAATCGCTTGATTCCTGGTACATAGCTCCTATAATTCGCGACAATTTCGTTATTCCCCAATTGCGGGAGAGCGACTTGAAGGAGGTCATCATGAGAGTTTCGCCGAACTGCCGCTGCATGGTTGAAGTTGTTGCCTTTTTGATTCCGGAATCTTAGGTCCGAAGGAGACTTTGATGGCCGTGCGCTCTGTCGCCCTTAAGAAACAGCAACCCGCTTTCGAGAACGACCAGCAGCTCTTCGACACCCATCCCGAAGTACGCCTGGACTTTGACCGCGTCCGGGGAGCGCTCAAAGAGGGCTACACCAAGCCCTTCCTCCTGGTCGATACCCAAATCGTTCGAACCAAGGCCCGCCGCTTCAAGGCCGCCATGCCGCGCGTGCATCCGCACTACGCGGTGAAGGCGAACCCGAATCCGCGGGTGCTGAAGGCGCTGATCGAGGAAGGCGTCGGCTTCGAGATCGCTTCCATCGCCGAGCTCGACCTCCTGCTCGGCCTGGGTGTCGCGCCCGCGGAGATCTACTACTCGAACCCGATGAAGTCGCGCGCGTACATCGAGTACGCGGCGCAGAAGGGCGTGGAGTGGTACGTGCTCGACAGCGTGGAAGAGCTGCGGAAGATCGTGAGCGTGAAGCCGGACGCCAAGCTTTACGTCCGGATCGAAGCGCCCAACGTCGGGAGCGACTGGCCGCTCGCGGGCAAGTTCGGCATCAAGAGCACGGAAGTGGACGGTATCATCGCCGAGGCGGCGGCGCTTGGCGCGGATCTGGCGGGCGTGACCTTCCACGTCGGCTCGCAATGCCGCAACCCGGAGAACTGGCGCGTGGGCATCCAACATGCCAAGCGCGTCTTCCGCAAGATGCGCCTCGCGGGGCTCACGCCGCGGCTCCTCAATATAGGCGGCGGCTACCCCGTGCGCCACGTGAAGCCCATTCCCTCGATCGAGCGCATCGCCGAGGTGGTCAACCACGGCATCCGCGACATCCCGCAGTCGGTCCGTATCATGGCCGAGCCGGGGCGCTTTCTCGTGTCCGACGCCGGCTACTTCGTGTGCCGCGTCGTCGGGACGGCAACCCGCGGCGGCAAGCGCTGGATGTACTGGGACGCGGGCGTCTTTGGCGGCGTCATCGAGACGACCGAGGGGCTGCGCTACGACATCCACACCGACCGCACCGGCAAGGTGATCCCGTGGTGCATCGCCGGGCCCACCTGTGACTCGGTGGACGTGTGCATGCGCGACGAGATGTTCCCCGAGGACATGCAGGAAGGAGACTTCATCTACATCGCCAACGCGGGCGCGTACACGACCGCCTACGCGAGCAACTTCAACGGCTTTCCGCTACCGGACGTCCGCGTCATCTAGAACAAGGCAGAGAACCTGAAAGGGCCAGGGTCGCATCCGATCCCGGCCCTTTTTATTTGCGGTCGTAGACCGCGAAGCGGTAGGGGTAGGCGTGCTTTTCGTCGGTGCCGAAGCTTTCGGCCGAGGTTTCGCGCCACGCGCTCCAATCGATCTCGGGCATGAAGGTGTCGCCGGGCGGCTCCGCCTCCACCGTGGTGAGGTAGATGCGATCCGCGCGGGGAAGCGTTTCGCGATACAGCTCGCCGCCGCCGATCACGAAAATCTCCTCCTCGTTTCGGCACCGGGCAATCGCCTCATCCAGGGAGTGAGCGACGATGGCGCCGGGGACCCGGTAGTCCGACTGCCGGGTCACGATGATGGTCGTGCGGCCGGGAAGCAGCCGGCCGATCGACTCATACGTCTTGCGCCCCATGATGATCGGATGCCCCATCGTGATGCGCTTGAAGAGCTGCAGCTCGTTGGGAAGATGCCAGGGGATGCGGCCGCCGGCGCCGATGACGCGGTTTCTGGCCATCGCGACGATGAGCGAAACGCGCGGGCGCGGCATCTCCTTTCCCCCGTCCATCGGCACGCCCGGCGCCGTTCAGACCGCAACCGGCGCCTTGATCGCCGGGTGCGGATCGTAGCCCTCGAGCGTGAAGTCCTCGTACTTGAAGTCGAACAGGCTTTTCACCTGGGGGTTGAGGCGCATCACGGGCAGCCGCCGTGGCGTACGGTTGAGCTGCTCACGCGCCTGCTCGAGGTGATTCCGGTAAAGGTGCGTGTCGCCGAAGGTGTGGATGAATTCGCCGGGCTTGAGCTCGCACGCCTGCGCGACCATAAGCGTGAGGAGGGCATAGGAAGCGATATTGAACGGCACCCCGAGGAAGAGATCGGCGCTCCTCTGGTACATCTGGCATGAGAGCCGTCCGTTCGCCACGTAGAACTGAAAAAACGCATGGCACGGCATCAACGCCATGCGGTCAAGATCGCCGACGTTCCACGCCGAGACGATCAAGCGTCGGGAATCAGGGTTCTTCCGGAGCTGCTCCAGCACCTGACTGATCTGGTCGATGTGCCGTCCATCCGCCGCGGGCCACGAGCGCCACTGGTAGCCGTACACCGGACCGAGATTGCCCTCCGCGTCCGCCCATTCATCCCAGATCGTGACGCCGGTGTCCCGCAAGTACTTGATATTGGTGTCGCCCTTCAGGAACCACAGCAGCTCGTGGATGATCGACTTCAGATGCACCTTCTTCGTCGTGAGCAGCGGAAAGCCGGCCGCGAGATCGAAGCGCAGCTGCGCGCCAAAAATGCTGAGCGTCCCGGTGCCGGTGCGGTCGGTCTTGGGCGCTCCGTGTTCGAGCACGTGCTGCATGAGATCGAGATATTGGCGCATAAGTCGCGAGCCGGGATCGAGGATCAGGAAGCCATCGAGGATCAACCCATCGAGTTGCGCATGATTCTAATGGATTTGAACAAGGCGCGCGGCGTCGCACGGTTATAATTCCGCCGTCCTGTCACTTGCATCCGAATGCATGCTTGCGAAGCTCGAACAGAATGGAGCGTTGTTGACGGTCGCCGAAGCGCGACGGGCCAGTCATCTGTTGATCGTTTTGCCGCCGGTGAAGGAGCGCGGCGCGCTGAACGGCGTGCCGTTTGCCGACGCACTGGAAACGGCGCTCAAGCGCCGGCGCAAAAAGCTGGAAGAGCTTGCCAAATCGCCTGTCGCCGCCGATCTCCCGCACGGCGCGTTGGCGGCGTGGGTTGCGCTCGATCCCGCGCAGCCGCCGTTCGAGCAGCAGACCGCTGCGCGCAAGGCCCTGCAGCTCCTGCTCGCCGAAAAACCGAAGGAAATTGCGATCGCAGTGTTCGGCGAACCCGGGACGCGGCAGGGCGCAGCCGAGCGCGCCGTGTACGCGGCGTGGGTGAACGGAACGCCTTTGCCCGAACGCAAGAAAAAATCCGAGGCCGTCCCGCTGGAGCGGATCCGGCTCTACGGTTGCACCGACGCCGACGGGTTTCCGCTCGCGCGCGCGCAGGCGATGGGTAACACGCTGTGCCGCGAGCTCACCGTGCTGCCGCCCAATGAGCTGACGCCCGGCGCCTATCGTCGTCGCGTCGCCAAGCTCGCGCGCGAGCGCGGCTGGGGGCATGAGGAGTACGATCTCAAGCGGTTGCGCCGCATGGGCGCCGGCGCTTTTGTCGCCGTCGCGCAGGGCAGCCTTCAGGAAGACGCGGCGATCGTGCGGCTGCGTTACCGCCACCGCAAGGCCGGTAAGACGCTGGCGCTCGTCGGCAAAGGCATCTGCTTCGACACCGGCGGGCACAACCTCAAGACCGCGCGCTACATGCACGGCATGCACGAGGATATGAACGGCTCTGCCGTCGCGCTGGGCATCATGCTGGCCGCGACCGAAGCAGAATTGCCCGTCAACCTCGACTGCTGGCTCGCGATTGCCCAGAACCATCTGAGCCCCAAGGCCTACAAGCAGAACGAAGTGATCACCGCGCTCAACGGGACGACGATCGAGATCGTCCATACCGACGCCGAAGGCCGTCTCGTGCTGTCGGATGCGCTCACGCTCGCCGCGCGGGCGAAGCCCGATCTCATCGTCGATTTCGCGACGCTCACGGGCAGTATGCACATCGCGCTCGGCGACCGCTACAGCGGCATCTTTGCAACGAGCGACGAAATCGCCCAGAACGCGATCGCCTCCGGCACCGCGTCCGGTGAACGCGTGTGGCGCTTTCCGCTGGACGACGACTACGATGCGGCGCTCGAGAGCAGCATCGCGGACGTGAAGCAATGCACCCTGGACGGCGAGGCCGATCACATACTGGGCGCGCGCTTGCTCAAGCGCTTCACCGAGAACCGGCCGTGGATCCACATGGACTTGTCGGGCAGCAATTGCAAGGGCGGCCTCGGCGCGGTGGCGACCGACGTCACGGGATTTGGCGTTGCGTGGGGCGTGCACCTGCTGAAGTCGTGGCTCGCTAAGTAACCCGTTATCCGGATCTCTCGGGGAGGGGATTCATGGCGGAGATCAGCCAGTTTCGCCTGCTGCGCGAGCGGCGCTTCGCGCCGTTCTTCGGCGTGCAGTTCCTGGGCGCGCTCAACGACAACGTGTTCAAGCAGGCGCTCGCGATCCTGCTCGCCTACCAGACTGCCGCCTTCACCACGCTTTCCACCGACGTGCTGCAGAACCTCGCGCAGGCGCTCTTCGTTCTGCCGTTCTTTCTTTTTTCCGCAACCGCGGGCCAGCTCGCGGACAAGCACGAGAAGTCGCGCCTGATCCGCGCGACGGTCCTGATCGAGCTCGCCGTCATGGTGCTCGGCGCCGTGGGATTCTTCATGCGCAGCCTGGAGCTGCTCCTTCTCGCGCTGTTTCTCGGGGGCGTGCAATCGGCGCTGTTCGGCCCGGTGAAATACGCGATCCTTCCGCAGCAGCTCCGGGACCACGAGCTGATCGGCGGGAATGCGCTGGTCGAAACCGGGACGTCGATCGCGATCCTGCTCGGGATGATTCTGGGCGGCTGGATGGTGAGCCAGCCCGGCTGGGGCATCGCGGGAGTCGCGGTGAGCACGCTCGCCTTCTCGGCGCTGGGCTACGCGCTGAGCCGCTACATTCCGCTGTCGTCCCCGGCGGATCCCGGGATCAGGATCAACTGGAACCCGCTCACCGAGACGTGGCGCATCTTCCGGTTCATGCGCGGCCATCGCACCGTTTTCCTGTCGGTGCTCGGCGTGTCTTGGTTCTGGTTCTTCGGCTCGATCCTCGTCACCCAGTTTCCGAATCTGAGCCGCATCGTGCTGGGCGGCGGCGAGCTGGTGGTCACGCTGCTGCTCGTCGTTTTCTCGATAGGGATCGGGGCCGGATCGTTGCTGTGCGAGCGGCTCTCCGGCCACAAGATCGAAATCGGGCTCGTGCCGTTCGGTTCGATCGGCCTGACGCTGTTCGGCATCGACCTTTACTTTGCGCTCGGCGGCGCAGGCAACGACGAGGCAGTCGGTGTCGCCGAGTTCGTGCGCATACCCGGCTCATGGCGCGTCCTCGCCGATCTCTTCCTGATCGGCGTCTTCGGCGGCTTCTACATCGTGCCGCTTTACGCGCTCATCCAGAGCCGGAGCGAGGCGAGCCACCGCTCGCGGGTCATCGCGGGCAACAACGTCCTGAACGCGCTCTTCATGGTGGCCGCGGCGCTCATCGCGATCGCGCTCTTCCAGCTCGGCTTCACGATTCCGCAAGTCTTCCTGCTGGCGGCGCTTGCCAACGCTGCGGTTGCCGTCTACATCTATACGCTCGTTCCCGAGTTCCTGATGCGGTTTCTTACGTGGCTGCTCATCCACTCGGTCTACCGGCTGGAAAAGAGCGGGCTCGAGAACATTCCCGACAGAGGCGCGGCGGTTCTGGTGTGCAACCATGTGAGCTACGTCGATGCGCTCGTCATTGCCGCTGCCTGCCGCCGGCCCATACGGTTCGTGATGCACCACGAGATCTTCCGTATCCCGCTGCTCAACTTCGTCTTCCGTACCAGCCGCGCCATACCGATCGCTTCTGCGCGTGAAGACCCGGCGCTGCTGGAGCGCGCGTATGACGAGATCGCGCGCGCCCTCGCAGCGGGCGAGCTCGTCGGCATCTTCCCGGAGGGGCGGATCACGGATACGGGCGAGATGTATCCGTTCCGGCCGGGGATCAAACGCATCGTCGAACGCACGCCGGTCCCGGTGGTGCCGATGGCGCTGCGCGGGCTGTGGGGCAGTTACTTCAGCCGGGAAGGCGGGCGAGCGATGACAAAACCATTCCGGCGCGGCATCCTTTCAAAGATCGCGCTGGCGGTCGGCGGCATCGTGCCACCGGAGTGCGCAACGCCCGAAGGCTTGCAGGCGCGGGTCGAAGCGCTGCGCGGAGCATCGAAATAACATGTCCGACAGGGGAGGACAGCCATGTGGTTTGCCGGGTTGATCGTCGGTGCGGTCGTCGGCGCGTTGATCGGCGCCATCGGCGATGTCGAGCCAGGCCTCGTCATCGGCGCGGCCGCGGGTCTCTTCATCGGGCTCGCCTTCCAATCGCGCAAGCCGCTGATGGATGAAAAATGGAAGCGCGACGTGGAGGACGCGTTGAGGGAACTCCATCGCCGCGTGAAGGCGATGGAAAGTGGCTCACGGGCCGAAGCGCCGGCAGCCGAAGCCGCGACTCGACCAGGGGAAGCAGGCGAGCGCCCTTCCCGGGAAGCGGCAGCGTCTATTGAAGAGGCGCAGGGCATTCCGGACAACGCTGGCGCTGTTCCCGCGC
>CAMPGR010000090.1 GCA_946885605.1 uncultured Pseudomonadota bacterium
GCACACGACGATGATCGGGCGCGATTTGAACTTCTCCAGCTCTTTCAAGCGTTCCGCGAGTTGCGCCGCGGGGATGTGCCGGGCGTTCGCGATGTGACCGGACGCGTATTCGCCTGCATCGCGCACGTCGACCACGATCGCGTCTCGCCGGTTGATGAGTTGCACCGCTTCGAGCGGACCCACATCGCGGCCCGGACGCGCGAGCCGGGAGACGAGAGGCCAGATCAGCATGCCGCCGGTGACGACGGCGATGCCGAAGAGCACGAGGTGAAAGGGATTCTTGACCAGAAACGCCAGGAACTGCTCCAAAACTTGGACTCCCGGAAGATGGGCGCGATTGATTTTGCGGGTGCTTATTCTAGCAGACGAGGCCCACGCGCTACCCCCCGCCGTCCCGAAAGGCCGCGCGGCGGGAGAACGTCGATGCGCGTCGTTGCTCAAACGAAGAGAGCGGCGATCGTGCGCCGTGAGCTATACTCGAACGTTACGAGGCCGTTAGGCCGGCACTTGCGCAACAGATCATGAAAGTCACTCCGGTTCTGCTCATCATACTCGACGGTTTCGGCTATCGCGAGGAATGCGAGGACAACGCGATCTGCCAGGCACGCAAGCCGCATTGGGACGTGCTGTGGCAGACGTATCCGCACACTACGATAGACGCGTCTGAAAAATGGGTCGGCCTGCCGAAGAACCAGATGGGAAATTCGGAGGTCGGGCACATGAGCATCGGTGCGGGCCGCGTGGTGTACCAGGACTTCACGCGCATCGAGAATGCCATCGAATCGGGTGAATTCTTCAGGAACCCGGTGCTCCTCAAAGCGGTCGACACCGCGCGCGAGAGCGGGCACGCGTTGCACATCATGGGACTCGTCTCGCCCGGCGGGGTGCACAGTCACGAGTCTCATATACACGCCATGATCGATCTCGCGGCACGCGGAGGAGCGCCGCGCGTCTATGTGCACGCCTTCCTCGATGGCCGCGACACGCCGCCGAGAAGCGCCGAGCCGTCCCTGACTGCGCTTACGCGCAAGTGCGAAGCGCTCGCAAACGCGCGCATCGCCTCGATCTGCGGCCGCTATTACGCAATGGATCGCGACCAGCGATGGGACCGCGTCGCAGCCGCCTACGATCTCATCACACAGGGAAAGGCGCCTTATCGCGCACCGGATGCCGTGACCGGATTGCGGATGGCGTATGCGCGCGGCGAATCCGACGAGTTCGTGAAGCCTACAGTGATTGCGCCGGAAGGCGCGGAGCCGGCGCGCATGAACGACGGAGACGTCGCCGTGCACATGAACTTCCGCGCCGACCGCGCACGCCAGCTCACACGCGCGCTCACCGACCCGAAGTTCGACGGCTTCGAGCGCGCCGTGGTGCCGCGCTTCGGCTACTTCTGCACCTTGACGTCGTACGGCAGGGATTTCAGCCATATCCCGGCCGCCTTTCCCCCGCAGTCGGTCAAGAACGGCTTCGGCGAGTATATTTCCCGGCTCGGCCTCAGGCAGCTTCGTATCGCCGAGACGGAGAAATACGCGCACGTCACGTATTTCTTCAACGGCGGCGTCGAAACGCCGTATCCCGGTGAAGATCGGATAATGGTGCCGTCGCCCAAGGTTCCCACCTACGATCTGAAGCCCGAGATGAGCGCTTACGAGGTCACCGACAAGCTCGTGGAAGCGATCGGGAGCCGCAAGTACCACGCGATTATCTGCAACTACGCGAACGGCGACATGGTCGGGCATACGGGCAATCTCGAGGCCGCCCGGCGTGCGGTGGAAGTCCTCGACGAATGTATCGGCCGCGTCGTGCCGGCAATGCGCGAAGCCGGGGGCGAAGTCCTCATTACGGCCGATCACGGCAACGCCGAACTGCTGCGCGACCCGCAAAGCGGCCAGCCGCACACCGCGCATACGCTGAACGTGGTGCCGCTGCTTTACATCGGACGCAAGGCGAAGATCGCCGAACGCGGGGCGCTGCAGGACATCGCCCCGACGCTGCTCTACATGATGGGCCTCGAGCAGCCGCCAGAGATGACCGGAAAGCCGCTCATACGCTTCGTGTGAGCGTTGTCCGCCACGCAGGCGCATTCTTTCTCTCCCTGCTGCTCGGAGCGGCGGTTGTTGCGGATGCGCATGCCGCAAGCGCCGCCGAAGCGCGGAAGGAGTTGCGGGAGTTGCGCAACCGCATCGAGGCGCTCCAGAAAAAGCTCCAGGAAGCCGAATCGTCGCGCACCGAGGCCGTCGATGCGCTGAAGGCATCGGAACGCGCCATTTCCGATGCCAATCGTCGGTTGCGGGAACTCGCGCTGCAGTCGGCGCACTTGAGTCGCGAGCTCGACGAACTGCGGCTGCGCACCCGGGACGGAGAAGTGGCGCTGAGCCGCCAGCAGGCCCTGCTCGAGACGATGCTCTACCAGCAGTACCTCGAGGGGCGCAGCCCGCCCCTGCAGCTCCTCCTGAGCGGAGAGGACCCCAACCGCATCGCGCGCATGCTGCACTACCTCACGTACATCGCGCAGGCGCGCGCCGATGTGATCGACACGCTGCGCGAGAGCCTCTCCGAGCTGCGCACGCTGGCGCGGGAAACCGAGCGCAAGGCCTCGGAGCTTGACGCGGCTGCGGCCGAGGAAGCGGCACAGAAGCAACGTATCGAGGAGAAAAAGGCCGCCCGCGCCAGGGTGCTCGCGGGCATCTCACGCGAGATCGACAAGCAGCAGCGCGAGATCGGCACGCTGAAACGGAACGAAAGCCGGCTGACGCGCCTCGTCGAGGAGCTCGGTCGTGTCATCGCGCGCAAGCCCTCGCGCCTGAGGAACGAGAGCGTACCCGACGCCTCGCTCGGCAGCGGCCCGTTCGAGGCGCTCAAGGGTCGGCTCAAGCTGCCGGTGCGCGGGGAACTCGCGAACCGCTTTGGCAGTCCACGCCCCGAGGGCGGAATCACCTGGAAGGGACTGTTCATCGCTGCCAGAGCGGGAGAGGAAGTGCGCGCCATCGCTTCCGGCAGGGTGGTTTTTGCGGACTGGCTGCGCGGGTTCGGCAACCTGCTCATCATCGACCACGGGGGAGCCTACATGAGTCTCTACGGGAACAACGAGACGCTTTACCGCCGGGTGGGCGAGACGATCCGCGCCGGTGACCCCATCGCTGCCGTGGGCAATAGCGGCGGCAACGCTCATTCGGGTTTATACTTTGAGCTGCGGCACGAAGGCCGGCCGCTCGACCCGCTGCGGTGGGTAAATATCGAGTAAAAGCAAGGCATCACACGTAGGGCGAAGGAGCTGCGCAATGCGCAACAAACTGCATCACATCGGCCTGATCGCGCTGGGCATCCTGATGGGTGTCGCGATCAGCCTCAATTTTTCGGCAGTCGCCCAGAAAGAGGCGGGTCTCGCGCCGCTGCCGATCGAGGAGCTGCGCGCGTTCACCGAGGTGTTCGGGCGCGTCAAGAGCGACTACGTCGAGCCGGTCGAGGACAAGCGGCTCATCACGCAGGCGATCAACGGCATGCTGACCGGGCTCGACCCGCACTCGGCCTACCTCGACCAGGAGGCGTTCCGCGAGCTGCAGGTCGGCACGCAGGGCGAGTTCGGCGGGCTCGGCATCGAAGTCGGGATGGAGGAAGGCTTCGTGAAGGTCATCGCGCCGATCGACGACACCCCGGCCTCGCGCGCCGGGGTCAAGGCTGGCGACCTGATCGTCAAGCTGGACGATGCCTCGGTCAAGGGCATGACGCTCACCGATGCGGTGAAGCGCATGCGCGGCAAGCCGAACACCCAGATCACGCTTACCATCGTGCGCAAGGGCGAGACGAAGCCCATCGTCGTGACCATCACCCGCGCCGTCATCAAGGTGCAGAGCGTCAAGGCGAAACTGCTCGAGCCCGGCTATGCGTATTTCCGCGTGAGCCAGTTCCAGGAGCACACCGGTGAAAATCTCGCGGCGGCGATCACCCGCTTGTTCAAGGAGAACCAGAGCGCGATGAAGGGCATCGTGCTCGACCTGCGCAACGACCCGGGCGGAAGGAACGCAGCCGACACCGCCACCGCGCCGTTCAGCAACCCGCCCGGCGCGCTCGTTGTCTACACCGACGGACGCACGGAAGACTCGAAGATGAAGCTGAGCGCGAGCCCCGAAAACTATCTGCGCGGCCGCAGCAGGGACGACTTTCTCAAGAGGCTTCCGCCCGAAGTGAAGACCGTCCCGATGGTGGTGCTCGTGAACGGCGGCTCGGCATCGGCTTCGGAGATCGTCGCGGGCGCACTGCAGGACCACCGTCGCGCGGTAGTCATGGGGCAGCCGACGTTCGGCAAGGGCTCAGTGCAGACGATACTTCCGCTCGGCAACAACACCGCGATCAAGCTCACAACGGCGCGCTACTACACGCCGAACGGCCGCTCAATCCAGGCGAAGGGGATCGTGCCCGACATTCCGCTCGATGACGCGACGGTGGTGGACAAGACCGCAGGCCTGCGGCTGCGTGAGGCGGACCTCACCAAGCATCTCACGGACGTGACGAAGGAAAAGGAGCAGGCCGAGGAGAAGGCTGAAGCCCAGGCTGCCGCGGTGAAGTACGACTTCACGCCGGCGCCGCGTCCGAAAGACGTGGACGAGAAAGCCATGCGGCCGGAGCCGGGCGAGATCGTGTCGAAGAACGATTACGAGCTCAACCAGGCGATCGCGTTCCTGAAGAGCCGCACACTCGCCGCCCGCGTCAACTGACCGCCGGCGCACACGCCGCATCGAAAATGCCCGGCGCGATGCCGGGCATTTTATTTAGCGCCCATGAACGACGAGCAGCTCCTGCGTTATAGCCGCCACATCCTGCTCCCCGAAATCGGGATCGAGGGCCAGGAGAAGCTGCTCGCCGCGCGCGCGCTGGTGATAGGCGCCGGGGGACTCGGGTCGCCGGTTGCGCTCTATCTCGCCTCGGCGGGTGTGGGCCACATCACGCTCTGTGACGGCGACGATGTCGACCTCACCAATCTCCAGCGCCAGATCGTGCATCGCACGCCGTCGATCGGGCGCAAAAAGGTGGACTCGGCGCGCGCGACGCTGGCCGATATAAATCCAGAAGCGCAGGTTCGCGCACTGCCGGAACGGGTCGCGGGCGAGCGCCTCGATCAACTCGTGTCCGAAGCGGACGTCGTGATCGACGGCTGCGACAATTTCGTCACCCGCCACGCAGTGAATCGCGCGTGCGTGAAATTCCGCAAGCCCCTCGTATCCGGCGCGGCGGTGCGCTTCGACGGACAGGTTGCGGTGTTTGATATGCGGGACGCGCGCTCGCCGTGCTACCACTGCCTCTTTCCGGAAGCGGGCGAGAGTGAAGATGTGCGCTGCGCCGTGATGGGGGTCTTTGCGCCGCTCGTGGGAATCGTGGGTTCGATCCAGGCCGCGGAGGCGCTGAAGCTCATCTCGGGGACTGGTGAGCCGCTCCGCGGGCGGCTGCTCCTCGTCGATGCGCTCGCCCTGCAGATGCGCACGGTAAACTTCCGCAAGGATCCGGCCTGCGCGGTATGTGTGGGTGCGACCGTTTGATCCGTTACGTCGTTTGAGTGTTCAGCGTGGCGGGGTCCACACCGGCCGCGTAGCCCGTGCCGCCGCTCTCGGCTGTCGCCGGCGTGGCCTCAGCCGGACGCGTGACGAGCGCCTCGAGATCCGCCGCGACCTGGGCGAGATCGGGCCCGTTGCGGGTGAGCAGCTGCAGCAGCAGGCGCGCGGGAAAATCGGCGAGCGACTCGGCACGGTTGCTGCGTATGCGCGACACCGCCTCCAGCGTCGGGCGGAAATGCGTCGCCTTGAATCCCGCCTTCGAGTTCTCCATCGCCTCGATGATCGCGTTTTGCGCGCGCGCGATCCCGAGCAGGATTTCCGCGAGTTGCTGTGTGGTCACGTTGGACATGATTCTCCCCTGCAAGGACTCGTAGTCTGCGGCTGCATCAGGCGATGACGCCTTCCAGCAACTGCCGCCACTGTTTGCTCCACAGCTCGACCGGGTCGCGCTTGAATCCGCTCTTGGCGAACTGGTGCCAGCGCCCGGTAACGAAGCTCATCAGAAGATTCGCCTGCGCCGTCACGTCGAGCTCGGCCAGAAATTCCTGCTGCGTGACTCCGAAGCGCAGCGCCTGCTTCAAAGCGGCCTCGATGCGATCGTGGACCTGGTTGATGCGTGACTGCAGCCGTTCCTCCTCGTTCACCAGGGCGTCGCCGATCAGCACGCGCGTCATGCCGCGGTTCTTCTGAGCGAAACCGAGGAGCACGGAGACGATCGCCTCGATCTGGCGCACCGCGCTCTTCTCTTCGCTCGTGATGCGGTTGATGAGCCCGAAGAGCGAGCCCTCGATGAAGTCGATGAGTCCCTCGAACATCTGCGCCTTGCCGGTGAAGTGCCGGTAAAGCGCCGCCTCCGACACATCGAGACGCGCGGCGAGCGCCGCGGTGGTGATGCGCTCGGCGGCCGGACTCTCCAGCATCTGCGCCAGCGTATGCAGGATCTCTCTTTTTCTCTCCCCGGTTTTCGCTCCCATCCCCACCTCGCCCGGGCCTCGAGCGGCCCGCTCGCCCCAGCCTCATTGTAGCCGCGTCAGCACGCGCGGCAACTGCCTCAAATTCGTGATGCTGGCGTCAACGTAGCCGGGCGCTTTCCCCGCCCGGCTCACCCACACCGTTTTCATGCCGAGCTTTTTCGCGGTCCGCAGATTCGGCAGCGTGTCTTCCACCATGATGCAGCGCTGCGGCCGCAGATGGTGGGCGCGGGCAAGCCGCAGAAACCCGTAGCAGTCGGGCTTCGGGCGGTAGCGTGTACGCTCGATGGAAAACACCTCTTCGAAGAGGTCTGCGATGCACAAGCCCTTCAGCACCGCGCGCGCGTAATGAACCGGCGCATTGGAGAACACGAACTTGCGGCCGGGCAGGCGCGCAAGCACGTGGCGCAGCTGCGGCTCGCACACCAGCATGCTTTCGAGATCGTCGAAGCGATGCGTCACCTGCAGAAAGTGCTGCGGATCGGTGCCGTGATGGCGCATGAGGCCGAGCAGCGTCGCGCCGTAGCGCGTCCAGTAGTGGCGCCGCAGGTCCGCGGCCGCCGCTTCGTCCAGGCCGAGATGCTTCTGGAGATACGCGGTCATCGCCCGGTTGATGTGCGGAAAGATGTGCGGCGCCGCGTTGTGCAGCGTGTTGTCGAGATCGAATATCCATGATCTGGCCCGGACCACGTTGTGCCTCGCCCGCGGCGTCAGACGGACGCGCGTTTCAGCGCCGCCGGATGAGCGTGCCCACACCCTCGTTCGTGAGGATTTCGAGGAGCAGCGCGTGCGGCACCCGCCCGTCGATGATATGACAGGTGTTGACGCCATTCTTCACCGCGTCGAGCGCCGAGCTGATCTTGGGCAGCATGCCGCCGGAAATCGTGCCGTCGGCGAAGAGCTCGTCCACTTTGCGCGCAGTGAGTCCAGTCAGGAGGTTGCCGTTCTTGTCGAACACGCCCGGCGTGTTCGTGAGCACGACGAGCTTTTCCGCCTTCAGGACCTCCGCCACCTTGCCGGCGACGAGATCGGCATTGATGTTGTAGGACTCGCCCCGGGCTCCGAATCCGATGGGTGCGATGACGGGGATGAAGCCGCCGGCAAGCAGCGTCTCGATGATGCGCGGATCGATCGCCTCCACCTCGCCCACCTGGCCGATGTCGATCTTCTCGTCCGAGTCCCCCGGCCCGCGCACCAGCATTTTCTTCGCGCGGATGAAGGCGCCATCCTTCCCGGTGAGCCCCACGGCATGCCCGCCGTGCTGATTGATGAGGTTCACGATCTCCTTGTTCACCTGGCCGCCCAACACCATTTCGACGACGTCCATGGTCTCGGCGTCGGTGACGCGCATGCCCTGCACGAACTCGCCCTTCTTGCCGACGCGCTTCAGGAGGTCGTCGATCTGAGGGCCGCCGCCATGCACGACGACGGGATTCATGCCGACGAGCTTGAGCAGCACGACGTCGCGCGCGAAATTCTCCTTCAGCTCATCGTCGATCATGGCGTTGCCGCCGTACTTCACGACGATCGTCTTGCCGTGGAAGCGCTGGATGTAGGGCAGCGCCTCGGTGAGGACTTTTGCCTTGGGCGCGCCGGACACGGTATTGAGCGGCATGAACGTGAGTGAATGTGAGGGCCCACTCATTGTACACGAGCGAAAAGAAGGCGACAGGCGGGACACGCCCTGTCGCCTTCTTCGGGCAAGCGGCGCGCAGGTCGGGCGGAAGCCTTCGCTCCGCCGCTCGGCTGCGCATCCGGCGGCTTCACGCCGCTGTCGCGTTACTGGACGGTGATGCGCTTCGCCGCGACCGCAGCTTTTTTGGGCAACGTCACTTCCAGCACGCCATTCTCGTACTTCGCCTGCGCGCTGGCTTCGTCGACCGGCTGCTCGAGGGTGAACGCGCGGTACACCTTGCCGTAGTAGCGTTCGCTCCTCAGCTGACGTTCGCCATTCTTCACATCCTTCTCTTTCTTGACTTCCGCGCTGATCGCGACGTGCTCGCCGTCGATCGTAATGCCGATGTCTTCCTTCTTCACGCCGGGAATCTCGGCCTGCACGATGTAAGCTTTGTCGTTCTCGGTCACGTCTACGCGGAACTGTGCCGCGGCGGTCGGGCCTTCAAAGCTGACCGGGCGCACGAAGAATCCGCGGAACAATTCGTCGAAGGCGTCTTCGACCGGGCTGAAGCGGGTGATGTTTGCCATAAATCCTCTCCTTGACATAGTCATCGGCGCTCGGGCGCCATGCCCCGAATATGGGGGGCCCGTCCCCGGCTTTTCAAGTGCCGTGCGCCAGCGGGTTGCAGGCCCTGGAGAAAACGTCTAAATTTCTGATTCTGCTGGAATAACGTATGTCGGATGGCGCTATGGCCGCAGGTCACGGAACACAAACGGCTGTTCCCGGATTTAGCGCTGCGGATTGCGAGGCGTATCGCGCCTACCTCATGCGCTATGCGCTCATGCAACTGCGCGATGCGGCTGCGGCAGAGGACGCCGTTCAGGAAACGCTGCTCGCTGCGCTCGAAGCGCGCAGCGGATACTCCGGAAAATCTTCGCTCAAGACCTGGCTTACCGGCATCCTGAAGCACAAGATCATCGACCACCTGCGCCGCCAGAGCCGGCAGCAGCCCCTCGTCGTCGATGGCGAGTCGGAGCGCAGCGAGGCCGAGATGGCGGATGCCTACTTCGCCGCAGACGGGCACTGGCGCGATGCCCCGGCCCGATGGGCTGACCCGGACCGCGCATTCGAGAACCGGGAATTCTGGGCGATGTTCGAGCTCTGCACGAGCATGATGCCGGCGCGCATGGCGAAGGCATTCGCGATGCGGGAAGTGCTCGAGCTTTCGACGGAGGAAATCTGTAAGGAGCTGGGCATCACGGCGACGAACTGCTGGGTGCTGCTCCACCGGGCGCGTCTGAGCCTGCGCGCATGTCTTGAAGCGAAGTGGTTCGGCAAATCGTGAAACTCATTCCCTCATGCCGGGAGGTAGCGGCGCTGCTGTCGCAAGCGCAGGACCGGCCGCTCAGCCTGCGCGAACGGCTCGCGCTGCGCGTGCATCTCCCGCTGTGCGAGGCGTGCCGCAATTTCCGATCGCAGCTCCAGATCTTGCGTGCCGCGATGCGCCGTTACGTCGCGCGCGATGACATACCGCGCTAATGCGCGTGCGAGTGAGAGTGAGGGTGTGCGGTTCGCGCGCGCACCTCGACGCGCGTAGCGAGTTTCGAAACTCCGCTCCCGCCCACGGCTTCGATCTCGAGCTCGAGCGGTATCGTCTCGTTTTCGCGAAGCGGCCGTGTCACGCCGAGCAGCATGATATGCAGACCTCCAGGCGCGAGCCGGACCGCTTTTCCCGCCGGTAGCGCGAGCCTTTCGACGCCGCGCATCTTCATCACGCCGTCCTCCATGCGCATCGCATGGATTTCAGCGCGGCGCGCAATCGCGCTCTTCACACTCACGAGCGCGGCATCCGTGGAGCTCACGATCTCGAGATACACACCAGCGGTGGTCTGGCCGGGCGCGGTTGCGCGCGTCCACGCATCCTTCACGATCACGCTCTGCGCGACGGCGTTTCCGCAAAAAAGCACCATCGCGCCAAGCATTGCAAGCGCAGTGCAACGCCGGTGCGCGCGATGATCGAATGCCCGGCGTACAAAATTGATTGGATGCAACATGGCGAAGTAAAAAGGGCGTCATTCTTTCAGCTCCACGCCTCGTGCGCAAGCGTGAAGGCCGTATAATGAAGTTTTTCGTGACGGCTATGCGACTGGTCTCGGCGCTCGTTCTGCTTTTCTTTCCGGTTCTCCTACCCGCCCAACAGTCCGCTGTCCCCGTTCCATCTCTCCCGACCATCGCCGCGAAGGCGTACGTGCTGCTCGACTTCAACAGCGGGCAGTTCCTCGCAAGCCACAGTCCCAGCGAGCGCGTGGAGCCCGCTTCGCTCACCAAGCTCATGACTGCGTATCTCGCCTTCGCCGCGCTCCGGCAGAAGACGCTGCGTCCCGAACAGCACGTACCGGTCTCCGCGCACGCGTGGAAGGCCCAAGGCTCGCGCATGTTCATCGAGCCGCACAAACCCGTCACCGTGGACGAGCTGATCCGCGGCATGATCGTCCAGTCCGGCAACGACGCGTGCATTGCGCTCGCGGAGGCGATCGCCGGGAGCGAGGAAGTCTTCGCTCAGATGATGACGCGCGAAGCGCAGCGGCTCGGCATGAAGAACACGAATTTCGTGAACTCGACCGGCCTGCCGCATCCCCAGCACTATTCGACGGCGCACGATCTCGCGCTCCTTGCCGCCGCAATCGTGCGGGATTTTCCCGAGTACTATCCTCTGTATTCGACCAAGGAGTTCCGTTACAACAACATCTCGCAGTCGAACCGCAACCGCCTCCTGTGGACCGATCCTACTGTGGACGGCATGAAGACCGGCTACACCGAAAATGCCGGTTACTGCCTCATCACCTCGGCGAAACGCGACACCCGCCGGCTCATATCGGTCGTGCTGGGCACGGCCTCCGAATCGGCGCGCGCGATCGAAAGCCAGAAACTTCTGAATTACGGCTTTCAGTTCTACGATACGGTCCGGCTCTATGAAAAGGACCAGCCGGTCGCTACACTGCAGGTATGGAAAGGCAGCAGCAACACGATCAAGGCTGGGTTCACGAGCGACTTCTACGTGAGCCTGCCCAAGGGCCAGGTGGAAAAGCTCAAAGCCAACATCGAAAGCATGCAGCCGCTGCTCGCGCCGATCAGCGCCGGGCAGCGCGTGGGCACGATGAAGGTCACGCTCGACGGCAAGCCGTACCGCGAGCTGCCCGTGGTGGCGCTCGAGAGCGTGCCGGTCGCCGGCATATTGGGACGCAGCTGGGACTCGATCCGGCTTTTATTCAAGTGAGGGCGGCATGAGCGATATCGTTTACTTGAACGGAGAATTCATGCCGCTTGAAGCGGCGCGCATCCCCGTGCTCGACCGAGGGTTCATTTTTGGCGACGGGGTGTACGAGGTGATTCCGGTCTATTCCGGGCATCCCTTCCGGCTGCCGGAACACCTGCGCCGGCTCCAGCACAGCCTCGACAGCATCCGGCTGGCGAACCCCATGAGCGATGCGGAGTGGACGAAGCTCACGCAGGACGTCATCGCGCGGAACGCCGGCGAGGACCAGTCGGTCTATCTTCAGGTGACGCGCGGCGCGGCGAAGCGCGACCACGCGTTCCCCAAGGATGCCAAGCCCACGGTGTTCATGATGAGCAGCCCGCTCGTGACCCCGCCCCGGGAGCAGATCGAGAATGGCGTGCCGGCTATCACGGCGACCGATTACCGTTGGCTCAAGTGCGACGTGAAATCCATCTCGCTGCTCGGCAACTGTCTCCTGCGTCAGACGGCAATGGACGCGGGTGCAGTCGAAGTGGTGCTCTTTCGCGATGGCTTTCTCACCGAGGCCTCGGCGAGCAACGTGTTCGTGGTGCGCAACGGCATCGTGCTCGCGCCGCCCAAGAACCATCTCGTCCTTCCCGGCATCACGTACGACGTGGTGCTCGAACTCCTCGCGGCGCACGGCATCGCCCACGAGGTTCGTGAAGTGCCCGAGCAGGGAGTGAAGACGGCGCAGGAAATCTGGGTCACCTCCTCGACCAAGGAAGTGCTTGCCGTGACGACGCTCGACGGAAAAGCGGTCGGCGGCGGGAAGCCGGGAGCCGTCTTCCGGCGCGTTTACCAGCTCTACCAGGAATTCAAGCGCGAGGTGATGCGGCGCGCGGCATGAGCGAAGCTTCGCTGATCGAATATCCCTGCGACTTTCCGATCAAGATCCTCGGCCATACCCGCGCGGGCTTCGCGCAGGCGGTTCTCGAGGTCGTCCAGCGCCATGCGCCGGATTTCGATGGCTCGGCGATGGAAATGAAAGCGAGCAAGCGCGGGAAATATCTGAGCATCACTTGCGTAATCCGCGCCACGTCGCGCGAGCAGCTCGATGCCCTCTACCGGGAACTGTGCGCCCACCCGATGGTGGTCATGGTGCTCTAGAAAAGGCGTCAGGGTCGCTTCGATGGAACCGACCCTGACGCCTTTTTCTTTTTCTTCGGCTTGTGGGGGCGCGTCTTGCCGTACGAATTCTTGAAGATCTTGCCGCGACGCGTGCGTTTGTCGCCTTTCCCCATGTAAGCCTCCTTCACTGCTGACGCGCGGTGATTCTACAGGATACGCCGGCGTGGATGCGCGACCCGCGCACGCGGACAGCATATCGGCCCTTGCGCTATATTAGCCCTTGCTACACGGAGAATCGACATGATAAGGAAATCGCTCGGATTCGCGGCCCTTTCGCTGCTTACATTCGTCGCCATAGGTTTCGCGCCGGCACACGCCGCCTCCTGGCCTGAAAAGCCGATACGCATCATCATCCCGTGGGCGCCCGGTGGCAGCACCGACATCGTCGGGCGTCTGCTGGCCGCCGATCTCACCAAGCGCCTCAAACAGCAGGTGATCATCGACAACCGCCCGGGTGCCGGTGCGATCGTCGGGATGGAAATCGCCTCGCAATCGCCGCCGGACGGTTATACCTTCATGGTCACCTCGACCGGCTACGGCTACCTCATTTCGAAGGCGAAGGTGGACCTCATCAAGTCGTTCGCGCCGGTCGCGCTACTCGGTTTCGGCGACAGCGCCCTGGTCGTCACACCCACATTGCCGGTCAAGTCCGTGAAGGAACTCGTCGCGCTCGCCAAGGCGCGACCGGGACAGATCAACTATTCGTCCTCGGGAGTAGGCGGCTTCCCGCACATGAACACCGAGCTCTTCAAGATGATGACGGGCACCAATATGGTCCACATCCCCTTCAAGGGCGGCGGCCCGGCAATCGCGGACACGGCCGCCGGTCATACGCAGGTCCATCTCGGCTCGCTCGCAACCGTCATGCCTCAGGTCCGTGCAGGGCGCGTCAGGATGCTCGCGCTCGGCAGCGCCAAGCGCAATCCGATACTGCCGGACGTGCCGACGATCAGCGAGTCCGGGGTTCCGGGTTACGAAAGCTACATCTGGTTCGGGATGTTTGCACCACGCGGGACTTCGGCTGACATCATCTCTCAAATGCACGCGGCAACGAACGTCGCCTTGAAAGTGCCCGACATGGTGCAGAAGCTCGACGCTGCCGGCGTGCGCGCCGAAACCTCGAGCACCGCCGAATTCGGCAAGTTGATGGTATCCGAAGCCGAAAAGTGGGCGAGGGTGATCAAGGCCGCGGGCATCAAGGAGGAATAGCAGCGAAGGCGGCGCTTTCGCTTCACGGCTTTTTCTTGCCGTAGAGCGCCGCGAACGCCTCGGGATAGCGATTTGGCATGTCTGAATCCGCGCTGCGGAGATACGCAGGGTACTCGTTGCACTCCTTCACGAGGTCTTCCTTCGGGATCGCGAGGAAGGCCTCCTTCTGCGCGTGCCGCTCCTGCTCGATCACGCCGCGGTACTTGCGGTAGTTCTCGTTGTATTCCTTCTGGTTGCGCGATGCTTTCTTCACCATCGCGAGAAACCGATTTTCGAGGTTTTCGAGCACCTCCTCGTGCCGGTCGACCCACTCCTCGTACGCGGCCTGCGTATCGCGCCTGAGCTTCGGCAGCATCCGGCTGCACACATCCTTGAACGCGACGAGCCGGTGGCGCTCGTTATAGAGCACCGCGAAGCTCGCTGCCGGATCGTCAGTGGATTCAGCCTGTGCCGAGCCGGCGGCGATGGCAATCGCGAGTGATGCCGCGTGCACGGACAACCGCAGGGGATGAAATGGTTTTATATGCATTGGCTGCGTCTTGCTGCGCGGGTTGCGGCATTTTGCTACTGTTCTTATCATCGGACAACGGCAATGACCACGACCGACGTAATCGCTGACCGCGAAGCCGTGTCCCGGGATACCGCGGGGATACGTGTGCGGCGTCTCGGGCTTGTCGACTACGAGCCGACTTGGCGCGCCATGCAGACGTACACGGCGAACCGTCACGCCCGCTCGGAGGACGAGATCTGGCTCTTGCAGCACCCGCCCGTGTACACCGTCGGCATCGCGGGCAGGACCGAACACTTTCCGCGCGTGGAGAACCACATTCCTGTCGTGCGCACCGACCGGGGCGGACAGATCACTTATCATGGTCCTGGCCAGGTCGTCGCTTACCTCCTCCTCGACATGCGGCGTCGCGGGCTCAGCGTGCGGCCGCTCGTCCGGCGCATGGAACAGGCCGTGATAGACTTGCTCGCGGAACTCGGGGTGTCGGCGCACGGCGGGGAAGACGCGCCCGGGGTGTATGTGGGCGCGGCAAAGATCGCGGCACTGGGGCTGCGCATCCGTAACGGCTGCTGCTATCACGGCATCGCCCTCAATGTGGCGATGGATCTCGCCCCGTTTCACGCCATCCATCCGTGCGGCTATCCGGGGCTCGCCGTGACGCAGATGAAGGATCTGGGCGTCGATCACGAAGTCGAACACGCAGCCACGAAGCTCGCTCAACATCTCATTCACGTATTGCGATGACCACAGCAGGCGAAAAGCAGAAAGGCGCCGCGAAAACGGCCCGCATCCCCATCAAGATCGTGCCGGCCGAGCGCCTGAAGAAGCCGGAGTGGATCCGCGTGCGCATGGGGAACAGCGAGCGCTTTCACGCGATCAAGCGCATCCTTCGCAGCCACGAGCTGCACACCGTGTGTGAGGAAGCGTCCTGCCCGAACATCGGGGAGTGTTTCGGCAAGGGCACGGCGACCTTCATGATACTGGGCGACCTCTGCACGCGGCGCTGTCCGTTCTGCGATGTCGCGCACGGGAAGCCGCTCGCTCCCGATCCCGCGGAACCGCTCAATCTGGCCCGCACGATCGCCGTGCTCGGGCTGCGGTATGTCGTCATCACGAGCGTCGATCGGGACGATCTGCGCGATGGCGGCGCGCGGCATTTCGTCGAATGCATACGCGCCGTGCGCGAGCATTCGCCGCGCACGAAGATCGAAGTGCTCGTGCCGGATTTTCGCGGGCGGCTCGATATCGCGCTCGACGTGCTCGCGGAATGCCCGCCGGATGTCATGAATCACAACCTCGAAACGGTTCCGCGGCTCTACCGCCAGGCACGCCCCGGGGCCGCTTACGCGCACTCGCTCATGCTGCTCAAGCGATTCAAGGCGCGCTTCCCGGACATCGCTACCAAATCGGGGCTCATGGTGGGGATCGGGGAGACCGACGATGAAATTCTCGCCGTCATGCGCGACCTGCGCGCGCA
>CAMPGR010000091.1 GCA_946885605.1 uncultured Pseudomonadota bacterium
GCTCTTGGCGGCCTTGGCGGTTCAATCGTCTTTCAGCAGCAGCCCGGCAATGATGTTGCGCTGGATTTCCGATGTGCCTTCGTAGATGCGCACGATGCGCGCGTCGCGATAGATGGTCTCGATGCCGCTCTCGCGCATGTAGCCCATGCCGCCGTGGATCTGCACCGCGCAGTCGACGACTTTCGCGAGCGCCTCCGTCGCAAAGAGCTTCGCGCTCGACGCTTCCATCGTGCCGCGCTCGCCGCGAAGCAGCGTATCGATCGCGCGCTGCGTGAGGAGCCGCGCCGCATCGCGCGCGACCGCCATGTCGGCGAGCATCCACTGCAGGCCCTGGTATTCGGCGAGCTTGCGGCCGCCCTGCGTGCGAAGCTTCATGTATTCGACACAGCGCTCGATCAGCTTGTCCATCATGCCGACGCAGCGCGCCGATACCGTGACCCGGCCCGCGGTCAGCGTCTTGAGCGCCTGTACGTAGCCCATGCCTTCCGCGCCCAGCAGGTTCTCCGCTGGCACTTCGCAATCATTGAATGCGAGCGGCGCGGTGGTGCAGCCGTGCATGCCCATCTTGAGCTCGTTACGGCCCACCGTGAAGCCGGGAAAGGTGCGCTCCACGAGGAAGGCGGAAATGCCCTTTATCCCCTTGGAGCGGTCGGTCACCGCCATGACCGTGAAGACGTGCGAAAGACCGGCGTTGGTGATGAAGATCTTTTCGCCGTTCAGGACATAACGGTCGCCCTTCTTCTCCGCGATGGTGCGCAGCGCCGAGGGGTCGGAGCCCGCCTGGGGCTCGGTCAACGCGAAGCTGCCGATCCATTCGCCGCTCGCCATGCGCGGCAGGTACTTCGCCTTCAGCCGGGGGTTGCCGAGCGCCACGATGCCCGTCGTGCTGATGCCCGTGTGGTTGCCGATGACCGTGGCAAAGCCGTAATTCGTCTTGCCCATCTCCTCTTCGATGGCGCATTTGCCCGCGAGATCGAGCCCGCTTCCGCCGTACTCCTCCGGTATCGTCAGCCCGAAGAGCCCCATCTCGCGCGCCTTCTGCATGAGGTCTTCCGGGATGGCGTCGTTCTCCTCGATCCAGCGCGAGCACGGATCAACCTCGTCGCGGATGAAGCGGCGCACTTCGTCGCACAGCAGCCTCACTTCCTGGGAAAGCGGCATGTCAGAGCCTCTTTGCTTGCGGCCGATTCTACTTGAGCCGGGGACGTATCAGCGCGTCTGCAGCCACGACCCCCCGCCCCTTTTCCAGCACGAACAGGGGATTCACGTCGAGCTCCGCTACCTGATCGTGGAGATCCACCGCGAGCGCCGATACGCGCGCAATCGCCTCGGCGAGCGCATCGATATCGGCCGGCGGCCGTCCGCGCGCCCCGGTGAGCACCGCATAACCCCTGATCTCCGCAATCATCTCGCGCGCGACGGAGGGCGTGACCGGCGCGAGCCTGAAGACCACATCTTTCAGCACTTCGGCGAATATGCCGCCCAGCCCGAACATCACCGCCGGGCCGAAGAGCGGGTCATTCACGACACCGACGATCGCCTCGATGCCGCCCCCGACCATCTCCTGCACGAGAACGCCGTCGATCTTCGCATCGGGCTTGTAAAGCCTCGCGTTGCTCAGGATCTCGTCATAGGCAAGCTCGAGCTGAGCCTCGCCGGCGATACCGAGCCCAACCGCCTGCGCTTCCGTCTTGTGAGAAATGTCGGGCGACTGCACCTTGAGCGCGAGGGGATAGCCGATGCGCTTCGCAGCCGCGAGCGCCTCCTGCTTAGTCGTCGCAAGCACCTCACGCGTCACGCGAACGCCATACTCGGCGAGGATGCGCTTCGCATCGTACTCCATCACGTCGGAAGTCTTGCCGGCGAGAATTGCACGCGCCGCTTCGGAACGCAACGCCAGCGGTTTTCCTCGGCGTTGCGCGTCGAGCCGCCGCTTCGCTTCGGCATATCCCGAGAGCGCGGCGAGCGCGCGGCCGCAGCGCACGGGCGACTTGTAGTGCGGAATGCGCGCCGCATCGAGCAGCGCGTAAGCTTCCGGCGCGACCACATCGCGCGCGCTCCATGCGATGAGCACCGGCTTGTCGGTGCGCTGCGCGACAGCAACGATCTCGCCCGCAATGCGCGCGGCGATCTCGCCCTGCAGCGACGCGTTGATCATCGCGACGCAGTCCACGTTGGGATCGTCGACGATCGCCTGCAAGGTACGGTTGATGAGGGAGAGATCGTTGAAGATCGCGGCCGTGACATCGACCGGGTTGAGCAGCGAGCCGAAGCTCGGGACAAAGTCGCGCAGCCGTGCCAGCGTCTCGGGCGCGAGTTGGGCGAGCTGCATGCCGCGCGCGATGCACTCGTCCGTCATCAGGATGCCGGCACCGCCCGAAATGGTGATGATCGCGAGCCGGTTGCCGCGCGGCAGCCGCCCGCAGCGGAAGGCGCGCCCGTAGTCGATCACGTCCTGGATGTCCTCGACCTGGATGATGCCCGCCTGGCGGAACGCCGCCTTGTAGAGCGTCATGGCGCCCCCGAGATTCGCGGTGTGCGAAGCGGCGGCGCGCTGTCCCTGCTCCGTGTTGCCGACTTTCCAGATGAACACGGGCTTGCCGGCGGCGAGCGCCCGGTTGCCCACCTCGACGAGCCGCCGGGCGTCTTTCAGTCCCTCGATGTAAGCGGCGATGATCTCGGTCTGCGGGTCGCGGATGAAGTAGTCCAGGAAATCGAGCGTAGAGATGCCCATCTCGTTCCCGGTCGTCACCATCTGGCGGAAAGCAAGCCCGCCGTCCTTGGACGAAAGGTTCATCACCGAGAAGCCGAAGCCCCCGCTCTGCGAGACCATGCTCACCACGCCCGGATCGTAGTCGGCGTTGAAAACCGAGCCGAAGCCGGCGTAGACCTGGTCCGCGACGTTGATCATGCCCTGGCAATTGGGGCCGATGACGCCGATGTGGTACTCGCGTGCGATGGCGGTGAGCTCGCGCTGGAGCGCGGCGCCACCGCCTCCGACTTCCGAAAAGCCGGAGCTGAAGATAATCACGTAAGGCACGCCTTTCGCGCCGCACTGCCGCAGCATCTCGGCGACGCGCGTGGCGTTCACGAGGATGAGCGCAAGATCGGGTGTATCGGGCACTTCCGCAAGCGCCGCGTAACATTTCACGCCCGCAACTTCCCGATAGCGCGGATTCACCGGGTAAAGCGCACCCCGGTAGCCGTGCGACTTGAGGAACTTGAGCGGCTGCCCGCTGATGGTATTGAGATCCTGAGAAGCGCCGATGATCGCGATGGCGCGCGGATTGAAGAAGCGTTCGAGATCGGTACGCATGTTGTATCTCAAGCGGAGCCGCACGCGGGCCACGTGCGGAAAAGGCGACATGATATGCGCCACCCGACCCCGCGCTCAACCGGTTTGCGGCGAACGACGCGTGCTATGCCGCCGGGAAGAGGTAGTTCTTCTCGCGGAAAAGGCGCAGACACGCATCGACCACTCGCGCGTCGAAGCGCGTGCTGCGGCTCATGACGATTTCGGAGAGCGCCGCATCGAGTGCGACCGCCGGGCGATACGGGCGGTGGGACACCATCGCTTCGAGCGCGTCGGCCACCGCCAGGATACGTGCCTCGAGCAAGATCTCATCGCCCTTCAAACCGAGCGGATAACCCGAGCCGTCAACCGCTTCGTGGTGCTGCAGGACGATGCGCGCGATGGGCCACGGAAAATCGATGTTCTTCAGCACATCGTGCCCCGCTTGGCAGTGTGTGCGCACCAGGGCGATTTCGAGCTGCGACAAGCGCGAGGGCTTGACGAGGATCTCCGCCGGAACGTGTATCGTCCCGATATCGTGCACCACGCCGGCGAGGTGAAGGCCGCGCACGCGCTCCTCGGCCAGCCCCATTTCGCGCCCGATCGCCGCCGCGAGGTCTGCGACGCGCCGCTCGTGCCCCGCCGTATACGGGTCGCGCAGCTCGGCGGCTGCCGCGATAGCGGTGATCGCGCCTTCCATGCCCTTCAGCAGCCGATGTTCCGCAAGGCGACGCTCGGTCACGTCATGCAGGTTGACGAGGGCCACCTTTTCGCCGTCGAAATCGAAGGCGCCGCCGCAAATGCCCTCGACGGTGCGCCAGCTTCCGTCTTTGCGCCGCATCCGGAATTCGACGGCAACAGGCTGCGGCTCCTCCTCCAGCATGCGCTGGTATGCAGAACGCACGCGGTTCACATCCTCGGGATGCACGAGTTCCACGCTGGGCCGGCCGATGCGCTCGGCGGCCGTATAGCCCAGGACGCGCTCGATGCCGCGGCTCTCGTACTTGATCAGGCCCGCCGCGTCGATCACGAGGATGACGGCATTGCCGTTCTCGATGAGCGCCCGGAAGTACGCTTCGCGCCGCTCGAGCCGCAGCTCCGCAAGCTTGCGCTCGGTAATGTCCTCGAATACCCAGATGGCGCCGCCGTCCTTGTCGCGCGCGGCCGCCCTTCCGGCAACGCGCACCCATAGCGGAGCCCCGTCCTTGCGGCGCAGGTGCATGTCTGCCCGGTAGACGCCGCCCTGCGCCAGCTGCGACTCCGCGTCGCGGATGTGCTTGTCGTAGTCTTCCTTCCCGGGATGGAGGCGCTCGGTCGTAAGTCCCACGAGTTCCTCCTTGCCATAACCGAAGAGCTCGCCGAAGCGCCGGTTGACGCGCTCGACCACGTGGTCCCTGGTGAAGACGATGCCGGTCACTGCATTTTCGAAGAGCAGCTCGAGCTCGGCGAGCATGTCGCGCATGCGCGCTTCCGCGCGCTTGCGTTCCGTCACATCGATGGACGTGCCCAGTATGCCGAGCGCCTTCCCTTCGGCATCGCGCAGCACCGCGGCGGACATGAGGCTTGTGAAAACTTCGCCGTTCTTGCGCCGGTTCTCCACTTCGCTCACCACGCCCTGCCGCTCGAACACGAGGCGGCGTATCGCCTCGCCGGACTCGGGGTCGGCATAGAGCATGTTGACCGGCCGCCCGACCACTTCTTCGCGTGCATAGCCGAACGCTCGCTCGGCCGCGGGATTGAACTCGAGGATGCGGCGGTCGCGGTCCACGGCAACCACAACGGCGAGCGACGAATCGACGATGCTGCGCGCATACTGGCCCGACATGCGGACCGCGGCGACGGCTTTCTTGAGCTCGGTGATGTCCTGGAAAATGTAAAGACGCCAGCCTGGCGGGAGCCCGGCCGATGGCCCGGCCGAGCGCACGAGGACGACCTCGTGATCGGAGAGGGGCAGTTCGAAGTCGTGGTGGTCGGCGCCCGATTCCGGCACAGCGAATGGCGCGTTCTGGATCGGGAAGAGCTTCCAGTACACCCGGCCGATGAGGTTCTTGACCGGGACGCCGGCGCGCTCGGCATACGCGCGATTGGCGCGCACGATGCAGCCCTTGTCATCGTGCATGAAGATGGGCTGCGCGAGCGCGTCCACGGTCTGCGCCCAAGCCTGGCGGGCTTCCTCGATGCGGCGCGAGCGCAGCGCCTGCTCCTTGAGCAGCGCCTGCAGGCTATCCACCTCCGCCCGCGCCGCCGCAAGCTCGGCCTGCAGCCGCGCGACCTGCGCGCTTTGGTCCGGGCCGTTCTTGACGGGGGCCTCGTTCACAGCATTCTCCCTCCCGCGCTTTTCGCGGCAAGGTAAATCACAAAGCCGCGAAACTCGAGCGCCGACAGGCTGGCATGCTTCCGGCATGAACGCCAGGGAAAACCGCACGCATTGCAACAACTTACGCGCGCCGGATGGCCTCCTGCAACGCCAGATTCGCGGCTCCGCTACCCAGTCGACTCGCCTGCGGCGCGATCACGTCCGTATGGTGGACCGGCGACTTTCCGCTCACGGCTGCGCGCGAAGCGGCTTGTCGTCCCTATGCTATGATGCAGCGCGTTCGTTTTTCGCGGCATCGCAATGTCCACGCTCGCCACTTCTGCCGGCCGCATGCGTCTTTCGCGGGATGTCTGGCTCATCTCCCTCGGCCACGGGCTCACGCACTGGTACACCGCGACGTTCTATCTGCTGCTCCCGCTCATCGGCCGCGAGCTCGGACTTTCCTACACCGAGATCGGCCTCATCATGACGGTGCAGCATCTAGCAGGCGCGATCTCCAACATCCCGGGCGGCATTCTGGTCGATACGGTCGGCAAGAAGGGCTATCTGATGGCAGCCTCGCTCTTCTGGGTCGGCTTCCCGTACGCGCTCATGAGTCTCACCCACAGTTTCTGGATGCTCCTTTTGTGCGTGACGCTCGTCGGCGTCGGCAACAATCTCTGGCATCCGGCCGCGATCCCCACGCTTGCCTACCGCTATCCCGAACGCAAGGGCCTCGTGCTCTCGTTCCACGGGATGGGCGGCAATCTCGGGGAAGCGCTTGCGCCATTTGTCGTCGGCGCGTTGCTCGCGTGGCTCAGCTGGCGCGCCGTGGTGCTCGTGAACGTGGTGCCTGGCGTCGTGATGGCCGTGCTCATACTGGTGCTGCTCGGTGCGTTCACCATGACCAGGAGCGATGACGCGATCAACGCCAAGGGGCGGTCCTTCAGCGCCAGGAATTACCTCAAGGATTTCCGAAGCCTGCTCCGCAACAAGGGGCTCATGCTCGTATCCTGCAGCGCCGCATTCCGAACGATGACGCAGGCCGGGTTGCTCACGTTTCTGCCGGTGTACCTTGCCTACGAGCTGGAGTACTCGCCTTTCATCGTCGGGATCTGCGTAACCCTGCTGCAGGCTGCGGGCTTTATCGCCGGCCCCTTCGCCGGCCACCTCTCGGATCGCATGGGCCGCAAGCAAGTCGTGATATCGAGCATGCTTTTGACGGGCGTCATGATCATCGGCATGGCGCTCGCGGGTCGCAGCATCCTCTTCGTCTTCTTCATCGCGCTCGTGGGATTCTTCCTGTACGCCATGCGCTCCGTGCTGCAGGCGTGGGCGATCGAGTGCACGCCGAAGCATCTCGCCGGCACCGGCGTCGGCGTGCAATTCGGGATTACCGCGATCGGAGCGAGCGTTGCGCCAGCGCTCTTCGGCATGATCGCCGACGCGTGGGACATCTACACGGCGTTCTATTTCCTCGCCGCCACCATCATCGGCGCCAATTTCCTCGTCTTCTTCGTGCCGAACGGCGAAGCGCCGAAAGTGGCGGCTGCCGCCGCGCGTTGAAGAGCTCCTTGGCGTCTTCGCTTCTGCTGTAAGACCTGCCTCAATCCACGCGGGCGCCCGAGTCTTTCACCGCCTTCGCCCACTTCGCGACTTCTGACTTGATGTAGGCGGCATACTGCGCCGGCGTGGTGGTGAACGGCTCGGCCCCCTGCTCGCGCAGGAACTTCTGCATCGCCGGTTCCTTGACGATCCTGACCACTGTGGCGTTCAGCTTCTCCACGACCGGCGCCGGCATCCCGGCCGGCCCCACCAGCCCGTTCGCCCCGCTTGCTTCGAAGCCCGGAACGCCGGCCTCGTCCAGGGTCGGCACGTCGGGCAGCGCGGAGATGCGCGTCGCGGTGCTCACCGCGAGCGCGCGCAGCTTACCCGCCTTCACATGCGGCACGGCGGAGGGCGAAGTCGCGAATGACAACGCCACGTGTCCCGCCAGCAGGTCGTTCATCGCGGGCGGTGCGCCCTTGTACGGCACGTGGACGATGTCGATGCCTGTGCGCGACTTGAAAAGCTCCGCGGTGAGATGTGGCTGGCTGCCGTTTCCGGCCGAGCTGTAGTTGATCTCGCCCGGTCGCTTCTTCGCGTACGCAATCAGTTCCTTCACCGTTCTGACGGGCAGCGACGGATGCACCGCGAGCACCTGGGAGGTCGTCGCGATGAGCGTGATCGGCGTGAAATCGCGTACGGGATCGTACGAGAGGCTGCGATAGAGGCTCGGATTGATGGTATGGATGGTGGATGCAAGCAGCAGCGTGTAGCCGTCCGCCGGAGACTTGACGACGATTTCGGCGCCGATGTTGGCGCCGGCGCCCGGGCGGTTGTCCACGATCACGGGCTGCTTCCACGCTTCGGCAAGTTTCTGCCCCACCGCGCGGGAGAGGATGTCGGAAGTGCCGCCGGCGGGAAACGGCACCACGATGCGTATCGCCTTCGCGGGATAGGCTTGCGCCCGGACGCCGGGAACGAAAGCCATGGCGGCAGTCAGTCCAATACCGAGCGCCGTGAGCGCCCGCCATGCGAGTCTCGCTTTCACCTCGATCTCCTCCTCAATGTGCCGCGGAACGCGTCGCCACTATGTCGCCCGCGGGTCTCGCCCGTCAAGCCGGCCGTCTCGAATGCGGCGATCTGCTATTCTTCGGGCTCCGCAATTTCCGGAGGGCTGCACGTGATCGGAAACTGGGAGCGCAAGCTCGGCCTCATCGTGCCATCGTGGAATACCGTGATGGAGTACGAGGTGCAGCGGATGTGCGGTCCCACCCTCTCCGCGCACTCGGTGCGCATCCCGCACACCGCGGATACGGAGGAGAACCTGCTTGCGCTCGCGACGCATGCGCCGTCGGTAGCGAAGCTGCTCGCCCACGCGAAGGTGCACGTCATCGGCTATGGCTGTACTGCGGGGGGTTTTCTCAAGGGCCCCGAGGGCGACCGCAAAGTGGGCGCGGAGATCGCCGAGGCGACCGGCATCCCGGTTGCGACGTCGGCGACGGCGATCGCCGACGCCCTGCGCGCCGTCGGCGCGAAGCGTATCGGCGTCGCGTCTCCCTATGCCGTGTGGCTCAACGAGCGGGTGCGCCGGTTTCTCGAGGCGGATGGTTTCGATGTCGTGGCGATCCAGGGCCTGGGCACCGAGGCGCACGCGACCATCACGCTCGAGCGCGTGGAAGCGCTGGCCGCCGAAGTGAATCGGCCGGATGCGCAGGCGATATTCATCAGCTGCTCCAATTTCCGAACGCTGGAAATCATCGAGTCGCTGGAGAAGCGTTTCGGCAAGCCGGTGGTCACGAGCAATGCCTCGACCCTGTGGAAAATGCTGCGCGTGATCGGCGACCGGCGCGCCGTCCCCGGCGCGGGCCGGCTCTTCAGCGAAGCGTGAACGGGACGTGGCGTTCGGGGCAGCGGACGGTGAACGGAATGACGACTGCAGCGGCGCGTTGGCGTCCGCAACGCGAAGTGGAAATCGTCGCCGGCACGCCGCCCGGCGGAGGGCTCGACCGTACCGCACGCGCGCTCGCCCGCGCCATCGAATCGGAACGGCTGCTCGACGTGCCGCTGAAAGTGGTCAACATCGCGGGCGATGGTGCACGCAAGGCCTGGGCCTATGTCGAACGCCGCGCGGGAGACCCGCATGTGCTCGCGATCAGCTCACCCAATCTCGCCACCGATCACCTGGTCGGGCTCGCGGCTTTCGACCACTCGGCGTTTACCCCCCTCGCCATCCTCTATAACGAGTACCTCGCCTTCATCGCCGCCGCGGTCTCCCCGATACAAAGCGCCCGCGACCTGCTGCAGCGTTTCGCCGCGCCGGCATCCGAGGTGAGGGTTGCGTTCTCCACCGCGCTCGGAAACCCGAACCACATCGCACTCGCCAAAGTAATCCGGCATGCAGGAGGCGACGTGACCAGACCGAAAATCCGCGTATTCGACTCCGCGCTCGACGCGCTGGCAGATGCGCTGGCGGGCAATGCGGAGGTTGCGGCCGTCACCGCCGCGAGCGCGGTCGACGCGCTCAACGCCGGCACCGCCCGCGCACTCGCTATTTCGGCGCCGAGCCGCCTTGCATCCCCCTATGAGGCGACGCCGACGTGGAAGGAGCAGGCGGTGGACTGCGTGATCGGGGCCTGGCGCGGCATCACGGGCCCGCACGGATTAAGTGCCGAACAGGTCGCATACTGGGAGAAAATCCTGCGCGCTGCCGTTGCGAGTGTCGCCTGGAGCGCCGAGCTTCGGCGGCACCACTGGACCGCGATGTACCTCGACGGGCCGGAACTCGCGGCTCATTTGCAGCGCGAGGAAGGGGAGATGAGCGCGGTGCTGCGGGAGCTCGGCCTGCTTAGAGGATGACAGGGCCGCCCGCCAGGGCGCCGCTGTGCTATTCTAGGCTTCCGCCTTCCTGGCGGATTCGGAGCCGAATGTCTATGCGAATGGAAGTACACGTGCACGGCAACGCATTCCTCTGCAAAGGGGTACGGCTGCCCCAGGTGGAGCAGGCGCTTCGCCCGTGGCTCGATTACCTCGATGTCGATACCATCGCCGAGGCCGCGAGCCTCGAACGCGAGGAGCCCGGGATCGTTTTCGACGCGCGCGAGCGCACGCTCAATATATGCTGGACCGGCGAAGTGGGGCGCAGCTTCCACAGCCGGTTGACCGAAGCGTTTCACAATCTCGGCCCGCTCACCGAGCACGCTTCCGAGATCGAAGTGACGTACTACCCGGAGCACGGCGACGACGAGTTCTACCAGATGTTCGTCGGGCCGACGCCGGAGGCAATCCACGACTTCCGCCGGCAGTGCGTGGTGGAGGACGTCGCGAGCATGCTCTCGCGCCACTTGAGCAAGCAGGAGGTCGATCAGGTCGCCGCGCTCATCAACCAGATGTTCGACACGGCGCTTACCGCAAAGCGCACGGGCAGCGAGCAAAACGCGCCCTCCACCGTGATTCCGTTGCATCCGCGGAACCGGCACCTGCACTAAAAACCCCGTTTCCGGTTTCCGCGGCAAGACGAGTCCGGGGCAAACCCCCGTCTAGGCGCGTTTTTTCATGGCGTCGGTGCGGAAGCTGATGACCGCGTCCGGATCGACCTTCGCGTGGATCACCGCGGGCTTGCCTTCCTTCATCGCCTGGCTTACCGCATCGGCCGTCTCGCCGCGCTCGGTGACGTAGAAGCCCACGCCGCCGGTCAACTTCATCACTTCGTCGAACCGCGGGCTCAAAACGTGCGCGCCAATGTAGCGGCGATTGAAGAAGTCGCGCTGATAAGCGATCTCCGAGCCCCACGCCCCGTTGTCCATCACGATCGCGATGGTCGGAATGTCGTGCATCACTGCTGTCGCCATCTCGCCCATCGTCATGCCGAAGCCGCCGTCGCCCATGAGCGAGATCACCGTGCGATGCGGGGCGGCCACTTTCGCTCCGAGGCCGGCTGCATACGAAAAGCCGATGCTCGCGCAATCGAGCGGCGTCAAGAGGGCGGGCGTCACGTGATACGGAAGCTGATCGGTCGCCTGCAGGCCGGTCGTTCCCGCATCCAGCGTGTAGAGCGCATCGCGCGGCGCCACTTTCCGCAGCTCAGCGTAGATCACGTCCGGGTGCAGCGGCTTCGCGCTGCGGCTGCCCGATTCCTCGCGCCGCTTGATGAGCTCCTGGCGCTGCGCCACGAGCTTCTGGTTGCGCGCATGCCACGGCGCCTCCCCCGGAATTTGCGCTATGAGGTCGCAAAGCGCAGCGGCCACCGTTCCGGCATCGCCCGCGATGCCGAGCGCGACGGGGAAGTAACGCCCAAGGGCTACGGGATCGATGTCCACCTGCACGATGCGCGCTTGCGGCGAAAGGCTGTCGTACTGGTAGCGCGTCGTATTGAACCCAAGCCGCGTGCCGAGCGCGAGGATGAAGTCGGCCTCGCGCATGAGCGCACTCGCAACCGGGTTGCCGCGCGCGCCGACCGTTCCGGCATAGAGCGGGTGATCGACAGGCGCCACATCACCGTGGCCTGCCGAAGTGGTAATCGGCAATTGCAGTTTTTCGGCCAACCTGAGGAGGCTCGCCATGCCTCGGCCCCACTTGATGCCGGCGCCGGCATGCATCACCGGTGCCTTCGCTGAGAGCAGCATGTCGCGTATGCGCTCGAGCGCAGCGCGCTCCACCGCACCGCCCGTCATTTCCGGCAGCGCTTTCGGAATCTCAGCCTCGATGTCGTGGTTGAAAAGGTCGCGCGGGATCATCACGACGACCGGTCCGCGCCGGCCCGAGTTCGCGATGCGGAAGGCTTCGAGGATGAATTCCGGAATGCGCTCCGGGCGCGGCACGGTCATGACGCGCTTGGTGACCGAGAGGAAGGCGGTGTGCTGATCGATTTCCTGAAAGCCGTCTCGGCCGAGATGATCGGTCGCGGGAAGCCCCGTGATCGCGACGAGCGGCGAGTACGCCATCTTCGCGGCGGCAAGGCCGAGCATCATGTTGACCGAGCCTGGGCCGGCCTGCCCGCAGATGAAGAGCCCCGGCGATTGCGTGACCCGCGCATAGGCGTCCGCCATGTGCGCGCCGCAGTTTTCGTGACGCACGCCGACGTACGTCATGTCTTTCGCGTCGTAGAGCGCGTCATACATTTCCAGCGTGCTGGAGCCCATCAGGCCGAAGACCTTGCTGACCCCCGCCGCGCGCAGCGCTTCCACCGCCGCGCGTCCACAACTCATTCTTGCCATTCCCTCTCCCGCTTCAATCGGACCTGTAACTGCCGACTGCGCTAAACGCAGTAAGCTCGCCTCTTTGCCTTGGCGCTCTTGGCGGCCTGGCGGTTCTATTTCCTCCCCAGCGCTTCGGGATTCATGACGTTGATCGGTTGCCCCGCGGCGAATGCGAGGATCTGGTCGACCGCGGTGCCGAAGTAGGATTCGTAGGTCGCTTCCTCCACATACCCGAGATGGGGCGTGCACACGACGTTGTCCATCGCGAGGAGCGGATGCTTGCCGCCGAGCACGGGCTCCTCCTCGTACACGTCGACCGCAGCGCGGCCGGGACGCCCGCGCTTCAATGCCGCCGCGAGCGCCCCCTCGGCGATGATCGGCGCGCGGCTCGTGTTGACAATGAGCGCAGTCGGCTTCATGCGCGCGAGATCCTCCGCTTTCACGATGCCGCGCGTCTCCTTGTTGAGCGGAAGGTGGATCGAGATCACATCGGATTCAGCGAAGAACCCTTCGCGGCTTGGCGCCACCTCGAATCCCGCCTCGCGTGCGCGGCTCGTGGAGCCCTCGCGCCCCCAACACACGACCCGCATCCCGAACGCGCGGCCGACCTTGGCGACGAGACTGCCGATGCGACCGTAGGCGTAAATGCCGAGCGTCTTGCCTTGGACGCCGATGCCGACGCTGCCCTGCCACTTGCCTTCCTTCATGCGCTGCACTTCCTGGGGAATGCGGCGCAGCGATGCAAGTATGAGGCCCCAAGTGAGCTCGGCCGTGGGGGTGGGGCTGCCCGCACCACCGGCGGAAACCACGATCCCGTGCTCGGTGCACGCCGCGATATCGATGTGATTCGCGTTGCGTCCCGTCTGGCTGATAAGCTTGAGCTTCGGGAGCCGCTCCGCGAGCGCGCGCGGGAAGGGCGAGCGCTGCTGCGTGAGGATCAGCGCGTCCACGTCCTTGAGCAGCTCGGCGAGCCGCGCGGGATCCTTCTCCGTATCGTGGAAGACGAGAACCTCGTGGCCCTGCAGCCGCTTGTAACACGCGAGGTTCCTGAACGCGTCCTGGTAATCGTCGATGACCGCTATCTTCATGTCCGCTCCTCCTGGTGAACCCGGATTATAGGTTCACTTCCTGTCCGCGCGCCCGATGAGCACGCCGCCCCCGCCGAGGATCAGCGCGTTCGCGATGAAAACGGGCGCGATTCCGAGCGCCGATCCTATGGTGCCGAACATGAGCGGCACCACGATGTGCATGAAATTATTGATGCTGACGCGAAGTCCCAGCGCTTCCCCCGAGCGGCCTTCCGGCGCGCGGCTGTAGATGAGCGTCATCGTGAGCGGCTGCCCGCAGCCCATGCCGAGCCCGAGCGCAAACGCGATCGACGCGAGCAGCATCGCGCTTTCGAAAAGCGGGAACAGCAGATAAGTTACGCATCCCGCATAGAGCGACCAGGTGAGCACCCTCTCTGCGCTCCAGCGCTTCACCATCGCCGGCATCACGAGCCGCACGACGAACGAAGCGGCGGCGAACATGCTGAGCACGACGCCGATCGTCGTCGCGGAAAGGCCGATCGCGTTGCCGTAGATCGGCATGTAGAACTGAAAGAGGTCGATTCCGGTCAGGATCGCCGCTCCCGTGATCAAGGTGCGCCGGAGCGGCGCGTTGCTCAGCAGATTCTTGGCCTCGACCGCCTGTTCGCCCTCGGCGCCGTGCTGCGCGCGCACGCGCCCGAGCTTGCGCGCAAAAAGCAGGATCACGACGGGGATCAGCGGCCCGGCGGCGAGAACCAGGTAGCCGTTCGCGTGTCCGAAGTGGTCGATCGAGAACCCTGCGATGAGCGGGCCGAGAAAACCGCCCGCCGCCATGACGAGGCCATAGTTCGTGAAGTTGCGGGTGCGTTCATCGACGCCGCTCAGCGCGCCGACCAGGTTCTGCACCGAGACGTTGTAGAAGACGTGCGAAGCGCCGATCAGGGCGGCGGACGCGTACAGCGCGGGCAATCCGGGACTGAAGAATGGCAGCGCGAGGCCGCACGCGAGACCAGCGGATCCGGCAATCATCGGCGAGCGCACGCCGAGCCGGTCGGAAAGCTTGCCGGCGTACAGCGCGAGCATCATCGGAAAGAGCGAATAGAGCGCGATCAGCACGCCGATGTAGAACTGCGCCGCACCAAGCTCGATCGCGAACAGCGACACGAGCACCTTGCTGCCGCGAAAGACGGTCATGTTGCACAGGACGATGAGGAAGACGACGTAGATCCACATCGCTAGGCTGCCCTCCTGCCCCGGTTGGAGTATCCGCCCGCTGCGAGTAAGAGAGAGCTCATCCAGAAAACCGGCGAGAGCCCGAATGCCGCGCCGACGGCGCCGAAGACCACGGGCACCGCCACGTGCATGAGGTTGTTGACCGCGATGCGCAGCCCCAGCGCTTCACCGGCGCGGCCCGCCGGCGAGTGGTTGTAGGTCAATATCGTGGAAAGCGGTTGCCCGAGACCGAGCCCCATCCCGAGCAGGAATGAGATCGCGCCCAGTACGACGGCGTGGCGGAAGAAGGGAATGAGGACGAACGTACCCGCCGCGATGTACAGCGAATAGAGCAGTGTCTTCTCTTCGCCGAAGCGCCGCACCAGCCCGGGGATCATCGCACGCACCACGAACGCCGCTGCGGCGAAGGCGCCGAGCACCATCCCGATCGTCGATGCGGACAATCCCGCGCTGTGCCCGTAAAGCGGCATGTAGAGCTGGTAGAGGTCGATCCCGGTCATCACGACCGCACTCGCGATGAAGGTGCGGCGCAGCGCCGGATCGCGCACCAGATCGGTCATGCGTTGCGCCGGGCGCTCCCCGGCGTGACCGATCGCCGGTATCCGCGTGAAAAGCAGGCTCAATCCGATGACGGCCGCAACGTTGAGCGCGCCGATCACGAGGTATGTCGGCACGTGCCCCAGGTGGTCGATCGAAAACCCGGCCACCACTGGACCGATAAGATCGGTTGTCGCTACCGCGAGCGCATAAATGTTGAAGTTGCGCGTGCGCGCCGGGCCGCTGCCGAGCGAACCGACGAGCGACTGCATGGAAACCTGCACGAAAATGAAGCCGAGCCCGACGACGGCCGCCGCGATGAAGAGAAGCGGCAGCGAAGGCGCGAGGAAAGGCAGCAACACCCCGAGCGTCATCGCCGCCATGCCGGCGAGCAGCGGCACGCGCACCCCGTAGCGGTCGGCAAGCTTGCCGACGTAAACAGCGAAGAGCAGCGGGAAGAGCGCGTACATG
>CAMPGR010000092.1 GCA_946885605.1 uncultured Pseudomonadota bacterium
GACCAGAACGAGCTGACGCTCCTTGACGACAAAGGCGTGCATCGGTTGCCGCGCGCTTCGAAAGACACGCTCGCGCGCCACTTGATTGCGCACATCGCGAAGCTCTACCGCGTGAAGTGAGAAAAATAGACGTCAAAGTACTGGACGCGCGGCTCGACGGGCAGCTCCCTCACTACGCGACACCGGGTTCCGCCGGACTCGACCTGCGCGCCTGCATTGATGCGCCGCTCACGCTGGCGCCGGGCGAGGCCGAGCTCATTCCTACCGGCATCGCGATTCATCTCGCCGACCCCGGCCTGGCGGCGCTCGTGCTGCCGCGATCGGGCTTGGGCCACCGGCACGGCATCGTCCTCGGCAACCTGGTCGGCTTGATCGATTCCGATTACCAGGGGCAGATTTTCGTGTCCACCTGGAACCGCGGTGCCGCGCCCTTCGTTGTCGCGCCGATGGAACGGCTTGCGCAGCTGGTCGTGGTGCCCGTGGTGCAGGTTGCTTTCAACGTGGTGAAGGAATTCGCTGCGAGCCCCCGGGGCGCCAACGGTTTCGGCAGCACCGGCAAGCAGTGACTCATCGCGCATGACGTCCGCGCTCGTACTCTTCGCCCACGGCGCGCGCGACCCCGAGTGGGCCATACCCTTCCGCAAGATACGGCAGCGCGTCAGCGCGCGTTGCCCCGCGCTCACCGTGGAGCTCGCATTCCTGGAGCTCATGCCGCCCGCGCTCGACGAAGTGCTGGAGCGGCTCGCCGCGAACGGGCACGCGAAAATCACCATTGCGCCGCTTTTCATGGCACAAGGCGGGCATCTGAAGCAGGACCTGTCGCGCCTGCTAGACGCGCTACGCGCGCGCTATCCGCAGCTCGTGCTCGACCTGCTCCCTGCGATCGGAGAGGTCGACCCCATGCTCGAGGCGATCAGCGACTGGCTCTGCAGTGCCATTGAGCCGGTAAAGCAAACATGAACGTGGTGTCGTTCAGGAGCACGGCGCTCGCAGCCGTGCTGTCCCTCGCTGCCGCATTCGCCCGCGCGGAACTGCCGCAAATCACGCTGCAGCTCTCCGGACACAAGCTCGCTGCAGAAGTGGCGAGCACCGAAGCGGAGCGCTCGCGCGGCTTGATGCACCGGCGCATGCTCCCCGAGAACCGCGGCATGCTCTTCGTATTCCCGCAGAGCGCGCTGCACGCGATGTGGATGGTGAATACCTATGTGCCGCTCTCGGTCGCTTTCCTCGATGCAGAAGGCGTCATCATCAATATCGAGGACATGATGCCGCTCACGCAGACACCCCATCCGGCGTCGCGCCCCGCCAAGTACGCGCTGGAAGCAAACCGCGGCTGGTTCAGCAAGCGCGGGATTCAGGCCGGCGCCAGAGTGGAAGGGCTCGACCGCGCGCCGCCCGCGAGATAAAACCGGGCGCTTCCGGCGCCCGTGCCGCTCGAAGCGGCTCCACCAACGAGCGCCGGCCGGGCGGGCCTTGGTATCAGCCGAAAAAGACGCCCTGGTGGCCGGCTGCCGCCATGAAGAAGAGCATGGGAAGGGAAAGCATCGTATTCGTGCGCGAGGCGAGGAAAGCGACCCGACGCGCTTTCGCCTTCGCCGCGTCGTCCGCTGTCACGAAGCCCAGTATTTTCTTCTGATTGGGCCAGATGAGGACCCATACGTTGAAGAGCATGATGGTGCCGAGCCAGGCGCCTACGCCGATCGCATAGAACGCCCGATCGAGGAAGAAGAAAGCCTTGAAGAAATTCCCGCCGAGCAACATTGCGCCCAGGAGCCAGGTCGCCACAGCCGCCCAGCGGAACCAGAAGAGCGCGCGCGGGGCGACGTGCTTGGTGATGCCGGCGCCGGTGTTGTCCTTCGCGGCCTCGGCGAGTGCGGGCACCTGCACGAAGTTGAAGTAATAGAGCAGTCCGATCCACATCACGCCCGAAGCGATGTGCAGCCAGCGGCCAATTCCGAGTTGTATGAAGTCCATGGCTCTCCCCTTATTGCAGCGCCATTTTGACGATGTAGTACAAAACCAACGTGAGGACCAGACCCGAAATCACTGTGCCCCACAGCGAATCAAGCGGGTTCTTCATTGCAGTCTCCTTTTGATCGTGGTTGTTGTTCGGAAAGAGCCGGGCTTAGGGTAGCGAAAGCAGGCACGGTAGGCAATAGCGGAGTTTGCACACGTCATAAAAAAGGGCGCTCGCGCGCCCCTTTTGTTTCAGCTCGCGCGCGCTTCAGCGCATCACGCGCCGTACTGATCCGCCGCGAAGCTCCAGTTCACCACATTCCAGAACGCCGCGACATAATCGGGGCGCCGGTTGCGGTAATCGATGTAGTAAGCATGCTCCCAGACGTCGCACGTCAGGAGCGGCTTGCGATCGGTCGTAATGGGAGTGCCTGCGTTCGATGTCGATTCAATCGAGATCGAGCCGTCGCTGTTCCTTACCAGCCACGCCCAGCCCGATCCGAACGTGTCGACAGCCGTCTTGGCGAACTGCTTCTTGAATTCGTCGTACGAGCCAAACTGCTTGTCGATGGCGGCGGAGAGTTTTCCGACGGGCTTGCCCCCGCCCTTGGGCGACATGCAGTTCCAGTAGAAAGTATGGTTCCACGCCTGCCCGGCATTGTTGAACACGCGGCCCTGCGACTGGCGGACGATGTCTTCCAGCGACATCGATTCGAATTCGGTCCCGCGGATGATGTCGTTCAGCGTGTTTACGTAGGCCTGGTGGTGCTTGCCGTAGTGATACTCGAGCGTCTCTTGTGAGATGTGCGGCTGGAGCGCATCGAGCGCATACGGAAGCGGGGGCAGCTCATGCTTCACTGTTTGAACCTCCTTGTACCGTTGAGGATGACCAAACGGGACGTGCGACTTCAGTTCTCTTGCGCCGTTCCGCGAATAGGGCAACGTGACAGAGGCCACGTCACCAAGGGTGACATGCGCGGCGCAGCGAAGGTTCCGGCTGCCCCTCATGCGGGACTTGCAGCGCCCTGAGCAGGGCAGCGAGACGTTGCGCGAACGGCAACCCTCTCCGATGCACGCATAGTGTTGCGGTTTAGCAACTGGCGTGCCAGGAATTATAGGCTGTTTTTCAGTGTCTTGCAGCGCACATATCAAGCAGCTCCGTAACACTGCAGTTCGCGGCCGCTTCACCGGAGTGCGAGGCGAGGTCCGGATTGGCTAGAATTGACACCGAAAACGTGCAACGAAGCGCGTAGACGATAACCCGTGCCGATGAAGCGAGTATCGAACAAGCATTTAATCCTTGGAGCGACGGCGATAGCCGCAGGGGTCGCCGTGGGGGCTGCATTCGCCGGCGCTCCGGACAGCCCCGCGCAACTGGGTTTGGGTGCCGGCCCCCCCACACTCAAAGCGGCGAAGGACGAGGCCGATCCCACGAATCCGCGCCTCAGGTTGCCGCGCAGCGTGGCCAACGGCCTCGCACTCGACTTCGTGCAGCCAAACGATGCCGGCGGAACGATGTTCTATGGCGGCACTCGCAATACCGGAGGACTCGGTCTTTCGAGCCCCGAATTTGTCGGGGGCATGGTGTACCCACTGTCTGCAAAGTGGTTTTCCAGTCTCGAAACCAGCGTAGACGCAAAGTCGGCCACCAGCCGCGGTTACGGGCTTCTGGGGCAGGTGCACCGCTCGCTGCCCGGCGGCTGGGACATGAGCGTGGGTCTGCGTTACCGGGTGTCCGAAACCGCTGCCTCACCGTTATTCGGCAGCGCCATAGACGGCGCGCCGCTTCCCGAGCGGGCCTGGGCGCTCTATCCCCCGGCCGCTGGCACGAGCGCTAGCGCCGGCTACGAGTTGCGGCTGAATTACCGCTACGGCGAACGCAATACGCTGGGCCTCACCTACGGGTCGGGAAACGAGCCGGATTACGCGCGACAATTCCCTGGCGCACAGCCCGGTGAGGGGCGGCAGTTCGGTCTCACGGGCGAGCATTGGCTCACTCCGGAATGGGCGCTCAATTACGGAGTCATGGCGCAGCAACAGATCGGCCCGCATCGCGGGCAAGGCTTGCGCCTCGGTCTGCGGTATCGCTTCTGAAGCACAGGACGCACTGACGCCGCCGCGGTCCTAAAAAGCGGTGTGATCCGAACAGACCACACCACTCCAGCCGCCGCCAGCCGCCGGCGCACACGCGGGCGGATACCATGCTGGCGGCATAACTCATCGTCCCCATGCGGCTTCGGTGTTCTATCATGGCTTGCGTACCGACCATCCCTCGCCCAGCGCGCCTCGTCATCGCCTGCGCCGCAGCATTCGTGCTCTCGGGATGCTTCAACGCGCAGATCTTCCCGACCCGTCACGATAACGTCATCTCGCTGCGCAAGGGTGATCTCGAAGCAGCCGGCATCGCTTTCATCACGCCTTCCGCCGCGACCGGGCAGGAAGAGGAAAAGCAGGCGGTCGCGCTCACGTTCACCGATATCCTTAAGCAGGAGCGGCCAGCGGTACGCGTCGTTACGCTCGCCGAAGCACTGGGCGCCATCAACAAGGCCGGTCTAGCCGAAGACTATCGCCGCCTGTACGACGATTACCGCTATACCGGGCTCTTTGAGCGCGAGATGCTGCGCAAGCTCGGCGCGATTACCGGCGCACGCTATATCGCGCAGCTCAAGTTGCAGCGCTTCGGGCAGGGCGAGAAGGAGCGCTTCGGCGCGCTCGGCTTTCGCATCATCGAAACCCGCTATGCCAGCCTGCGGCTCTTCTTCCAGATCTGGGACAGCCGCGACGGCACGATCGCCTGGGAAGGCATGCAGGAAACGCATTACGCGCAGGACGGCGTTGCCGAAAAGGCGGTGTCGCTGCGCATCATGGTGGAGCACACCGCGCGCGATCTGATCTCCCGGCTGCCATGACCCGGCGGCGCGCAAAGAGGTTCTATCCTTGGACGGCTACTGGCTGCGCGTGAGCGGAACAAAGCGCACGGCGAGGATATCGCGCTTCGTGACCGTGCCGTCCGCCTTCTTCTGCACGAGCACGAGCGTCTGTGCGCCGTACTGGCTCCCCACGGGTATGACGACGCGGCCGCCGGGTTTCAGCTGATCGATCAGCGGCTGCGGAATCTCCTGTCCCGCCGCCGTGACCATGATGGCGTCGAACGGCGCGTGCTCGGGCCAGCCGTTGTAGCCGTCGCCGGTCTTCGATTCGATGTTGCTGTATCCAAGTGCCCTGAAACGCTCTACGGCCGTTTGTGCCAGCGACTCGATGATCTCGACGGTGTAGACCGTGTTGGCGAGTTCCGCGAGGACGGCCGCCTGATAGCCGGAGCCGGTGCCGATCTCGAGCACGCGGTCCATCGGCTGCACGTCCAGGAAATCGGTCATGAGGCCAACGATGAAGGGCTGCGAGATCGTCTGCCCGCTGCCGATCGGCAGCGGGCGGTTGAGATACGCGCGGCGTTCCTCCTCGGGCGGGACGAACCGATGCCGCGGCACCTTCGCAAGAGCGGCCATCACCCGCTCGCTCAACGCCGCCCGGCCCGTTTCCCGCTGCGTCTCGCGCACCACTCGTGCAATATCGTCGAGCATCTTTCTGCGACTCGCCGTATCGGGTTCGGCAGACGCGGCGCCTGCCACCCGCCCCCGGGCGGCGCCCAGTGCGGCCAGCCACGCGCAGAAACAGCGCCGCAATGGGTCCATAGACGTGACAAGGCCATACCCGTTCCCGCGAGTATGCCCTTCGTCGCGTGCCCCGGGCAACCGAACGGCGCTTCAGCCTTTCAGGCACTCGCTCATGAACTCCTTGCGCTCGTCGCCTTTGAGCTTCTTGTCCGCCGCCTGCTTGTTGCAGGCTTTCATCCGGTCCTGCTGCGCCTTGTGCTTGTCCGAGGCGACCTCTTCGCCCTTGAGACAGCTGCTCATGAATTTCTTGCGCTCCTCGCCTTCCAGCTTGCGATCCGCCGCCTTCGCATTGCACTCTTTCATGCGCGCTTGCTGGGCTTTCTGCTTTTCGGTCAGCTCCTTCTGCGGTTTTTCCGCGGCCGGGGCGGACTTCTTCTCGGTATCCTTCGCCTTGTCCTGTGCGAAAGCCGCTGGCGATGCCGCAAGCATCAAAGAACAGAGCGCTACCATCAAGGTTTTCATCGTCGTCTCCTCGCTTGAGTCGATAAGCCGTCCCTCGCGGACGGTCCACTGAGCGTCAGTACGCGGACCTGACACCCGTACAACGCGTCACTGCGAACGGCGCTGACACAGCGCGAACGCTTCGGCCAGCAGCTCGTAGGATTTGAGCCGGGTGCCGTAGTCGCCGGTGATCGTTATGGCCATCAGCTCTTCGGCCTCGAAGCTTTGTGCGAGCTCGAGGAGCTGCTCGCGCACCACAACCGGCGTGCCGGCGACAATGCGGCGCCGATGAAAGGCGATGCGCCCCCGGTCGGTCTCGGTATAGGGATAGTTGGCCGCTTCCTCATGGTTGGGGACGGGCCGGTTGATGCCATAGTCCATGTTGAGGCGGCGTAGATTGACGCTTGCCGTGAGGCGTTCCGCTTCCTCGCCCGTTTCCGCGCAGATCACGAAAACGCACACCAGCGCGTGGGGTTCGGGGTCGCGCCCGGACGGCTGATACCGGCGGCGATAATCGCGCATGACCGCATCGCCCCCCTCCGCGCTGATGAAGTGCGCAAAGGCGAATCGCAGACCCAGTTGCGCGGCCAGCGCGCCGCTGTAATCCGAAGAGCCGAGCAGCCATACCTCCGGCGCGCCCGGTCCTGCCGGCATTGCCTTCACGCCTGCAAACGGGTGATCCGGCGGCAGAGTATCGTCCAGGTATGCAACCAGGTATTGCACCTGCTCTGGAAAATTCTCGGCACCGGGGTAGCGGCCCTCGCCCATCGCGAGTGCAGTCATGCGATCGCCGCCGGGCGCGCGGCCGATGCCGAGATCGATGCGTCCGGGGTACAGCGCCTCCAGCATCCGGAACTGCTCCGCAACCTTGAACGGGCTGTAATAGGGCAGCAGCACTCCGCCGGTGCCGACCCGGATCGTGGAGGTTGCAGCGGCGACGCGCGTTGCGAGTATCTCCGGGCAGGGATCGGCAAGCGCAGCGATCGAATGATGCTCCGCGAGCCAGTAGCGGGAGTAGCCCAGTTGCTCGGCCGCCTGCGCGAGCCGTATCGTTTCGTGTACCGCCTGTGCCGGCGTGTGGCCGCTGATGATGGGCGACTGATCGAGTATGCCAAGCCTGATGCCGCTCATGAATGCATCCGTGGTCTCAGCGCTCCGAGCCGCGGATGAATTCGTTCAGCACCGCGCACCACGCCGCCGCCAGATTTCCGCGGTGATAGCCGCCGCCCCCGAATCCCATGATGCGCCCGCCTGCGAATTCATTCGCGAGCGCGCACAGGTTGCGCGCCGCATGCGCGTGTGCGGCGGGCGTGTATTGCAGGTGCGCGAGCGGGTCGCCAGCGAGGCTGTCGGCGCCACACTGCATGACGATGAACTCGGGCTTGAGTCTCCGCACATGATCGACGACGCGCTCCCATGCGCGCATGAACTCCTTGTCGCCCCATCCCGGCTGCATCGGAATGTTGAGCTTGAGCCCCTCGGCTTCGCCCTGCCCGCGCTCGAAATCGTGCCCGGTGCCGGGATAGAGAAAATTGCCGTCCTCGTGTATGTCGGCGTAGATGAGCGTGGGGTCGCTCTCGTACGGATAATAAAGCCCGTCGCCGTGATGCACGTCGATATCGACGTAGGCGATGCGCGTGAGGCCATAGCGGCTGCGCAGCGTATCGATCACGACGCCACAGTCGTTGAACACGCAGAAACCCGCCGCGCTCGAACGCCGCGCGTGGTGAAGGCCTCCGATCGGCTGGAACGTGCGCAAAGACTCGCCGTTCATCACGCGCTCGAGCCCTTCGAGCGCTGCGCCGACGACCGCGGAGGACGCGTCGAAGACACCGAGATATGCCGGCGTGTCGCCATAGTCGATCGAGCCGTAGCCCAGTCGGGAAAGCCGCTCGACCCGTTCGATGTGCTCGCTCACGTGAAAGCGCCCGATTTCCTCGCGCTCGGCGGGACGCGAGTCGCGAAGCGCGACCCGCTTGTCGAGACCCTGCTTCACCGCCTCCTTCCAGAAGGCGTCCTGCCGGTCCGGTCCGAAGGGATGACCATTCGGAAATCCATACTTGCCGAGCGCCTCGCTCACGTATAACGAGACTTCGCTGCTCATGAGCTGCTCCTCGTTGCTGCGACTTGCCCGATGCCGAACCGTTCCTGACGCCGGGACGGTAAGAGAGCGGTCGTCAAAAGAGTTCCCTCTGGCGTCCGCGATCGGGCGGCGCGAACTTCGCCGTGTCGAGTGTGACATAGCGGCTGCCGCTGTTGAAGCCCAGGCGCCGGCACACGACCTCGAAACGACGCGCGAGGAGCATCGCCAGCTCGCCGCTGCCGCGCATCCGGCTTCCGAAATTCGGATCGTTGTCGCGGCCGCCGCGCATCTCGCGCACGCGGCTCATGACGTGTTGCGCCTTGAGCGGATAGTGCCGTTCCAGCCAGTCCTTGAAAATATCCTTGATCTCCCACGGCAGCCGCAGGAGCACGTATCCCGCCTGGCGGGCTCCGTGCGCCCACGCCGCTTCCAGCACGGCCTCGATCTGGCCATCGGTCAGGAATGGGATCACCGGCGCCACCAGCACGCCCACCGGGACGCCGGCATCGGTGAGCCGCCGCATCGCCTCGAGCCGCCGCGCCGGCGCGGGGCAGCGCGGTTCCAGCCGCCGGGCAATCTCGTGGTCGAGATTGTTGCACGAGATATAGACATTGACGAGCCGCTTGCGAGCCATCGGCGCGAGGATGTCGAGGTCGCGCTCGATCATCGCGTTCTTGGTGACGATGCCCACCGGATGGTTGAACTCCGCGAGCACTTCCAGAACGCCGCGCGTGATCTTGTAGCGGCGCTCGATCGGCTGATACGGATCCGTGTTGGCGCCGAGCGAAATCACGTCGCACTTGTAACCCGGTCGTGAAAGCTCCGCGCGCAGCGCTTCGGTGGCGTTCACCTTCGCAAACAACCGCGTCTCGAAGTCGATGCCCGGAGAGAGATTGCGATAGGCGTGCGACGGGCGGGCGTAGCAATAGGAGCATCCATGCTCGCATCCCTGATACGGATTGATGGACTGCGTGAAAGGGATATCTGGCGAGTCGTTCCGCGCGATGATGCTTTTCACGCGCTCTTCGGTGACCTGCGTCCTGAGCGAGGGAAGGTCTTCCTCCGATGACGTGTTCCAACCGTCGTCGAACGCTTCCCGCTCGACTTTCTCGAACCGGCCCTCGGGATTGATTCCCGCGCCGCGCCCTTTGCGGGGATCGGTATGTTTGCCGGAGACGGTCTTGAGCGGCATGCGGGGAAGTCGGCGGCGCGGAGGCTGTATATTTTTACAGGAACGGGCCCAGCGTGGCAACCGCCCGCAATACCCTCAAGCGGAGCGATGCGCGTGCGTGGTGACGACTTCGAGCACGCGGCGATTGTCCCTGCCGGTGATGTGCGTGCGCACGACGGAAGTGAGCCGCCCGTGATGCACGATTCTCGATCTGACTTTCAGCGTGCGGCCTTCTCCAGGACTGATGTACCACGCCGACACGCCAGTGAGCGCCCACGTGGACGGCAGCGCGGTGCATGCCGTCGTCGCTGCAAGCCCGAGCAGCACGCCGCCTTGCACGTGGCCTACGCGGTTCGCGATATGCGGCCCGTTCTTCACCGTGCACGACGCACCGCCCTCGAGATGATGCGGCTCGTAGCCCCAGAAGCGGCGTATGAAGGACCCGCCATGCGCTTCCACTTGAGCGAGCGCGTCCTCTGCAAGCTCGATGATTTTTGATTCCTCGCGCGTGAGCCGGCTTTCAATGAGGGCGGGCGCAGGATCGTCGCGGCGGCGCTGCGGCATGGGATGCAGCGCGACGCCTTTTGGCGGCTTCAAGACCATGAACGAGGCGCTCCCGACGCACATCTGCTCACCGTCCGCAGCGATTCCGACGCGGCTTAATCCCTGCTGGCCTGCAGCGCCCTGGAAAAAACTTTCGAAGGCGCTCACCGCCTCCAGCCGGCCGCGCCTGGGCGTGCCCGTAAAGTTGAGGTTCATGGAAACCGTGGCAAGCCGCGTCTCCGGCGTCACCGCCGCGCGAACGACTGCGGCCAGGGCGAGGTCCGCGAACACCGCAAAGGCGCCAAGGTTCATCTGTCCGTCGGTCTCGGCGTTGTGCGGCGAGGTGTTCATCGAGAGGCGCGCGTCGCGCGCCGCGATGTGATCGAACGAGATATCGAGGAAATTGCCGACGAAGTGGTAACCGGGTTCGCGATTGAGCGTAATGCCGCGCAGGACCTGTTCGCGGAGCGAGTGGGTGTCTGTCACTTACGTTTTCTTGTTTGAATTTTTCCGGATTCTAACCCGGCGCCTGTGCGGGAACGAAATCGAACGAGCCTCGCGGCAAGTGGATGCGGCAGGAGCGGGTATACTCGGACGCCGGAGGATCATACCGTGACACAGATCGGAATAATCGGCTGCGGACTGATGGGTACCGCATGCGCACAGCGACTCAGAGAGGCGAACTTCGAAGTGCACGCCTACGACGTAGATCGCGCGAAGCTGGATGCCATCGCGAAAACCGGCGTGCGGGCTTCGCCAGCGCTGTCGCAACTCGTGCGCGCGTGCAAGACGGTCATCGTCGCAGTGTTCAATACTGAACAGGCGGAACAAGTCGTCGCGGGAGCCGGCGGCGTGGTGGATAGCGCAGCGGAAGGCGACTCGCGCACGGTGATCTGCGTCAGCACCTGCGATCCCGACCGGCTTGCGGCGCTCGCAGCGCGCGTGGCGTCCCGCGTTCACCTGCTCGAAGTTCCGATCTCGGGGACGAGCCGGCAAGTGAGCGTAGGCAACGGCGTCGGCCTGGTCGGAGGCGAACGCGCGGTGATGGATGAGGCGGTGGCCGTGCTCGATGCGATATGCCCGCGCCGCCACTACCTCGGCGGCGTGGGCAACGGCTCGCGCGCCAAGCTCGCCGTCAACTTGATCCTCGGGCTCAACCGCGCAGCGCTCGCCGAAGGGCTCGTCTTTGCGGAGCGCCTCGGGCTCGACCGCTCTGCATTTCTTGAAGTCGCGCGAGGCTCGGCGGCGTATTCGCAGGTAATGGACGTAAAGGGCGCGCTCATGGCGCGCCGAGACTACGCCAAGCCGCAGAGCCGCGTCGATCAGAGCCTGAAGGATTTTCGGCTCATGCTCGCGCAGGCGCAGACGCTCGGACAGGAACTTCCTTTCGCAAACCTCTACGCCCGCATGCTGGAAGACTGCGTGCAGCACGGCGAGGCGGAGTGGGACAACGCCGCGATCGCCGAGGCCATCGCGCGCCGCCACGCATAGCGCGCGGGTTGCGCGAACAGTGGCGCGGATCACTTCACCCGCATGCGGTTCACACGCTCTTCACTGACCGCAACGCCCAGCCCCGGCCCACGCGGACGCTGCACGGTCCCCTTCACGATTCGAAGCGGCGCATCGGTCACGTCTTCCGCGAGGTAATGATTGGTGATGTTGAGGCCCCAGTCGAGATTCGGCGCGACGGCGCCCAGCTGCACGATCGCGGCCGCGGCGATGCTCGACTCGGCGACCTTGCCCGCAAGATTGATGCTGAGTCCCAGCGCCCCGCAGACTGACATGGCATGCACCGCCGCGCTCACTCCGCCCATCTTGATCGTCTTGATGTTCGCGCCCTGAATCGCCCCGCTCCGGTGGAGGGCGAGCAGGCTCGCCACGCTTCCGATCGACTCGTCGCCGTTGAGCGGGATGGGGCTCGCCCGTGCGAGCGCTGCCATGCCGTCCACGTCGTCGCTGTGCAGCGGCTGCTCCATGAACAACAGATTCGCCTCCACGGCCCGTTCCGCAAAGAGCCGCGCATCGGCGAATGTCATGCCCATGTTCGCATCCGCGCAAAGTGCAACGTCGTCGCCCAGCGCGCGGCGGATTTCCACCGCGGCGCGCGCCTCCTCGAGCGGCGGCTTGATGCCGATCTTCAGCTTGAAGAACGACCAGCCCTCGTCGAGCTTGCGCTTCGCTTCCGCGATATCGTCCTCGATCTTCGGATTTCCGAGGAGATACATCGGTTGCATCGTCCCGCGCAGCGCACCTCCGAAGAGATCGGCGAGCGAGACATCGAGATGCCGGCCGACGAGATCGTTGATCGCCATATCGACCGCGCACTTCGCGCCGGTATTGTGCAGGAGCGCGCGCGCGCAGAGCTGGGCAAGCTCTGCGCGCCGCAGGGCGTCCTCGCCCTTGACGAGCGGGGCGAGGTAGTCGTTCACGGCCGCCACCATGCCGGGCAACACATCGCCTGACATGAGCGGCGCGGATGCCGCTTCGCCCCACCCCGTGAGCCCATTCTCCGCTTCGACGCGCACGATGAGGTTGAACGCGTCCTCGATGCGCTCGCCCGCCATCACGACCGGCTTGCTGAGGGGCAGCGCAACGGGAATTGCTTCGATGCGCCCGATCGTGAGCGGTGCGGAATCGTGTGCGTCGCGTAATTCCGGCGCGCTGCCGGTGAGGGGCTTGTTCATAGGCTCTCCAATGTGAATTCGTGGGGAATTCTAAACGCCGGAACCGCCGCGCGGTGCCGGCGAAGCGCTCGCCAGCAGTCCCTGTATCGCCTCGAGCGCCGAAGCTCCCGCCTCGCCCTTCTCGCGTGCAAGCTCTACCGCGATCGCGGCAAGTTGGCGATACACCGCCGCCATGCGGGCGTCGGTCTTTTCCAGTGCGGCGAGCTGCCGCGCGACCAATGTGCTGTCGCCGCGCGCAATGGGGCCGGTCAGCGCCGTCGTGGTGCCGAGGCCCGAAATATTCCCGATGGTCTCGCGTGCGAGCGGCTCGACCATGGCGCGCGCATCTTCGGCTGATATTCCGGCAAGCGCGTAGCAGCGCAGCGCCGCCTCCATGAGCGCAACGAGATAATTACTTGCGAACACGTTGCCGGCGTGGTAGAGAAGCTTCGATCCCGGCTCGATTCGCCTCACCCGTGCGCCGATACGGGCGAACGCGGGCTCGAGCGCCGCGAGCGCCAGCGTATCGCCTTCCGCCGCACACCACGTCCCGGCAAAACTCTCCACGGCAGCCGCCGGATCTGCGAAGCTCTTCACGGGATGTACGCTTGCCAGATGCGCGCCGCACCCGGATGCCGGATGCAATTCCGCTGAACACAACGCTCCGCTGCAGTGGAATACGATGTCGCCAGCGCGCAGCCCCCCGCGTTCAGCGAGCGCCGCGGCGCTCGCTGCAATCCTGTCATCCGGAGTGGCGACGAGCCAAACCTCCGCAGGGTGCATGTCCGCGACAGCAGCCACCGAAGTACCGGCGCCTATGAACGCCACGGCGGTGCGCCCGCTATCCGGCGTGCGAGACAGCACGTCCTGGATGGCGAAGACCCCGGCGCGATGCCAGAGCGTGGCGAGGGTGCGCCCCACCCTGCCGGGGCCGATGATATTGAGCGATCGCGGCAATTGAGATCGATATGAGGGAGGCAACTGTGAAAGTATAGAGGATGTACACGCAGGCGCCGTGTCAGCGAATCGTCATCGCGCCGCGTTATATACGGACACTCCTGCTTATACGGACACTCCTGCTCAATACCATGGCAATATCGCGCCGCACCTTTTTGCTCGCCGCCTCCGGCGCCATTGCACTCGGTGCCGCACACGGGCGCCGCGTGCTCGCGAAGCCGCGTTTCGGCGACGACCCGTTCACGCTTGGTGTCGCCTCCGGCTATCCGCAGCCCGATGGCATGGTGCTGTGGACGCGGCTTGCGCCCCGACCGCTGCACGGCGGCGGCATGCCGCCGGAGGCAATGCGCGTCGGCTGGGAAATTGCGGCCGATGAAGCCTTCCGGAACATCGTGGCGAAAGGCGAGCACATCGCGACGCCGCAATACGCGCACTCGGTGCACGTGGAAGCGAGCGGGCTTGAGCCAGGGCGCTGGTACTGGTATCGCTTTCATGCAGGCGGCGCCACGAGTCCGACGGGACGCACGCGCACGACGCCCGCACACGGCGCCGCGGTCGAGCGCATGCGGTTCGCGATCGCCTCGTGCCAGCACTACGAGCAAGGCTACTTTGCGGCTTATCGCCACATGGCGGCGGAGGACTTCGATCTCGTGCTTCACCTCGGCGACTACATCTACGAATCCTCGTGGGGACGCAAGCTCATACGCCACCACGAGGCGGAAGCGCCCGTCACACTCGAGGAATACCGCAAGCGCCATGCGCTCTACAAGACCGACCGCGATCTGAAGGCGGCGCATGCGGCCTTTCCCTGGATCGTGACCTGGGACGACCACGAAGTGCAGAACGACTACGCGGCGGACCATTCCCAGGATCGCGTGCCGCCCGGCCTGTTCCGCAAGCGCCGGCTCGCCGCATACCAAGCGTATTACGAGCACATGCCGCTGCCCGCCTCAGCCCGGCCGCGGGGCAGCGACATGCGCATCTACGCGTCGAACCGTTTCGGCGCACTCGCCCGGTTTTTCGTGCTCGATGGGCGCCAGTATCGCGCGCCGCAGGCTTGCCCTCGTCCGGGGCGCGGCGGCAGCAACGTGGTCGATGCCTGCGACGCGCGCCTCGACCCGGGGCGAACGCTGCTCGGGGCCGCACAGGAGCGCTGGCTGCTCGACCGGCTTGCCGCCTCGCAGGCGCGATGGAACCTGATCGCCCAGCAGACGCTGATGGCGCAGGTGGATCGCATGCCGGGAGAAGGCCAGGCGTTCTGGACCGATGGATGGGATGGCTACCCCGACGCCCGGTCGCGTCTGCTTTCGCACATCCGGCATCAACGCGTGTCCAATCCCGTGGTGCTCGGCGGCGACCTGCACACCGCCATCGCGGCCGACTTGCGCGTGGATTTCGACGATCCGCGCGCGCCGGTCGTGGCGAGCGAATTCGTGACGACCTCCATCACTTCCTACGGCCACCCGCGCGCCCGCATCGAAGCCTGGGCGGCCGAGAATCCGCACATCAGGTATGCCGATCCCACGCGCCGCGGCTATACGGCGATGGAGCTTTCCACGCGGCGCTGTGTCGCCCACATGCGCACGCTGGATGACGCGCACGATCCCGACTCCCGCATCCGCACGCTCGCCTCGTTCGCAGTAGAAGACGGCCGCGCCGGCGTGCAGCGTATCTAACGAGCGTCGTAGAAATGACTGA
>CAMPGR010000093.1 GCA_946885605.1 uncultured Pseudomonadota bacterium
GCCGAGAAAGAACTCGTCGAGAGCGAGCTGCGCTTTCGCCTGCTCGCAGAATCGATCCCGCACCACGTCTGGTGCGTTCGTTCGGATGGCACCGCGGCCTACTGGAATCGACGGCTGAGCGAGTATACGGGCCTCACGGATGAAGAATTGCGCTCCGGCGGCTGGGCGGCGCTGCACCCCGATGATGTGGCGCGCGTCAAGGCGGCGTGGGAAATGGTCCGGACGCAGGGAACGGGGTACCAGATGGAGCAGCGCTTGCGCGGGCGTGACGGCCGCTACCGGCGCTTCATGTGCCGTGGGGTGGCGGTGGGAGACGGGCAAGGCCGACCGGTCGAATGGTGCGGAACCAGCACCGATATCGAGGAGCGCCATCAGGCCGAGGAAGCGTTGCACAAGGCGCGGACCGAACTTGCGCATGTGACGCGCGTGACAGCGATGGGCGAACTCGCGGCATCCATCGCGCACGAAGTAAACCAGCCGCTCGCCGCGATAGTCGCGAATGGTCATGCGTGCGCACATTGGCTGTCTGCGGATCCGCCAAACCTGCGGGAAGCGAGTCAATCGGCAGAGCGCATCGTTCGCGACGCGAACCGCGCAAGCCAGGTGGTTTCCCGCATCCGCGCGTTTCTGAAAAGGGGAGAATCGCGCCTTGCGCCGCTCGATATCGAAGAGATCGTCCGCGAAGCGATGGACATGACGCAGGGGGAAATCCGCGCTCACGGCGTCCACTTGAGTCTTACGGCGTCCGCCGACTTGCCACCGGTGCTGGGCGATCGGATACAGCTGCAGCAGGTCGTGCTGAATCTGGTGATGAACGCCGTGGAAGCGATGGAGCCGGTAACGGAGCGTCCGCGCATGATGCGAGTGGAAATAGCGCGCTGTGGCGCGGAGACGGTGCGCGTCGCGGTGTGCGATTCGGGTATAGGGCTCGATCCAGGGCGTCGGGAAGAGGTGTTCGATGCCTTTCATACGACCAAACCGGGCGGCATGGGAATGGGGCTCGCGGTCAGCCGCTCCATTATCGAGGCTCACCGCGGGCGGCTGTGGACAACGCCAAACGAAGGTCCCGGCGAGACTTTTCAGTTCACGGTCCCGCTCGCTGTGCCGGCCACACCATGAAGCCGGCGGCCGACCCTCTGGTGTTCATCGTCGACGACGATCCATCCGTGCGTGAGGGATTGAGCAGTCTGTTGCGGTCTGTTGGACTTCATGTCAGGACTTTCCCGTTCGCGGAGGAATTCCTGCGCTACCCGAAGCCGGAAGTGCCCGCCTGCCTCGTGCTCGATGTGCGCATGCCCGGCTTGAGCGGGCTTGACCTGCAGCGGGAGATGGCCGCATCGGAGGAAGGCGTACCCATTATCTTCATCACCGGCCACGGTGATATCCCGATGGCTGTACGCGCCATGAAAGCCGGAGCCGTCGAATTCCTGTCAAAGCCGTTCCGGGAACAGGACCTCCTGGACGCGATCCAGCAGGCGTTGGAACGGAATCGCGCGGAGAAACGGGATCGGGCGGCACTGACAGACATTCGCGGCCGTTACGCAACGCTCACCGATCGGGAGCGTGAGGTGCTGCCTCTGGTCGCCCACGGCATGCCGAATAAACAAGTTGCCGCTACGCTGGGCATCAGCGAAATCACTGTCAAAGTTCACCGCGGGCACCTCATGCGCAAGATGAAAGCCGCGTCGTTGGTGGAACTGGCGCGCATATTCGAGCAGCTTTCTGACTCCACCAGGCGATGAGTGCGCCTGGGCCTCGGCGTCGTACCGTTGCGATACCGGCTAGAACGTCGGGCGCTCGCTTCGCCGGGGGAACCGTTTAAGAACGAGATCGTCCTTATGAGAGGCGGTCTTTTCGCATGCGGGCCGCCGCCTCTTGTTCGGAGAGCGTAAATGCCTAACACCATCGTCTAATGGATTCCATGCAAGCCGCCTTCTAGCCTATGCGCGTGCAGGCCCATGGTAGACCGTCCATGAAACTGGAACATCAGGAAATACCTGCTGACCGGCGTCACGCTCTCGGCGTAACCCGGGTTTCGAGCGTGGCTTCGGGCGCGCGCTGTGCGGTGATGAGTGTCTGGTGTTCGGGGCGGGCCGTCGATCCGGCACGGCAGCCGGGGTCCGAAGATATAGAGATCCTCATACCCGGCGATCCGGAGGCCTGCACCATGGTCATCGCTCTCGACCGCGCCTACTTCGAGCGCAAGGCGCGGGAGGTGCTGGGCGGCGAAGCGGTCACCACGGCCGAAATTCCACCACGGGTCGAGCGTTATGCCGCCGCCGCGGACCCTTTGATGAGAGAGATCGGCAACGCGCTGCGCAGCGAAGTCCACTCGCGGCGGCGCCCCAACGCCGCCTATCTCGAATGCATGGCAGCAATGGTCGCGATCCACCTCGCGAAGACGTACTGCGGAGGAGCGCCCGCACTGCCGCCGTGCGCCGGGCTACCCCCCCACAAGCTCGCCCGGGTGCAGAGCTTCATCAACGCCCATCTAGCGGAAGGACTCCGCCTGAAGCAATTGGCCGGCGTTGTCCACATGAGCACTTTCCATTTCTCGCGCATGTTCAAGCAGGCCACTGGCCGATCTCCGCACGCGTACCTCACCGAGCTGCGCGTGGAGCAGGCGAAGCGCTTGTTGACGGAGAGCACGCTTCCTCTCATTGAAGTGGCAGCTCGAGTCGGCTTTCAGACCCAGGGGCATTTCACGGGGGTGTTTCACCGCCATACCGGCCTCACGCCGCGCGTATTCCGGATGAACTGTCCGGCGAGGCATACCGCCGAGGCGTCGTCCGACTCAGCTCCTCAACGGCGCGCCAGAGCATGAACAAGAAAGAAGCACAATGGAACGTCAGTTACCTGATTTTCTCGGTGATCGCGCTGCTGCTGTTCCAGTCCTGGCTAAGCGAGGCGCGCGTAACGGAAGTCGTTCCCTATAGCGAGTTGGAGCGCGCGCTCGAACAAGGTCGAGTCGAGCGCGTGGTGCTGACCGAGCGCCGTATCGTCGGGCACCTCAAGAAACCGACGGAGCAAGGCAAGCGCGTGATCGCGGCCAACCTGGTGGAGCCGGATCTGGCCGAGCGGCTCTCCCGTTTCAACGTGCCGTACACCCGCGAGCACGAGAGCAACCTCCTGACGGCCGTCATTTCGTGGGTTGCGCCCGCCCTGGTGTTCTTCGCCGTTTGGTACTTCCTGTTCCGCAGCTTCGCGGAGAAGCAGGGCATGGGCGGGTTCATGTCGATCGGCAAAAGCCGGGCCAAGGTGATGATGGAGAAATCCACGGGCGTGACCTTCGCCGACGTGGCGGGCGTGGACGAGGCCAAAGTGGAGCTGCAGGAAGTCGTGGAATTTCTCAAGAACCCGGCGCGTTACAGCCGTCTCGGGGCGCGTGTGCCCAAGGGAATTCTCCTGGTGGGTCCACCGGGCACCGGCAAGACCCTTCTCGCCCGTGCGGTGGCCGGCGAGGCGGGGGTCACCTTTTTCTCCACCAACGGTGCGGAGTTCGTGGAGATGTTCGTCGGTGTCGGCGCGGCGCGTGTGCGCGATCTATTCGAGCAGGCGCGGGCGCGCGCGCCCGCAATCATCTTCATCGACGAGCTCGATGCGCTGGGGCGCGCGCGCGGTGCCTATGCCATCGGTGGTCACGACGAGAAGGAACAGACGCTGAACCAGCTGCTCTCCGAAATGGACGGCTTCGACCCGTCAGTGGGCGTCGTGATCCTTGGCGCGACCAACCGGCCCGAGATCCTCGATCCAGCGCTGCTGCGCGCCGGCCGTTTCGACCGTCAGGTGGCGGTCGACCGTCCGGACAAGAAGGGACGCCTGCAGATCCTCCAGGTGCACGCGCGCAAGGTCAAGCTCGCCCCGGACGTGAACCTCGAGCAGATCGCAGCGATCACGCCCGGGTTCGTCGGAGCGGATCTCGCCAACCTGGTGAACGAAGCGGCGCTGCTCGCCACGCGGCGCGGCGCCGAGGCGGTAACGATGGAGGATTTCACCGCGGCCGTGGAGCGCATCGTGGCCGGCCTGGAAAAAAGACATCGCGTGCTCAGCGAAACCGAGCGCAAGGTCGTCGCCCACCACGAGATGGGTCACGCGCTGGTGGCGATGGCGCTGCCGGGCGCCGATCCGGTTCACAAGATTTCGATCATCCCGCGCGGCGTCGGCGCTCTGGGATACACCCTCCAGCGCCCGACCGAGGACCGTTTTCTCATGACGCGCGAGGAAATGGAGAACAAGATGGCGGTGCTACTCGGCGGGCGCGCCGCCGAAATGCTGGTCTTCGGGCGTCCGTCCACCGGGGCCGCCGACGACCTCGCGAAGGCGACCGACATCGCCCGCGCCATGGTCTTGCGCTACGGCATGCACGAGCGGCTCGGTCTCGTCGCGTATGAGGACGAGCGCCGCAATCTCTTCCTCGGCACGCCGACGCAGCCGCCGCCGGGCGAGCGTCGCTACAGCGAGGAAACCGCGCGGCAGATCGACGAGGCGGTGCGAGAGGCCGTCCGACGAGCGTACGACTCGGCGTCCGGCATCCTCACACGCGGACGCAAGGTGCTCGAGACCGGTGCGAAGCGGCTCCTGGAGAAAGAGACACTGTTGGACCGAGACCTCGACCTCCTGCGTGGCGAACTGCTCGATCTATTGAAGCGCTCCGGCGTTCCGCTTGCCGCTGCGGGTGCATCGTGAACGCCATCGGCCGACGCTCGCGTGGAAGAGCGGAGGATAGCGTGCCGCGGACGAAGTAGGCGCGCAGCGTTCGACAGCAATGTCTCCGGACGATCTTGTCCTTTCTCTTCAGCGCGCGAGCGATCTTCTCGTGCGGCGACTGCGCCGCGGCGCCTCGCCGCCCGTCACGCATCGCCGGTTGCTGATCGTGCAGATCGACGGTCTGTCGCGCTCCCGTTTCGAACAGGCGCTCACGTCGAAGCGCATGCCCTTCGTCAGGCGACTGATCGAGAGCGGCCGCTATCATCTCGAGCCCATGTCGGTGGGCTTGCCCACCTCGACGCCAGCCTTCCAGATGGCAGCTTTCTACGGCGTCCGTCCGGACATCCCGGGGTTCCACTATTACAACCGCGAGCGACGGGGCGACATACACTTCCCGCGGTCCGGCCACGCGGCATGGGTTGAAGGCAAGCATTCCGCCGACCGGCGCGGCATCCTGCAAGGCGGCAGCGCGTACGGCTGCTGCTTTACCGGGGGCGCGGAAAACAATTTCTTCACGTTTGCCAGCCTGACGAAGCCGAGCGGCCGGGGAATACTGTCCGCGTTGTCGCCATACTTCGTCGTTGCGTGGGTGGCCGGAAAGAACCTCGCGCTGACGCTCTATGAGATTGCGCGGGCCGTGCCGCGCTTCGTCGCCCATCCCCGCCGCCGCGCGCGGCGCGGCTGGCGCTGGTTGTGGCTGAAGGTCGGGATGGGGATCTGGATCCGCAATTTTTTCACGATGGCGGTATCCCGCGACCTTTACGCAGGCGTGCCCGTCATCTACGTCAATTACCTGGATTATGACGAGGCCGCGCATGCCTACGGCCCGAACAGTCGCCGCGTGGTGCAGGCTCTCCGCGGAGTGGACCGCGCAATACGCCAGCTCTGGCGCGTCATGCGGCGCGTGCCCGAGCACGACTACGACGCCTATATTTTGGCCGATCACGGACAGGCTCCGTGCACGCCCTACCGGGAGCTGAGCAGGGGCCGGCGCCTGGAGCGCTGGATCTTCGACGAGTTCCTCCATCCCGTCGGAGCGGACGTACCTCAAAACCCGAACCACGGCCTCACACGTGGAATCCACACGCGCCGCAAGGGTACCGCCGGCATGTTCCAGCGTTTCATGAACTATATCGACGAGGACTATTTCCGCCAGCGCGATCCGCAAGCTTACGAGCAAGATGGCGTGCGCGTGATTGCCGCGGGACCCAATGCGTTTCTCTATGCGCTGGATACCGCCGCCCCGCTTGACATCGAAGCGATAGATCGGAAGTTTCCGGAGCTGCCGGAAAAGTTGTCGCGCAGCCTCGGCATAGGCTATGTCCTGGCCCGCTCGACGAACGGCCCGGTATGTTTCTGGCAAGGGGAGCGCCATGTGTTGCGCGCTTCGGAGCCCGGCCCGTTTGCGGGGCGCGAGGATTCCGCCACCGTCGTGCAAGGCATCGTCGACCTGATGGCCATGCCAAGCGCAGGGGATCTCGTCATCTACGGCACCGACGCCCCCAAGGGCCATGTGTCGTATATACCCGAACACGGCGCTCACGCCGGAACCTCACCGGACGAGATGCACACCTTCATCGTTCGGCCGGCACGGGCCGTCTTGCCGTTACCGATCTCCCATCCGGTTCAGCTCTACAAGCACTTCATGCGCTACCAGAACGGATGGCCGCGATCAGCAGGAATCCGTCACGCATCCGCAAGGGCGGGGAAGAATGGTCAGGGCACCTGTGCGTAAGCTTTAGGATATTCGAGCGGAACATTTATACATGGAAGATCTGATTTCCCGAACCTGGTGGGTCCTTGCACTGCAAGGCGCCTGCGCGCTCGCGTTCGGCATCCTCGCGCTGCTGTGGCCCGACATCACGCTCCTGTGGCTGGTCGCGCTGTTCGCGGCCTACGCGTTGATCGCCGGTGTGATGACCGTGGTCGGCGTGGTGAGAAACCGCAGGCGCGAAGAGTACTGGTGGCTCCTGCTTCTGCTCGGACTCTCCAGCATTGCGGCCGGCGTGATCGCCGTGCTGCATCCCGATCTGACGGCGCTTGTGCTCGTGTTGCTCATGGGTGCGAACGCGCTGGTAAACGGGGTCCTGCACATCGCATTGGCAATCCAGCTGCGCAAGGTGATTCGCGGCGAGTGGCTGATGGTGGCGGCTGGCATCGTTTCGATCGTGTTCGGCATCCTCGTTTTCCTTTTCCCGGGCGCAGGCGCGCTCGCCCTCGTTTGGCTGATCAGCGCTTATGCCATCCTGATTGGCATATTGCTGCTCGCCGTAGCCCTCCGCGCCAGGGCATTGGCCAAGGCGTCAGGCCGAAGACCGCGGCGGGAAGCGGTGAGGCAACACTGACGGACGGGAGCACCTCTTCGTTTTGCCCGGGGCGAGCATTCTTGCACCGGTAAACATTATCCGAAGGAGATCATGATGAAACTGGACGTCGGAAAGTGGAATCCCTTCAGATTCCTGCGCAGGTCGGCCGGAGAGCGGCGCAACGAGCCGTCGCAGACGGGACTGGCTGCGGCCGGCAACATGCCGGCAGCCTGGCCGGACGCGCTCATGGCGCAGCCGCTGCGCATGATGCAGGACATGATGATGCGCGATCCGTTCAGCGTGATGCGCGATCCCTTCAGCGGCGCGGGGCTGGAGCGCTGGTTTGGCGACTTCAGCCCCGGCACTTTTCTACCGCGCCTCGACGTGGTGGACGATGGCGACGCGCTGCGTGTCATCGCCGAGCTTCCCGGCATGGATCGCAAGGACGTGGAGATCATCCTCGAAGATGATGCGATCGTGCTGCGCGGCGAGAAGAAGCTCGAGTCGGAGACCGAGGAACAGGGCTGCTACCGCGTCGAGCGCGCGTTCGGCAGCTTCCAGCGCGTAATCCCGCTTCCCGAAGGTGTGGACATCAAAGGCGCCGAGGCAAAGTTCGAAAACGGAGTGCTGACGGTGCGCCTGCCAAAGAGCACGGCAGACAAACCCGGCGCCCGGCGGATCGAGATCAAGTAAACATTCGAGATCAAGTACGGATCAAACCAAGCTACTGAGGAACTGACTATGGCCAAGTGCGTTGTGTGTGGAAAACCGGCGACCACCCAGGTCACCATAACCGAGAACGGCAAGCGCCGTCAGTTAGCGCTGTGCGACGAACACTATGCCCAGTTGAATGCGAGCCGGCAGCAATGGCGCTCGCCTCTCGAGTCCCTGTTCGGCGGCAGTATTTTCGACCGGATGTTCGGCGATACCTGGCCGGCGTTCGAGGATATGGGAGCCGGGCAGCGGGCGCCGCAATCGGCGCGCCGCGGCCGTGCGCGCGAGGCGGTCGACCTGCAGTCCTTCCTGAGCGAGTCAGCGAGCGGGCTGCTGCAGCAGGCGGCCAACAAGGCGCTCGACTTCGGCAGGAACGAGGTGGACACCGAACACCTGCTGCTCGCGCTGGCCGACAACGACGTCGTGCAGGAGATCCTTCGCGAGTTCAAGGTCTCGCCCGACGATCTCAAGCGCAACATCGAGGAGAATGCGCCGCGCGGCGACTACAAGCCCGGCTCGTCCGCCGCGGTGCAAATCGGCGTCACCCCGCGCGCGAAGAGCGCGCTCGAGCACGCACTCGTCGCCTCGCGCGAGCTGGGGCATAGCTACGTCGGGCCCGAGCACATCCTGATCGGGCTGGCCGAGGAAGAGGACGGTTATGCGGGGGAATTGCTGCGCAAGTACGGCCTCACGCCGAACGCGCTCAGGCAGAAGACCGTCAAGGTCGTCGGCCAGGGCGCGGAAGAAGGCAAGGTTCGCCAGCGCAGCGCAACGCCCAATCTCGACAAGTTCGGCCGGGACCTCACCGGGCTCGCGCGCGAGGGCAAGCTTGACCCGGTCATCGGCCGTGCAAAGGAGATCGAGACGACCATCGAGGTGCTGTCGCGACGCAAGAAGAATAACCCCGCGCTTATCGGTGAGCCCGGTGTAGGCAAGACAGCGATCGTCGAAGGCCTGTCGCAACGTATCGTTCAGGACCAGGTGCCCGAGGTGCTGCGTGGCAAGCGCGTCGTCGAATTGAACGTCAACAGCCTGGTCGCAGGCTCCAAGTACCGCGGGGAGTTCGAAGAGCGGGTGAAGGATACGCTGGACGAGATCATCGAGAACCAGCAGCATCTGATTCTCTTCATCGACGAGCTGCACACCATCGTCGGCGCGGGACAGTCCGGCGAGGGCGGCCTCGATATCGCAAACGTCTTCAAGCCGGCACTCGCCCGGGGAGAACTGCATCTCATCGGCGCAACGACGCTCAATGAGTACCAGAAACACATCGAGAAAGACGCAGCGCTCGAGCGCCGCTTCCAGCCGCTCATGATCAACGAGCCCAGCGTCGAGGAAACCATCGAGATCCTGCGAGGACTCCGCGACCGGCTGGAAGCACACCACAAGGTCAAGATCACTGAGGCGGCGATTCAGGCAGCGGCGAAGCTCTCCGCCCGCTACATGGCGGGCCGCTACCTGCCGGACAAGGCAATCGACCTAGTCGACCAGGCCGCGGCGCGGGTGCGTATCGCCACCAGCTCGCGTCCGCCGGAGATGCAGGACATCGAGAACGCGATCCGCCGTCTGAGGCAGGAGCAGGATGCCGCCAGTGCGGCCAGGCAGTACGACAAGGCGAAGCAGCTCGAGGATCGCATCAAGACCAAGGAAAAGCAGCTTGCCGATGCGATGGAAAAATGGAAAAAGCAGCGCGGCACCACGTCGAAGGAGGTGACCGCCGAGGACATCGCGCAGATCGTCGCCAACCTGACCGGTATACCCGTTTCGGAATTGACAGCCGAGGAACGTGAAAAGCTGCTGAAGCTGGAAGACCGGCTGCGCGAGCGCGTGGTGGGCCAGGAGGAAGCGGTCCACGCAGTCGCCGAGGCAGTGCGCCTCGCGCGAGCGGGCCTTACTGAGAAGGGCAAACCGATCGCAACGTTCCTGTTTCTCGGCCCCACGGGCGTGGGCAAGACCGAGCTCGCCAAGGCGCTCGCAGCCACGGTATTCGGCAACGAGGACGCGCTCGTGCGCATCGACATGAGCGAGTACGCCGAGCGCCACACGGTGGCGCGCCTGATCGGCGCGCCACCCGGCTATGTCGGCTACGAAGAAGGCGGGCAATTGACTGAGCGCGTGCGGCGCCGGCCCTACAGCGTGATACTGCTCGACGAGATCGAGAAGGCGCACCAGGAAGTGCACAACACGCTGCTGCAGCTCTTCGACGAGGGACGGCTCACCGACGGGAAGGGGCGTGTGGTGGATTTCACCAACACCATCCTGATCTCCACCAGCAACCTCGGCTCGGACCTGATCCAGCGGAATCTCGCCGCTCCGCCCGAGGAGCAGCTCGACTATCAGGCGCTGCGGGCGAGACTAATGGACCTGCTGAAGCGCAGTTTCCGGCCGGAATTCTTGAACCGCGTGGATGAAATCGTCGTGTTCCGCGCGCTCGGCCGGGAGGAGATACGCGCCATCGTAGGGCTGCAGTTGAAGCGCGTCGCAAGAACTGTGGCGGCGCAGGAGGTGCAGGTCGAGTTCGACCAGTTGTTGGTCGAGCACCTCGCGTTGGTGGGTTACGACCCGGAATTCGGCGCGCGGATGCTCAAGCGCACGATACGCTTCGAAGTCGAAGCCAAGCTCGCCGAGGCGATGCTGAAAGGGGAGGTGTCCCCGGGCGATCGCATCATGATGACCTACGACAAGGCGAAAAAGGAGGTCCGTATCGAGAAGCAGGCTCCGCAAAAGGCTGCACCGGAAAAGGCCGCCGCACAGCCGAAGCCGAAGCAGGCCGCCTGAGAACCGTGACCAGGCTTCCCCCACCGTTCCATTCGGTGGGGGTTAAGAACGGTTTCGAGGAGAAACAGCGCCATGGCTGTACGTCACGACCGCTTTCTTTCGAGGGTCCTGTGGGTGACCGTGGTTGCCATCACGATCGTGAACGCGTGGCAGGCTCCATCATGGAGGGAGCGCGCGTTCATCGGCCTTGGCGCCGCTCCGCGCCTCGTGGAAGCGCGTGGCGATCTGGCGGACGAGGAGAAAAGCACAATCGAGCTCTTCGAAAAATCGAGAGGCTCTGTCGTCTACATCACCACTACGGAGCGCGTGCTGGACCTTTGGTCGCGCACCGGCTCCGGGTTCCTCTGGGATGAAATCGGGCATGTGGTCACGAATTTTCATGTGGTCGGCAATGCCGAAGCGCGTGTGCGACTGAACGATGGACGCGAATACGGGGCCGCTCTGGTGGGCGCAAGCCCGTTGCATGACCTTGCGGTGCTGCGCATCCGGATCTCGGGCAGCCTTCCGACACCCTTGCCCGTGGGCTCGAGCGGGGAGCTCAAGGTCGGGCAGAAAGTCTTCGCGATCGGAAACCCGTTCGGGCTCGACTGGTCGCTCACCACTGGGGTCGTCTCGGCGCTCGACCGGTCGATCCCGACCGAGGACGCGCGCAGCGTGATCGAGCACCTCATCCAAACCGACGCCGCGATCAACCCGGGCAATTCAGGGGGGCCGCTGCTCGATTCCGCCGGCCGCTTGATTGGCGTCAATACCGCGATCTATAGCCCTTCGGGCGCTTATGCCGGCGTCGGCTTCGCCGTGCCCGTTGATACCGTAAACCGGGTCGTACCCCAGCTGATCTCCCGCGGCAACTACATTCATCCAATGCCAGGGGTCGGAGCGGGCGACACCACCATCGCCGTGAATGGCAAAGACAGTGGAGGTCGCAAGGCTGATTATCAGTAAACACAACACCGTGCGGCGCCGCGGAACTGAGCGGTATGCAAGGCTCTGGAATGACCGTCAGTGGCTGACAACACCCGGAAGATGAAGATAGAAGCCGACCGCAATCTTCTGGACGAATTATTGGCGGAGACTCGCCGTCATTGGCCGGTGATGACGGCGTACGAGCGCTTCGAGCAAATCGTCGCTCTGGTGCTCAGTACCATCATAGCGATCCTCGTCGCTATTGCGCTCGTTCAACTGGTTCTCCAGGTATTGCCGCTGTTAATCGGCGGCGCTCTCAACATCCTGGACCATAGCGTCTTCCAGGCATTGTTCGGCGCGATCATGACACTGCTGATCGCGATGGAGTTCAAGCATTCGATTATCCGTGTCGCGGCGCGGAGAGAGCACATTATCCGGGTGAAGACGGTGGTTCTTGTCGCTCTCCTCGCGCTCAGCCGAAAATTCATCATCCTGGACACGGATCAGACCAGCGCGGCCTCTGTTGCAGCGCTTGCGGGCGCCACCTTCGTGCTGGGAATCGTGTACTGGCTGTTGCGCGAGCGAGACGATCGCTTGGGCACGTCGAGTACGTTTGACGAGGGAAGGTCGGCATGAGCAGGCCTGGTCCTCGCCTCAAGCGCATGCGCGCGCTCGGGTTGAATCTTCCCGGGCTGTCTCGCAAGTCGATCGAGAAGCGGCCGTATCCTCCGGGCCAGCATGGTCCGCGCAAGGCGGGCCGCCGCATCTCCGATTTCGGCAGGCAGCTCCTGGAGAAGCAGAAGCTGCGACTCAACTACGGGCTGAATGAAAGCGATCTTCGCCGCGCGGTTCTCGAAGCGCGGCGCAGCACACTGTCCACGGGCGCCAAGCTGGTCGAGCTGCTGGAACGGCGGCTGGACAATGTGGTATTCCGCGCGGGACTGGCGCCGTCGATTCCGGCTGCACGACAGCTCGTGCGACACCGCCACATCAGCGTAAACGACCGCGTCGTCACGATCCCGTCCCTGCGGGTACGCGCGGGCGATGTCATCGCGGCGCGTGAGCGTAGCCGTGAGCACCCTGTGATTCTTGACGCGCTACAGAATCCGGCACTCACGCGTCCCGACTGGCTTGCAGTGGACCCCGAAAGGCGAGTGGCGACCGTCAAGGCGCTGCCGGACCAGGGCGCGCCACCCTTTCCTGTGGACCTGCAGCGAGTGGTGGAGTACTACGCCACGCGAATTTGATCGGCATTGCGGCGCTTGCGCCGGCGTCGCGGCGCAGGGATGGCAAGGCTTATCCGCCGCGCTCGCTGGAAGAGGGAGGTGAATCAGTGTTGCGCAAGTGCGTGATAACCCGGCTGTCCCTGGCGAGCAAGGAAAGCGTGAATCTGGGGAACCGCCGCGGCGCCCTCGCCGATGGCGGCGCCCACGCGCTTGACCGATCCGGAGCGAACATCTCCAATCGCGAAAACCCCGGGCACGCTGCTCTCCAACGGCATGCGGCCATCCTTGCCCGTCGTCACGAATCCATGGTGATCAAGCGCGACGCCGCAATGTGCCAGCCATTCTGTGATTGGAACCGCGCCCAGGAATAGGAACACATGGCGGATCGGCCGCGTTTCCTGTTGGTTCGTGTCACGCTGGCACCACGTTACGGACTGCAGGCCGGACTCCGGGGTACCCGTCACTCCGATGATCTCGGTGAGCTTTCGAATCTCGATGTTGGGGATCGCTTCCAGGCGGTCGATCAGATATTTCGACATGCTGGCGGCGAGGCTGGCACCGCGAACCAGCATCCATACTTTGGATACATGCTTAGAAAGATAATCAGCGGCCTGACCTGCTGAGTTGCCGCCACCCACGACAACGACCTCCTGTCGCTCGCACATCCTGGCTTCGATGGGCGAGGCCCAGTACCAGACGCCGTGCCCTTCCATGGCCCTGAGAGCGGGACAGTCCGGGCGGCGATACCGCGCGCCCGTGGCAATGACCACCACACGACTGCGCACTGAGCGACTGTCGGCATGGTGGAGCGTAAAGAGATTGCCGTTGGTGGCCGACGCGCAATCAAGGTGGGCGACCTCGGATGGAATCAATATGGTTGCACCGAACTTCTGCGCCTGGGTGAAAGCGCGTCCGGCCAATGCCTGACCCGAAATGCCAGTTGGAAAGCCAAGATAATTCTCGATGCGCGCGCTGGCGCCGGCCTGTCCACCGAACCACCGCGCATCGATTGCCATTACGGACATGCCTTCCGAGGCCGCGTAGACTGCGGTCGCCAATCCAGCTGGACCCGCGCCCACGATGGCCAAGTCGTGCACCATAGCGTCGCGGGGGCCGATATCCAGCATGCCCATGCACGCTGCGAGCGCCCGTTCGGTCGGATTGCGCAGCACCGATCCATCGGGGCAGATGGCGAGCGGCAGCTCGGCCGGTCGTTCCGCGTAGTGCTCGATGAACGTTTGCGCATCCTGATCCCTGTCGGGATCGAGCAGCAGGTGCGGAATGCCATTGCGGCTCAAGAAAGCGCGCAGCATGGCGACGTCGCCGGACGATTCGTGCCCGATCAGCACAGGGCCTCCCGTGCCGGTCTCGATCAACGCCACGCGACGCAGGATCAGTGCGCGCATGATCTTCTCGCCGAGATCTGCCTCCGCGATCAGTAAGGCCTGCAGGTGTTCCGGGGCGATCAGCAGTGCGTCCACATCCTCGATCGCCACAGCATCCACGAGGGAGTGCCGGCCGGAAAGCGATGTCAGTTCGCCGGCAAAGTTTCCAGCGAAGTAATCGACTACGTGTGCCTCGTGTCCGTGTCTGTCGCGAGCCGTAATGCGGAGGGTTCCCGACAGCACGACGACAAGGCCGGGACTGGGCTTGCCTGTGCTATAGACTCGCTCGCCCGCTCTATAGCCGCATGGCGTCCCGAATCGGCGCATGCGCGCAATCTCGTTCGGTGCGAGGACCGGGAAGGTTTGTGCGCGCCGCGTTTCGAGCGTCGGCGATGTGAGTTCATTCATCGTACCGTCTTGCATTGTCTGAGGCTGCACGTGGGTTGCGTCAATCTGTCAGCGGGCAAGAAACGTAAGTTTTTGTGAATAGACGCGTCACGTTCGAACATGCGTGCGCGTAGCACACAGCAGACCGCGCCGACGAGCGCCGCGACAGGATGAGAAACGCGGTCAAAGGGATCGGCGACTGCTGGCGCGAATCAATCAAGTATACAGAGACGTCAGAACGGCGCTGCCGGACGCACGCGACAGAGTGCCGTCAGCAATCGCTTACAACCAAAGGTAGATCGTTTCTTAGCGGGCGATGGAGCAGAATTGCAACGTCCGTCGGGTTACGCAAAAAGAAGTGAAGTCAAAAGACAGGCCCCGCGTGACCATGCGACAAGGGCGGCGGGGAGGCCTGTAGCCTTCGCCGAGTAC
>CAMPGR010000094.1 GCA_946885605.1 uncultured Pseudomonadota bacterium
GGCCGGGGGTGGGAGTGACCTACGCAAGCAACTCCCTCAGCACATACGGCAGGATGCCGCCGTGCTTGTAGTAATCCACCTCGATGGGGGTGTCGATCCGCAGCCGCAGCGGCACCTTGTCGGTCTGCCCGTTCTTGCGATGGACCACCATGGTCACGTCCTGCATCGGCGTGATGCTGTTCTCGATGCCCTGGAGGTCGATCGTCTCCGAGCCGTCGATCTTGAGCGACTGCACGCTCGCGCCGTCCTTGAACTGCAGCGGGAGCACGCCCATGAAGACCAGGTTCGCGCGGTGGATGCGCTCGAAGTTGCGCACGATCACCGCTTTGACGCCGAGAAGCTGCGGGCCTTTCGCCGCCCAGTCGCGCGAGGAGCCCTGTCCGTACTCGTCGCCGCCGAACACCACCGAGGGCACGCCTTCCTTCTGATAGCGCATCGCAGCGTCGTAGATCGACATCTGCTCGCCCGACGGATGGTGGATGGTGATGCCGCCCTCGGTGCCGGGCACCATGAGGTTCTTGATCCGCACGTTGGCGAACGTGCCGCGCATCATCACTTCGTGGTTTCCGCGCCGCGCGCCGTACGTATTGAAGTCCGCGACCGCTACGCCGTGCTCCAGCAGGTACTTCCCGGCTGGCGTCGTGGGGCGGATGCCGCCCGCGGGGCTGATGTGGTCCGTGGTGATCGAATCGCCGAAGATGCCGAGCACGCGCGCGCCCTTGATGTCGTTCACCTTGCCGGGTTTCATGGAGAAGCCATCGAAGTAGGGCGGGTGCCGCACGTAGGTCGATTTCTCGTCCCACTGGTACGTCGCGCCGACCGAAGTCGGAATCTCGTCCCACATCGGGTTGCCTTCGCCGAACGCCGAGAAGAGCTTGCGGTACATGTCGGGGTCGGTCGCGAACTTCATCACGGCGCCGATTTCCTGCGTCGAGGGCCAGATGTCCTTGAGATAGACCGGCTTCCCGTCCTTGCCCGTGCCGAGCGGGTCCTTGGTGAGGTCGATGTTCACCGTGCCGGCAAGACCGAAGGCGACGACGAGCGGCGGGCTCATCAGGAAGTTGGCGCGGATGTTCTGGTGAATCCGCGCTTCGAAGTTGCGATTGCCCGAGAGCACGGCCGCTGCGACGAGGTCGTTCTTCGCGACCGCTTCGTCGATGTGGGCGTCGAGCGGCCCCGAGTTGCCGATACAGGTTGTGCAACCGTAGCCCGCGACGTAATAGCCGAGCTGTTCCAGATAGGGGAGGAGCCCCGCGTTGCGGAGATATTCGGTCACCGCGAGCGAGCCCGGCCCGAGCGAGGTCTTGACCCGCGCGTGCGGCTTCAGGCCTTTCTCCACGGCCTTCTTGGCGAGCAACCCTGCACCGAGCAGCACGCCCGGATTCGAGGTGTTGGTGCATGAAGTAATCGCGGAAATCAGCACGTCGCCGTGGCCGACGTCCGTGCCCGCCTGGCTCGTCGGCACGCGCTTCTGCATTTCGTTGCCCTTGCCGTAACCGCCGTCGACGAAGGGCTTCTTCATCAGCTCGTTGAACTTGCCCTTGAGCGCGTCGAGGTCGAGCCGGTCGTGCGGGCGGCGCGGCCCCGAGACCGCGGCCTTCACCGTGCTGAGATCGAGCTCGACCACTTCGCTGTAGTCGATGTCGCCTTTCTTCGGCATGCCGTACATGCCCTGCGCCTTGTAGTAAGCCTGCACCGCGGGCACGATGTCGCCGCGTCCGGTCATGCGCAGGAAGTCGCATGCGACGTCGTCCACCGGGAAATAGCCGCAGGTCGCGCCATATTCCGGTGACATATTGCCGATCGTTGCGCGGTCGGGCACCGGGAGCGAAGCTGCGCCCTCGCCGAAGTATTCGACGAACTTGCCCACCACCTTCTTCTGGCGCAGGAGCTGCGTGATGCGCAGCACGAGGTCGGTCGCCGTGACGCCGTCATTCAGCCGTCCGGTGAGGTGCACGCCCACCACATCGGGTTCGAGGAAGTACATCGGTTGTCCCAGCATCGCCGCTTCCGCTTCGATACCGCCCACGCCCCAGCCCAGCACGCCGAGCCCGTTCACCATCGTGGTATGCGAATCGATGCCGACGAGACTGTCGGGATAGTAGACGCCGTCCTTTTCCCAGACGACGCGCGAGACGTACTCGAGGTTGATCTGGTGGCAGATGCCGTTGCCGGGCGGAATGATGTGGGAGGTCTTGAATGCCTGCGCGCTCCACTTCAGGAACTGGTAGCGCTCGCGGTTGCGCTTGAACTCGACTTCCATGTTCTTCGTGAGCGCATCCGGGCTGCCGTAGTAGTCGATCTGCACCGAGTGGTCCATGATGAGATGCCCCGGCACGATGGGCTCGATGATGTCCGGGTTCTTGCCCTGGGCCTTCGCCGCTTCGCGCATCGCCGCGAAGTCCACGACGAGCGGCACGCCCGTCATGTCCTGCAGAAGCACCCGCGCCACGACGAGCGGCACTTCCTCGGTGCGCGCCGCCTCGGGCTTCCATCCCGCGAGGGTCTTGAGATGGTCCTCGGTGATCTTCTTGCCGTCGTAGTTGCGCAATGCGGACTCGAGCACGACGCGCAGACTCACCGGCAAGCGCGACACCTTGCCGAGTCCGGCCTTCTCGAGCGCCGGAAGCGAGTAGTACTTGCCCTTCCTTCCGGCGAAGCTGAATTCCTGCTGGGAACTGTAGAGGTTGTGGCTCATGCTTGCTCCTGGATTCCAAGGTGGTGGCGTCGCGCGAAACGGCGACGACGGGGATTCGGTTCTTTCGGCGCAGCGCGATCGGCGATCGGGGAAGGTGTGGTGCTCATTGCAGGATGATCTGATCGAGCGCTGAACCGGAGGATAGCCTTCGAAAGTAACTGATGAGGTCAGGCGATGTCAAGGCTGTGCTAGTATCGCGCTCCTTCGCGCGCCCGCGTACGGCGAGCGCGTCCCCATCGTGTCGAGGAAAAAGAATTGGCGAACACCGCAACCATCATCGCGCGGGCATTGAAGCAGTCGGGCGTGCGCTACGCCTTCGGCATACCGGGCGGCGAAGTTCTCGAATTGCTCGAAGCATTCCGCCGCACCGGCATCGAATTCGTGCTGACGAAACAGGAGCTCGGCGCGGGCTTCATGGCCGACGCGAGTTACCAGCTCACCGGCGCGCCCGGCGTGCTCGTCGCAACGCTCGGTCCCGGCATCACGAACACCACCACTGCGGTTGCGCAGGCGCTGCTCGATCGCTCGGCGGTCGCGGTGATGACAGGCGAGATCTCGACACGGCTCAAGGCGGTGTACACGCACCAGATCATCGACCAGGAATCGCTGCTGCGCCCGATCGTCAAGTGGTCGACGACCATCGCGTCGGGCGGCGCGTACGAACAGGTGCGAAAGGGCCTTGCGATCGCATGCACCCCGATGCCGGGACCGGTGCACTTCAATCTGCCAACCGATGTCGCGCCGGCAGAACAGAAGGAGGGCCGGGAGTTTGCGCCGCTCGTCATCGCAACCGCTCCTGCCGGGCTCGAGATATCGCCCGTCGTCTCCTGGCTCAAGGGCGCCAAACGGCCGCTCGCCTTCGTCGGCGTCGGCGTGCAGCTCGACAATGCGCAGGAGGAGCTGCGGAGATTCGTCGAGAAATGGCGCGTTCCCTTTATCGCGACCTACAAGGCGAAGGGCGTCATCCCTGAAGATCACCCGCTCTCTCTCGGCGCGACGGGCCTGAGCCCCGTCATTGACAAGATCCACATGGAGCGGGTGCGGGAGGCGGATGTCATATTAACGATCGGCTTCGATCCCGTGGAACTGCGTAGCGACTGGATGGCGCCGTGGGACGAGAAGAAGCGCACGGTCAACATCGATCTCGTGCCCAACACGCACCACGTCTTTCGTAGCGCGGTGGAATATTCCGGCAGCATTGCGGGCGCACTGCGTGCGCTGAACGGCCTCGCACGCCCGAAAGCGCCGGCGCGCTGGCCGATCCGCGAACTCGACGCCTACCGCGAAGCGCTGCGCAAGGCGATCGCGCGGCGGCCCCTGCGCGGCATCGGCCCGTACGAGGCGGCGCTCACGTTGCGCCAGGTATTCCCGCGCGACACCATCGCCACCATCGATACCGGCTCGCACCGCATCCTCATCAATCACGTGTGGCAGGCGTACGAACCGCGCCGGCTGCTGCAGTCGAACGGGCTGGGCTCGATGGGGTATGCGCTGCCGGCGGCGATCGCCGTGAAGCTCCTGTACCGCAAGCGCCCGGTGCTGGCCATGATGGGCGAGGCGGGGCTCGACATGGTGATCGGCGAGATGGCGCTCCTCGAAAAGCACGACCTTCCCATCGTCATCGCCGTGTTTCGCGACGACACGCTGAGTCTCATCAAGCTCAAGCAGGAGCGCATGAAGCTGCCGGAGACCGGGGTCGCGACGGGCAGCCCCGATTACGCTTTGCTCGCGCAGGCTTATGGCGGCACCGGCGTCGTGGTGCAAAGCGTCATGGAACTCAAGAAGGCCGCGCAAGCCGCGCTGCGCTCGCGCCGCTTCACTTTGATCGAAATCCGCATCGATCCCGCCGAATACCGCAAACAGATGTAGGTAGGACGCCGATGCGCACGGCGTAGGCGTTCAGGTAGGGCTGAACGCCTCGTTCATCGGGGATCTTCGAATGCGGCGCCGTGCGAGACATCGCAGAAAATCTTGGGTAAGATGTTGCGCACTTTCTTCGAGAGGGAAGCTTTCCCGTCCCGCGGCATGCTTCCGGCTTACAACAACACGCGCTGAGCATGTCGGCGCAGCCATCTGGAGGAATCGCAGTAGTGGCTGACCGGGTCATATTCGTCTGCATGATCGTACTGGCGGGGGTGTACTTCTACGCGACCGCCCAGATCCCTTCGCTCGAAATCGGCGATCCGCTGGGGCCCAAAGCCTTCCCGCGCCTGCTCGGCATTGCGCTGCTGGTAACGGCGGGCATGCTGCTCTTGGAGATGTGGCGGGCGAAAGGCGAGAAGAGCGAAGCGTCGGAAATGCCCAACCGGCGCGTGGTCGCCGTGCTTGCGGGGGTCGTGGTGTGGACCGGCATCTATTTCGTCATGTTCGAGCGCGTGGGCTACGTCATCTCGACCATGATCTATCTCATTCCGCTCACCGCGTACTTCAATCGCGGGCGGTGGGTGATGAACGTGACGACCTGCGTGCTTTTTGCGCTATTGAGCTACACCATGTTCACGAAGCTGCTGGGCGTGTCGCTCGCGCGCGGCATCTTTCCGTTCTGAACCCGGGGGCGCGGCATGGATACCCTGACCCACATCATCAATGGTTTCGCCGTCTGCCTGCAGCCGATCAATCTCTGGTACACGTTTCTCGGCGTGTTCCTCGGCACCATCGTCGGCGTGCTGCCGGGGATAGGCACCTCGGCCACGATCGCGCTCCTCATACCCGTCACGTTCGGCATGAATCCGACGTCCGCGCTCATCATGATGGCGGGCGTGTACTACGGCACGAAGTACGGCGGCTCCACGACCGCGATCCTGATCCGCACGCCCGGCGAAGCGGCTTCCGTCATGACGACGCTCGACGGGTACGAGATGGCGCGCAAGGGGCGCGCCGGCGCGGCGCTCGCGGTCTCTGCGATCGGCTCCTTCATCGCCGGCACGATCGGGGTCGTGGCGCTCACGATCTTCGCCGTGCCGCTCACCTCGATGGCGCTCAAGTTCGGCCCCGCCGAGTACTTCACGCTGATGCTCTTCGCGATGACCGCGGTCGCTTCGCTTACCGGAAAGTCGGCGGCGAAAGGCATGCTCTCCACGGTGCTGGGGCTCATGATCGCGACGATCGGCATCGATCTCCAGAGCGGCCAGCCGCGCTATACGATGGGCATTCCGGAATTCCAGGACGGCGTCGGCTTCATCGTCGTCGTCGTGGGCCTCTTCGCGATGGCGGAGGTTTTCCGCGGGCTCGAGAACCTGTTCAGCGGCACGGCGCCGCAGGCGATCAAGATCTCGGGCAAGCTGTGGCTTACGCGCGAGGAGTGGAAGCGCTCCATCGGCCCCATCTGGCGCGGCGGCATCATCGGTTTCGTGATCGGCGTGCTGCCCGGCGCGGGCGGGACGATCGCGGGGATCCTTGCCTACACCACCGAGAAGCGGTTTTCCAAGCATCCCGAGGAATTCGGCAAAGGCGCGATCGAAGGCGTCGCGGCACCCGAAGCGGCGAACAATGCGGACACCGCCGGCGCGCTCGTCCCGTTGCTGACGCTCGGCGTGCCGGGTGGCGGGGCCACCGCCGTCATGCTGGGCGCCTTCATCATGTACGGGATCCAGCCCGGGCCGCTCCTCTTCCAGAACCGGCCGGACCTCGTGTGGGGGCTCGTGGACAGCATGTACATCGGCAACATCATGCTGCTCATCCTGAACCTGCCGCTGATCGGGCTTTTCGTCCGGCTGCTCTACATCCCCGCCGGCATCCTTTATCCGCTCATCGTGTCGATTTCCGCGATCGGGAGCTACGCGATCAACGGCAGCCCGCTCGATCTCTACCTCCTGCTTTTCTTCGGCGTGCTGGGCTACGTCTTCGACAAGGTCGACATCCCGGTGGCGCCGCTCGTGCTGTCGCTCGTCCTGGGCGGTATCATGGAGCAGTCCTTCCGCCAGGCGATGACCATTTCCGGCGGCAACCCGTCGATATTCGTAGGCAGCACGATCACCGTGACCCTGCTCGTCCTGTCGGTGATTTCCGTCCTCCTGCCCTTCATCCTGCCGCGGTTGAAAGCGCTCAAGCAATCGGAGGATGCGGCGTAACTTCGTTGTGAGAGCCTGAATTGCATCGCATAACGCTCATACCGGGCGACGGCATCGGCCCGGAAGTCACGCGCGCCGCATGCGAGATCGTGCTCGCTTCCGGCGCACAGGTTGAATTCGAGGAAGTTCCCGCGGGCCAGCGCGGCGAGCGCGAGTACGGCACGCCGCTGCCGTCCGCCGTGTTCGACTCCATCGCCCAAACGCACCTTGCGCTCAAGGGCCCGACCGCGACGCCTTTCGGCGGCACCTATCGCGTGCCGATCGAGCGCAAGGACGCGAACGGGATCCCCGTGAAGCGCAGCTATCCGAGCATCGCGATCGCGCTGCGCAAGGAACTCGGGCTGTTCGTCAACGTGCGGCCGATCAAGCGCTATCCGGGCGTCGAGTCGCGCTTCGAGCACGTCGATCTCATCATCTTCCGCGAGAACAGCGAGGATCTCTACGTCGGCGCGGAGCGCATGCTCGACGAAGGCACAGCGGAGGCGATCAAGATCATTTCGCTGCGCGCGAGCGAGCGCGTGGCGCGCTTCGCGCTCGAATACATGCGCAAGCTCGGGCGGCACAAGCTCACGATCGGCCACAAGGCGAACGTCATGAAGATGACGGACGGCCTCTTTCTCTCGACGGCGCAGCAGACGGCGAAGGAGTTTCCCGACATCCTCGTGAACCAGCGCGTGGTCGATGCGCTGTGCATGGAGCTCGTGATGAAGCCGGAGACCTTCGACGGGCTCCTGCTGCCCAACCTCTACGGCGACATCGTCTCGGATCTCGCGGCCGGGCTCGCGGGCGGGCTGGGCGTGGCGCCCGGGGCGAACATCGGGACCGGCTGCGCGATGTTCGAAGCGGTACACGGGACCGCGCCCGATATCGCAGGCAAGGACATCGCGAATCCGATGGCCATGATCCTCTCCGCCGTGATGCTGCTGCGGCACATCGACGAGACGAAGGCAGCGGACCGCATCGAGAATGCGTTGAAGGAAGTACTGAAGGAAAAGCGTTACGTGACGCGCGACCTGGGCGGCGAGGCCGGCACGCAGCGCATGGCCTCCGCCATCATCGAGAAGTTGAAAAGCTGAACCGCCAAGGCGGCGAAATCCGAATAATGGAACCGCTAGGCCGCCAAGAACGCCAAGAGAAAGCACACTAAATTACGGTTCGCCATACCGGCGAAAGCCGGTATTCAGTGAACGGAGCATAGGAAGGCGTTCTGGGCCCCGGCGTGCACCGGGGAGACGAGTTGATCATTCGATTTTTCTTGGCGTTCTCGGCGACCTTGGCGGTTCATTATCGGGCTTTAGCGGCCTTGGCGATTCGATTTTCAGGTAAGCACAAATGGGTAAAAGGATCGTAGTGGTGGGAGCGGGCGCGATCGGCGGTTACGCCGGCGGCCACATGACGCGCGCGGGGCACGACGTCACGCTGATCGATCCGTGGCCCGAGCATGTCGAATACATGCGCGCCCACGGCCTGCAGCTTTCGGGACTCACGCCGGGCGAGCGGCACTCGATCCCGGTGAATGCGATCCATTTGTGCGAAGTGCAAAGCCTGATGAAGGGGCGGCCGGTCGATATCGCGTTCATCTGCGTCAAGTCGTACGACACGGAATGGGCGACGCATCTCATCCGGCCCTATCTCGCGCCGGACGGCTTCGTCGTTTCGCTCCAGAACTGCATCAACGAGGAGCGCATCGCGGCGATCGTCGGCTGGGGCAAGACGCTCGGCTGCATCGCGAGCCTCGTCGCCGCCGAATTGTACGAGCCGGGCCACATCAAGCGCACGGTGCCGCTCGGCGGCGACAAGCACATCGTATTCCGCGTGGGAGAGGTCCACGGCCGCATCAGCAAGCGCGCGGAGGAGCTCGCCGATCTCCTGCGCGCCGCGGACAGCGCGAAGGTCACCACCAATCTGTGGGGCGAGCGCTGGTCGAAGCTCGTCGTCAATTCGATGCGTAACGGCCTTTCCGCGGCAAGCGGATTGAATGGCAATGCGCGCGACAGTGCCGAAGGCTCGCGCTGGCTCTCCATCCGCCTGGGGTCCGAAGCCGTGCGCGTGGGCCAGGCGCTCGGCTATCAGCTCGAGCGCATGCTCGGCATGGAGCCCGAGACGCTGGCGCGCGCCGGCGAGGGCAACAAAGATGCGCTCGCCGAAATCGTCGATATCCTGCTCGAAGGCGCAAGGAAACGCTCCGACGAGCAGCGCCCCTCGATGGCGCAGGACATCGCAAAGGGCCGCCGCACCGAAACCGACTTCATCAACGGCTATGTGTCGGCGAAAGGTGACGAAATCCGCATCCCGGCGCCGACGCATGCGAAGATGAACGAGATCGTCCGGCGGGTCGAGCGCGGGGAGCTGCGCGCAAGCCCCGACAACATCGCAGGACTGTAAAACATCAGGAGAGGAAGAGAAATGTCGTCGCAACCACGCCTCTTCACTGCCGCCGCGCTCGGCATCGGGATCCTTGCCTTGGCGGATGGCCCCGCCGCGCAGAGCGCCTGGAAGCCCGAACGCAACGTCGAGATCGTCGTCAACACGGCGCCGGGAAGCGGACAGGACACGACCGCGCGAACCGTGCAGAAGATCCTGCAGGAGCGCCGCCTCGTCGAGTCGCCCCTCACGGTGATGAACAAGCCCGGCGGCGGCGGTGCCGTGGCGTACAACTACCTCAACCAGCAGCAGGGGAACGGCCACTACGTCGCGATTGCGTCGAAGAGTCTGCTCACGAATCACATCATGGGCCGCAACCCCATCACGTATTCCGACGTGACGCCGCTCGCGATCCTGTTCGGCGAGTACATCTCGGTGGCGGTGAAGGCGGACTCCGACATCAAGAGCGGGAAGGACTTGATCGAGCGGATCAGGAAGGATCCCGGCGCCTACAGCTTCGGCGTCGCGACGAGTCTCGGCAATCCGAATCACCAGGGCGTCGCGATGGCGCTCAAGGAAGCCGGCATAGACGTGAAGAAGCTCAAGAACGTGGTCTTCCAGTCGGGCGGCAACGCCATCACCGCGCTCCTCGGCGGGCATGTGAACGTGGTGCCCGGTTCAGTCGGATTGATGCTGAAGCACGTGGAAGCGGGTAATGTTCGGTTGATCGCGATTGCCGCGCCGCAGCGGCTACCGGGCATCTTCGCGCAGACGCCCACATGGCGCGAACAGGGCGCGAGCGCCATCGTTTCCAACTGGCGCGGGCTGGTGGGCCCGAAAGGCGTGACGCCTGTGCAGACCGCTTACTGGGATCGCGCGCTCAAGGGCATGACGACGTCGGAGGAGTGGAAGCAGGGCCTCGAACGCAACTACTGGGCGGACGATTACATGCCGAGCGCGGAGACCCGCAAGTACATGGAAACGGAGTACGGGCAGCTCAAGTCGTTCCTCGTCGACCTCGAGCTTGCGAAGTAGAGCGGTATGACCACCGCGACGATGTTCGAGAAGATCTGGCGCCGCCACGTGATCGCGGAGGAAGCGGGGGAGCTGCTGCTCCACATCGACCGCGCGCTGATCCACGAGGGTTCGTCGCACGCTTTCGCGCAGCTCGAAAAGCAGCAGCGTGAAGTCGCCCGTCCGCGCCAGGTCTTCGCGTTTACCGACCATTACGTGCCGACGACGGGGCGCGACAAGGGCGTGGACGGCATCGCGATGCCCGAAATCCGCAACATGGTGATCAACCTCACCAGGAATGCCGCGAAGCACGGCATCACGCTCTTCGGGTTCGACGACGAACGGCAGGGCATACTGCATATCGTGCCGCCGGAGCAGGGCATCACGCAGCCCGGCCTCGTCATCTGCGGCGCTGACTCGCACACTTCGACGCACGGCGCATTCGGATGTCTCGCCTTCGGCATCGGCGCCTCGGAAATGATGCACGTGATGGCGACGCAGACCTTGTGGCAGCGGGTGCCGAAGACGATGCGCATCACGATCGACAGTCGGCTCGGTTTCGGCGTGACGCCCAAAGACGTCATCCTTGCCATCATCGCGAAGATCGGCGCCGGCGGCGGCGTCGGTCACGTCATCGAGTATGCGGGCCCGGTGATCAAGTCGATGACCATGGAAGGGCGGATGACGGTCTGCAACATGTCGATCGAAGCGGGTGCGCGCGCCGGGATGGTGGCGCCGGACGACACCACGTTCGAGTACATGGCGGGCCGGCCGTATGCGCCGAAGGGCGCGCACTGGGACGAGGCGCTCGCGCTCTGGAAGACGCTGCCGTCCGATGCGGACGCGACGTTCGACAGAGAATTGAAGCTCGATGGCGCGGCGATCGCGCCGATGGTGACATGGGGGACGAGTCCCGAGCACGCTTCGCCGGTTACGGGAGTGGTTCCCGATCCCGCACGGGCGCCGGATGAAGCGAAGCGCGCCGAGATCGCTGCGGCGCTCGAGTACCAGGGACTCACCCCCGGCATGGCACTTTCGGAGATCGCGATCGACCGCGTATTCATCGGCTCCTGCACCAACAGCCGCATCGAGGATCTGCGCGCTGCAGCGGAAGTCGCCCTGCGTGGGCGCGCGCGTGTGCCGGCGTGGATCGTGCCGGGCTCGAAAACCGTGAAGCGGCAGGCTGAGAAGGAAGGCCTCGACCGCATCTTCAGGCACGCGGGTTTCGAGTGGCGCGATCCGGGTTGCTCGCTCTGCACTGCGATCAATGGCGATCAGCTGAAGCCGGGCGAGCGCTGTGCCTCGACCTCCAACCGCAATTTCCGCGGGCGGCAGGGAACGGGCAGCCATACCCATCTCGTGAGCCCGCCGATGGCCGCCGCCGCGGCGCTGACGGGACGTCTCACGGATGTCCGCGAGTTGTTAGGAAAAGCATGACGCAAAGGCCGCGAAGGAAACAAAGGACGCAAAGGAACGCGAAGGATGCGTAACAACTGCATTCCCTCTCCTCGTAGAACGGGGAGAGGGCTAGGGTGAGGGCCGAATAACAATGGAACCGTTTACCAGGCTGACAGCTATCGCCGCGCCCATCGACGAGCCCAATGTCGACACCAACCAGCTCTGCCCCACGCGCTTCAACAAAGTCCCGCGCGGGCCGGGACACGCGCGCATCCTGTTCCACGACCTCCGCTTCACGCTCGACGGCAAGGAAAAGGATTTCATTCTGAACCACGAGCCGTACGCCCGCGCTCGGATCATCGTCTCCGACCGCAACTGGGGGTGCGGCTCTTCGCGCGAGAGTGCGGTGTATGCGCTCTACGAATTCGGCATCCGATGCGTCATCGCGCCGAGCTTCGGCGACATCCATGCAAACAATTGCGCGAAGAACGGGTTGCTTCCCGTCGTGCTCTCCGACGCCGAATGCGCCGCGATCCGGACGCAACTGCATGCGCGACCCGGCGCCACGCTGACCGTCGATCTCGCAGCACAAACTGTCATCGATGCCGAAGGCGGCGTGCACCGCTTCGAGATCCACCCGGTGCGCAAGAAGTGCCTGCTCGAGGGACTGGACGACATCGCGCGCACCCGCCAGTACGCGGAGAGAATCGAAGGGTTCGAAGACGCCTACCGCAACGATTTTCCGTGGCTCTACGCCGTGGACGGCGCACACCGCTGATGCGGGCGCCGCGATTGCGGTGTATCGCGGGAGCGGGATTCAGGCTCGCCGTCTGCGCTCTGGTTTTTCTGGGTATTGCGCCTGCGGCTTCAGCCGAGTGGATCAAGATGGGCGGGAACGATTCCGTGGACGCCTACATGGATCTGAACCTGCTGGAGAAGAAAGGCGAGTACGTGCTGTCCTGGCGTCTCTACGATTACCGCTCGCCGCAGAAGGCCTCCGGCGGAAAGACGTTCCGCTCGGCAGCGACACTGGTCGCAACCAAGTGCTCCGACCGGACGGAGGCGATGCTGTCCTTCATGCAGTATGCGGAAGCCATGGGGAAAGGGAGTGTGGTTTCCTCACGCGAAGTGCCGCGCGCTGAATGGCAGATCACGAAGATCGCACCCGGTTCGATCGGCGAGGCGCTGAACAAGGTCGCCTGCCAGCGCTTCAAGCTGTGGTAGTCCGATCTATGCCACGCGGTTGCCGAGCGATATGAGATGAAGGGCCTGTTGCTCGTTGCGTTGGGCGGCGCTTTCGGTTCGGTTGCCCGCTACAAGCTGTCGGGGTGGCTGCTGCATCACACGATCGACTGGCGGTTCCCCGTGGGAACGTTCACCGTGAACGTTCTCGGCTGCTTCGTCGCCGGAGTGCTAGCCGGTCTCGCAGAGAAACACGCTCTTCTTTCCGCCGATGCGCGGCTTCTGCTGTTCACAGGGGTGCTTGGAGGCTTTACGACTCTTTCCGCGTTCGGGCTCGAAACCATCTTTCTAATCAAGCGCGGCGACTGGACGATGGCAAGCCTCAATATCTTCCTGAGCGTGACGGCTGGCCTTCTCGCTTTATGGATCGGCTTGAGCGTCGTGCCTCACCGGACGTAGCGACCTGGGGTAGCGACATGTTGTCGCTGCGCTGTAATTCACCACATGATGCGTCATCACGGCTCCAGTGATGCGGCATAGGCCACGAGCGCAATCATGTCTTCGGTCGTAAGGTTTTCCACACTCGGTCTCATCTGCGCGCTCCCCGGCCCCGCGCGCATTCCATGCTTGAACTCATAGAGCTGCCGGAACGCATAAGTGGGCGGCCGGCTCGCGATGCCCGGAACCGATGCCAGGCCTTTCAGGTCCGTTCCGTGGCAGCTTGCACACGCAACGGTTTTCCCCCCACCACCGGTGGTGGCGAGATTGCGCCCTTTCTCGATGCTGCCGACGGGCACATAGGCGACGAACGTCACACGGGAATCGCGGTTGGCGAAACGCTGCACATTTTCCGCAACCTCGATGATGCGCTGACCGATAGGCTCGCTTTCTTTTGTGGCGCTCGGAACGAGATACCAGGCGCTCACTTCAGTCTTGGGAACGGTCTCGGATTCCCTGACGGTCACGATCCGGTTGAACTTCAGAGATGAAAAATATCTGGCCGATTCGTCGATTTCGGCATCGGTCACGTGCTGGGACAATGCCATCATCAACTTCGCGGGCACTCTGTTGGCGACCGCGGTTTTTCTCGCACCGCTTTTGAAGTCGCGCATCTGTTGGGCGATATATTCGGCGGGAAGGCCGGCGAGGCTCGAATTTTCCGGACCGCCCGTTCCCCCGACGCGATGACAGACGCCGCAAGCCTGAACCACCGGCTTCCTGCCGCGCGCGACGATTTCCGGCATGGGAGGATGATCTTGTGGATGCCAGTCCGGAGCGGCGAAAAGGTCCCGCAACTGCGTCAGCGAAAAAGTTGCGCTGCTACCCGGGACCGTCCGTAAGCTGCCGTCATCTGGCGCCGGCTTGAATCCCGGAGGATTCATCGGATAAGCCCAGCTCGGCGGTGTCTCGGCAGCTTGGACGCTTGAAATCACACCCGAGGCGGTGATTATTGCAACGAGGCACGTCAGCTTCATGGCATACCTCCTTGTGCTCTGCTTCGAGCGCCTCGGCCCACACACCGAAGAAGCCATGAGGCGGGAGAGTGTGCGCCTCGCAATTCGCGAGGTCAATGTCCGGCTGCTCTCCTAATTGAACCGGTAAAGGCGGGCCGGATTGTCGACCAGGATCTGTTGCTGCAGCGATGCGTCGGGCGTCCAGGCGTCGAAGAGATCGAGCAGATAACCGTCGTCGGGCATCTCTTCTTCCAGTCTGGGGTGCGGCCAGTCGGTGCCCCATACCACCTGTTCCGGGTTTGCTTTGACGAGCGCTTCATGGATCGGGCGGGCGTCGGGGTAGTCGGGGTATTGCCTGGAAATCCGGTAGGCACCCGAGAGCTTCACCCACACCCGGCCTTCGGCGAGCAGGCGGCAGAGGAGCTGAAATCCCGGCTGATCGACGCCCAGTGCGGCGTCGATGTTTCCCATGTGATCGATGAGGATCGGCAGCGTCCAGCCTTCGACGCAGGGTAGCGCCTCGTCGAGAT
>CAMPGR010000095.1 GCA_946885605.1 uncultured Pseudomonadota bacterium
TGCAAGCTCCTCCGCGTAGGTCTGCAGCTCGCTCAACGCGACGTGAAAACCGGCAGGCAAGGCGAGCGCTATGCCGATGACGGTTGCGTTGAGGAGGGTTGCGAGCGGCGAGCGCACGAGCTTCGCCAGCGTTGCGCTCAGCGTGACCGCATGGTGGTAGAGCCAGGCCTTCACGCGGCGGCCACTGCCGGCGCGCTCACGAGCACGCCGTTCTTGAGCTCGATCACTCTCGGCTTAAGACGCGCCGCGAGATGCGCGTCGTGGGTCGCGATCACCACGGTCACCCCAACCTGGTTGAACGACCTGAAAAGCTCGCCCAACTGCACGGCGTAGTCGACGTCGAGATTGCCCGTGGGCTCGTCGGCGAGGAGGATCGAGGGGCGGTGCACGATGGCGCGCGCAATGGCGAGCCGCTGCTGCTCGCCGCCTGAAAGGGTGATGGGATGGGCCTTCTCCCTGGCGAGCAGCCCCACCTTGTCCAATGCGGCGCGCACCCGCCGCGCCGCGTCCCGACGATCGTAGCCGATGACGCGGAGCGGCAGCACGACGTTCTCGTAGACGGTGCGGTCGAAGAGCAGCTTGTGGTCCTGGAATATGAGCCCGAGGTTGCGGCGCAGGAACGGCACCGCCCGGGCACTCATCGCGCTCACGTTCTGGCCGTTCACGATCACGTTTCCGCTCGTCGGCCGCTCGATCGCGGCGGAGAGCTTCAAAAGCGTGCTCTTGCCCGCGCCGGAGTGGCCGGTGATGAACGCCATCTCGCCGTCCGCAATGGAGAACGAAATGTGCTTGAGCGCTTCGTAGCCCTGCGGGTAGCGTTTGGAGATGTTATTGAACGATATCATTTACATCGATCGGGCGGCCGGGCGCAAGCTTCCCGTCAGTCGAGGAGAATGTCCACGAACTCTTCCGCCGAGAACGGCCGCAGATCGTCGAGTCCCTCCCCGACACCGATGAAGCGAAGCGGGATCGGCTTCTCGCGCGCAATCCCCGCAATGACGCCCCCTTTCGCGGTGCCGTCGAGCTTCGTCAGCACGAGTCCCGTGACGCCCAATGCCTCATCGAACGCCTTCACCTGGTTGAGCGCGTTCTGGCCGGTATTGGCATCGAGCACGAGCAGCACTTCGTGCGGCGCCCCCGGCAGCGCCTTGTCGATCACGCGCTTTACCTTCCTGATCTCTTCCATGAGATGGAGCTGCGTCGGCAGGCGTCCCGCCGTGTCCGCCAGGACGATGTCAACGCCGCGTGCCACGGCCGCGCCAATCGCATCGTAGATGACCGCCGCCGCATCGCCCGACTGCTGAGCCACCACGGTGACTTTGTTGCGCTCGCCCCATGCGAGGAGCTGCTCGCGGGCGGCGGCACGGAACGTGTCGCCGGCCGCAAGCAGAACTTTCTTGTTCTGAAGCTGATAGTAGTTCGCCAGCTTTCCGATCGAGGTCGTTTTGCCCGACCCGTTCACACCCGCCAGCATGATGACGAACGGACGGTGCGCGCCAATGTCGAGCGGGACCGCAATCGGGCGGAGCAGCTCGAGCAGCGCCTCGCGCAGCGCGGCTTTGAGCTGCGCCGCCTCCGTGAAGCGCTCGCGCTTCGCGCGCGCCCGAAGCGCCGCGATGAGATGATGGGTGGCCGCGACCCCCACATCCGAGACGAGCAGCACCGTTTCCAGTTCGTCGTAGAATTCGTCGTCCAGCTTGCGCCCGGGGCTGAAGAGACCGGTGAGCCGCGCGCCGAGCTGCTGCCGCGTCTTGGTAAGGCCCTGTTTCAAGCGGTTGAACCAGCCGCCGTTGCCACCCTCGTTGCGGCTGTTGAGGAAACTTAACATGCTGAAAGAAGTCGGAGACCCAGAGTGAGAAGGAAACCCGCGTGCCCTGGCGAACGCCGCGCACCCGGCTCGAACGGCTACAATTCTACCCGAAACCCATGCTGACCCATCGAGCTCAACGTGCGAATTCCTGAACGCCTCGCCGCGATCCTGGCCGCCTGGGCCCTGCTCGCCTTGCTGCCGCAGAGCGTTTCTGCAAGCGCGTCGGAAGCGGTGGTGCGCACGCTTGGGAACGGGATGCGGGTCATCGTAAAGACCGACCGCCGCGCCCCGGTCGTCGTCTCCATGGTGTGGTATCGAGTGGGCAGCGTCGATGAAGTGAATGGCGAAACCGGTGTCGCGCACGTGCTCGAGCACATGATGTTCAAGGGCACCAAGGAAGTGCCGGCCGGCGAGTTCTCGCGCATCATCGCCGCTGCCGGCGGGCGCGACAACGCGTTCACGGGACGCGACTACACGGCATATTTCCAGACCCTGCACAAGTCCCACTTGGGACTCGCCCTCCGGCTCGAAGCCGACCGCATGGTGAATCTCGTCTTGTCGCCCGAGGAATTCGAGAAGGAAAAGAGAGTGGTCATGGAAGAGCGCCGCTGGCGCACGGATGATCGGCCGCACGCCCTGGTGTACGAAAGGCTGATGGCGAATGCGCTCATTGCGCATCCCTATCGTCATCCGGTGATCGGCTGGATGAGCGATCTCGAGCACATGCGGCTCGAAGATGCACGGGAGTTCTACGAGACGTGGTACGCCCCCAACAATGCGATCCTCGTCGTGGTGGGCGATGTTTCCCCCGAGGTAGTGTTTACGCTCGCCACCGAGCATTTCGGCGACCTCAAGCCCAAGCCGCTTCCCGACAGAAAACCGCAGGAGGAGCCGGCGCAGCTCGGCGTCAAGCGCCTCACGGTCAAAGCACCCGCAGAGCTGCCCTACGTGCTGATGGCGTTTCGCGTCCCGTCGCTGCGCGATCCCCAGAAGGACTGGGAGCCCTACGCGCTCGAAGTGCTCGCGAACGTGCTCGACGGCAACGATGCGGCGCGAATCCCGCGCACGCTGGTTCGCACCGAGCGGCTGGCCAACTCCGCGGGCGCGAGCTACGAGGGCATCGGGCGCGGACCGGCCATGTTCTATCTCGACGGCGTGCCGGGCGGCAAAACGAGTGTCGCCGAGCTCGAACAGGCTTTACGGCGCGAGGTGCGCAAGATCGCCGAGGAAGGCGTGAGTGAAGAAGAGCTGAAGCGCGTGCGGGCGCAAGTGGTCGCCGCCCACGTATACCAGCGCGACTCGATGTTCTTCCAGGCGCGGCAAATGGGCTCGGTGGAAACCGTCGGACTTTCCTACCGGACGCCGGACGTGATACTCGAGAAGTTGAAGCAGGTGACGCCGGCGCAGGTGCAGGAAGTGGCGAGGAAGTATTTCCGCGACGATGAGCTCACGGTCGCGTATCTCGACCCGCAACCTCTGACCGGCCGCAAACCGGCTGCGCCGCCACCCGGGGCACGTCATGGCGAATAGACCCGCGCTGGGCTGGCTCGCGGCTTTGCTCCTATTCGCCGCCGGGCAGGCGCACGCCATACTGCCGATACAGCACTGGCAGACCCCTGCCGGGACGCGCGTCTATTTCGTGGAAAATCACGATCTGCCCATGGTCGACTTGAGCGTGGAATTTCCTGCGGGCGCGGCATACGACACCGAGCGGAAATCCGGCGCGGCGAGCATGACGCAGCGGCTGTTACAGCTCGGCGCCAACGGCATGAGCGAAGATGATATCGCGCGGGGCATCGCGGATGTCGGGGCTCAGCTTTCCGGTACCTTCAACACCGATCGCGCGGGGCTCACGCTGCGCACGCTCTCGAGCCGCGAAGAGCGCAACCGTGCGCTCGATATCTTTGCGCGCGTTCTGCAGCGCCCCGTGTTTCCCGAGAACGTGCTGGAGCGCGAGAAGGAAAGGCTCGTGGCCGCGCTCAAGGAAGCCGATACCAAGCCGGACACCATCGCGAGCCGCGAGTTTCAGCGCATGCTGTATCGCAATCATCCCTATGCGATGCGCGGCACGGGTGAAGTGGAAACGGTGCAGAAGCTTACGCGGCAGGATCTCGTCGATTTTCACCGCCGGCACTACCTCGCGAGCCGTGCGGTGGTCGCCTTGATCGGTGATCTGTCCCGGCAAGAAGCGGAGAAGATCGCCGAGCAGCTCACTTCGGGACTTCCGGTGGACGGCGGCGCGGAGGTGAACCTGCCGCCGGTGCCTCCGCTGCCCGCCGCGGAGACGCGGCTCATTCCTCATCCGGCGACGCAAAGCCACATCATGATGGGTGCGCTCGGTGTGAGCCGCCACGATCCCGACTACTTCCCCCTCGTCGTCGGCAACCATATATTCGGCGGCGGCGGATTCGTCTCGCGGCTCACCGAAGAAGTGAGGACGAAGCGCGGGCTCGCCTATTCGGCGTACAGTTACTTCAGTCCCCTGCTGGTAAACGGCCCGCTTGTCATCGGCATGCAGACGCAGCGCGAACAGGCGCAGCAGGCGCTCGACATCGTGCGCGCCACCCTGCGCGAGTTTGTCACCCGCGGGCCCACCGCGGACGAGCTCATCGCGGCCAAGAAGAACATCATCGGCGGTTTTCCGCTGCGCATCGACAGCAACCGCGACATCCATGGCAATCTCGCGGTCATCGGTTTCTACCGCCTGCCGCTCACTTACCTCGACGACTACGTGAAAAACGTCGAGAAGCTCACCGTCGCCGATATACGCGATGCGTTTTCCCGGCGCCTCGATCCGGAGCGGATGGTGACGGTCGTCGTGGCTGCGGAAACGAAGCCCACCGCTGCCGCCTCACCGGCGAACTGACGCATGCCGTCCGCACGCGGCGCGCGCGCCGGCGGCGCCCATCGCGTGCGCATCATCGGCGGCGCGTGGCGGAGCCGGGTTATCCGTTTTGCACCCCGCGCCGCAGTGCGGCCCACACCGGACCGTGTGCGCGAGACGCTCTTCAACTGGCTGGGGCAGGATCTGAGCGGCGCAACCTGTCTCGATCTCTACGCAGGCAGCGGCGCGCTCGGCTTCGAGGCCGCATCGCGCGGTGCACGCCGGGTCGTGATGGTCGAGCGCGATCCTTCGATCTATCGCTTCCTGCTTGACACGCGCGCGATGCTCGATGCAACGGCAGTGGAAGTGGTGAAAGCGGATGCGCTAGAATTCCTGAAGGGGGACAGCGGCCGCTATGACGTCGTATTCCTCGATCCGCCGTTCGAAACCGCAAACTGGCCGCGGTTGCTGGGCCCGCTCCCGGCGCGGATGAATCCCGGGGGGCAGATCTACTGCGAAAGCGCGGCGCCACTCGAAATCCCCGCGGGCTGGGAGATCCGCAAGCAAGGGCGCGCGGGGCACGTATGTTATCAACTCCTGCAACAGGCTTGAGATGAACAACAAGGCGGTCTATCCCGGAACGTTCGATCCGATGACGCTGGGCCACGAGGACCTGGTGCGCCGGGCGGCGCGGCTGTTCGACAAGGTGATCCTCGCCATCGCGGATAGCCGGGCGAAGCAGCCGTTCTTCACCCTCGATGAGCGCGTGGAGATGGCAACGGAAGTGCTCAAGGATCTGCAAAACGTCGAGGTCGTCGGTTTTTCAGGGCTGCTCATGGAGTTCGTGCAGGAGCACAAGGCGCGCGTGGTGGTGCGCGGCCTGCGCGCCGTCTCGGATTTCGAGTACGAGTTCCAGCTCGCGGGCATGAACCGCAGGCTCTATCCCGATGTCGAAACTTTGTTCCTGACGCCGGGGGAGCAGTACATGTTCGTCTCGGCGACGATAGTGCGCGAAATTTCGATACTGGGCGGCGACGTGAGCAAGTTCCTCCACCCGCACGTGGCCAAAAGGCTCAAGAACAAGATCCGGCAGGTTGGCGGCAAATAGACGAGGGATATACGATTTCATGGCGTTGCTGATCACCGACGAGTGCATCAACTGCGACGTGTGCGAGCCGGAGTGCCCGAACGAGGCGATTTCGCAGGGCGAAGAGATCTACGTGATCGATCCGCACAAGTGCACGGAATGCGTCGGACATCACGACGAACCGCAGTGCCGCAAGGTGTGCCCGGTCGATTGCATTCCGCTCAACCCTGAGTGGGTCGAGACCAGAGAGCAGCTCTACGAGAAATACCTGCGGCTGACGGCGGAAAAGCAGAGCTGAGGCTTCAGCGCTGGCAGCGCGGGCAGTAGAACGTGGAGCGCTGTCCCTGGCGTATCGCGCGGATGGACGCTGCGCATCGCCGGCACGGCTCTCCCGCACGGTCGTACACCATGAACTGCGTCTGGAACGATCCCGCCATGCCGTCGCCCCCGACGTAATCCCGCAGGCTGCTCCCGCGCGCATCGATGGCAAGGGCGAGCGTCTCGCGCACCTTTTCGACCAGTAGGGCCAAGCGCGCGCGGCCGATGCCGCAGGCCGGCAGCCGGGGATGGATGCCGGCACGGAACAGCGCTTCGTTCGCGTAGATGTTGCCCACCCCCGCCACCACGCGCCCGTCCATCAGCACCTGCTTGATCGCCGCGCTCCGAGTGCGTGTTGTGCGATAGAGCCATTCGGCGTTGAACGCCTCGCCGAAGGGCTCCGGCCCGATCGCTGCGAGCAGCGCGTGATGCGGCGGGGAGCCGGTGCCCCATATGACGAGGCCAAAGCGGCGCGGGTCACGCAGACGGACGACCGCGCCGCTTTCGAAAACAAGATCGAAGTGATCGTGCGGCTGCGGCGGTGTGGCGCGGTCCACGATCCACAACCGTCCGGACATGCCGAGGTGCAGGATGAGCGTTCCGGGCCGGCACAGGAACAGCAGGTATTTGCCACGACGCTCGAGGGAGGTGACGGTCTCCCCGGCCACGAGCCGGGGCAGCGTGCGCGGAACGGGCAGCCGCAAGGCGGGGTTGCGCACGACAACGTGCGCAATGCGCTGGTCGACGACAAAAGGCGCAAGACCGCGCCGGGTGGTTTCGACTTCAGGCAGTTCCGGCATGGGACGGCGCTCAGTGCCTGGAGCCGGGCGGGGCGAGGAGCTCTCTCGCCGCCTGGGCTGCGAAATGATAGCGGAGCTTTGCGTCCGGCCGCCCGATCATCAGTTCAGGCGTCTTTTGAAGCACCTCGAGCTCGAGCCTTTTGCCGTCGCGAAGCTCGATCGCTATCGTATCGACCGCCTTGTCGCCCGCATAAGGCTCGACGCGGAGCGCGGCGGCATGGCGCCACCCATCGACCCAGCGATGAATGTCGTCCTGGCTCACTTCGCCGGGCGCCGGCTGCACGCGCCATCCTTTTTCCCCGCGCGCCACGGTGAAGTCGCGGAATTCAAACCGGACGGGCAACTCGCCCGACTCCAGGAGCTGCTTGTGGATGAGCTGCGATACGTTGGCCGGTAGCATGGTCCGATAACGCGCCGGAAGCGCGTACACCGCCTGCGCAGTCAGCACATACTGTTCGCGCGTCACGGCATTGATGGCGCCGTAACTGAATGTTTCCCCGTCGATCATCACGCGGGCAAAGGGACGATCGAGCTCGAAGCGCGCGAGATCCTGCGCCGGAAGACGATGCGCGGTCGCGGCATCGAGGATGGCAAGCAGGCGCTCGGCCTGGAACGCATCGGCACGCGCCGACAATGGCGCCGTGATGAGCCAGCCGTCCGCTTTGCGTTCCATCACTATAGCCGGGTCACCGGTGCGCTCGAGCACGATCCGCTTCGCCTCCTTGGGCTGGAGCCGGGAAAGGCGATGCGCGCCCGGCTCGCCGCGAGGCTTGAACGCGACGAACGAGGCGAGCGCCGCCACGGCGAGCAGCAAGAGCGCGTTGGTGATCCAGGCGCCTTTCATGGCGCAGCCCCCCGCAGCAAGCGGCCGCTCATGACGCCTTGCGCCGGCGCCACCAGATGAGAGCACCGGTAACCGCGAATGCGACCGGGAGCCCGAGGAGGAACGTGAACGCGATCAGGTAAAGCGATACATGGTCGATGTCGAGGCTCGCGTCCACCGCGGGCCGGGGCTCCAGGGTGATCATGCGTTCGGCGCCGGTCAGCCAGTTCATGATGTTCACCCCGAAATCGAGATTGCCGCCATTGCCCATAAAACTGTTGGACAGGAACTGGCCGCTGCCCACGACGACGACGCGCTGCTGCCGGTCTCCCACCGTGCGCTCGAACGCCTGCGCCACCGGTACCGGGCCCGGAATATCCCGTGCCTTGTCGAAGCTCACGTTCTGGTCGAGCGTGCCCGCCTCCACCCAACCGCGCGGCGCAACGTCCACGAGCGGCGTCCTGCGCCAGTCGCCGTCGTCCGCCGCGGCGATCTGGCGGGCGTGCGGAAAGAGCGTGTTCAACCGGAAGCCGCTGGTGATCGGATGCCGGCCGTAATTCGCCGCTGCACCGATGGCGAAGACCGGTGGGCCGCCGCGGGGTCTTACTTCGAAATCGACGATCGTGCCGGCGGTAAGAACGAGCCCGAGCGTTTCGGCAATCGGCTGCAGCCCGTGAAGCGGCTCGGGATCGAGCAGCCACAGGAGGTTGCCCCCGCCGTCTAGATAACGCTTGATCTTCTCGACTTCCGCGGGCAGGAGTTCCGCCTGGGGACTCGCGATGACGAGCGCTGCGGCGTTCGCCGGCACGTCCTGTGCCACCGCGAGGTTGATGTTGTTCAGCCGGAAGCCCCTCTGCTGCAGGTGCGCGCCAAAATCGCCCAGATCGTGGTTCGCAGCGCCGTTCCAACGACGCTCGCCGTGGCCGTCGAGCCACAGCACGAGGCTATCCACCCCGCGCGCGAGACGCATGAGCAGATTCACGAACTGCTGCTCGTTGAAATCGGCGACGGGCAGATGCTCGGTGCGCTTGCGATACTCGATCACGAGCTCGTTCGGTGTGCGCAGTCCCGCCGCTTCCGCGAGCTTGGGCTGCTCCCGGGGATCGACAAAGCTCAGCGCACTGTCGGGCTTGGCCCGCTGATAGGCGCGCAGCCGCTCTTCGATGCGCTTGCGCAGGTTGGCGCCCGATGAATCGACGCTCGCGGCGTATGCCGTGATTTTGAGCGGCCCCTCGAGCTGCCCCAACGCTTCGAGGGTCGCCGCCGAAAGGGTGTTGCGCCCGGTACGGGTGACGTCCCATTCCTTGCGATACTCGCGGGCGATGTAGGCGAGCAGCATGGTGAGTGCGACGAGCAGCACGAGAAAAAGGCTGTTCTGCGCAAGTATCCGAAGCCGCAGCCGGCGAGTCGCTTCCATCGCTTACCCGCGCAGGCGCGAGGCGTCGAGCCTTCGTATCGCCATGACGATGAAGAGAGCGGTGAGCAGAAGCGAACAGGCGATGGAATAGGTGTCGATGAGCCCTCTGCCGAGCGGCTCGAAGTTCGAAACAGGTGTGAAGACCTGCATCAGCGCCGCAGGCAGCTGCCAATCCCGGGCACGCAGGCTGTCGCCCGCGGTCTCCCCCGCGAGCAGCATCGCAAGCAATGCGCTGAACGCGCCCATTGCGGCGATCAGCGGGTGCGTGGTGAGCGAGGAGACGTACAGGCTCACTGCGGCGAAGCACGCGGCGAGAAGCACGATGCCCACGGTGAGGCTCGCGATGAGCCCATAGTCGAGCGCGGTGCTTCCCGCAAGCGCGAAGGGCATCAACACGACGAGCCCGATCACGACGAGCAGGAAGCCCATCAGCCCGAAAAACTTGCCGAGCACGATGGCGGTGACGGACACCGGGGCGGAGGTGAGAAACACCATGGTGCGATTGCGGCGTTCCTCGGCGATTAGCCGCATGGCGAGGATCGGCACGGCGAAGAGCAGCACCACCGCGGCGGTGCCGAAGGTGGGCGCGGCGACGAGCTCGGTCGCCCCGGGCGGGCTCGCCATGTGGCTCAGGCGCGGCCGGATCTGCAGGAAATCGTCGATGCGCCGCAGGAAGTTGTAGCCGAACAGGAACTGCATCACCGTCAGAATGACCCATGCGAGCGGCGAGGCGAAGAGGGCCCTCAGTTCCTTTCCTGCGATCGCAAGGATCATGACGGCGTCTCCTCGAGGCGCGTGAGCTGTACAAAAACGTCTTCGAGCCGGGTCTGCGCGGGATTCAGCTGATACAAGCCCCAGTCCGAGGCCACCGCGCGCTTCACGAGCTGATCGGTGGGATCCGATGCTTCCGAAAACTGCATGCGAAAGAGTGTCTCCGAGACGCGCTCGACTGCGGAGACGCCCGCTATCGCAAGGAGATCTGTGTCACGGGGCGGGCGGCGCAATCCGATGAGCAGCGTGCGCCCGCTCTCGAATTTCTGCAGCGCGCTGATCGTGTCGCTGTAGACAAGGCGGCCGTGGTGCAGGATCTGCACGCGGTCGCATACCGCCTCGACTTCGGGCAGGATGTGCGTGGACAGGATCACGCTGTGTCGCCCGCCCAGCTCGCGAATGAGATTGCGGATCTCGCGTATCTGGTTGGGGTCGAGGCCGACGGTCGGCTCGTCGAGGATGAGAACATCGGGATCGTGCACGATCGCCTGCGCGATGCCGACCCGCTGCTGGTAGCCTTTGGAAAGCGTGCCGATCAGCTTCTTGCCGACCTGCGCGATACCGCAGCGCTGCTTTGCACGCTCCGCCGCCTCGCGGAGCTGCGAGCGCGCAACGCGATGCAGGCGCGCGGCGAGCAGCAGGTACTCGTCCACGCTCAATTCGCGGTAGAGCGGCGGAATTTCCGGCAGGTAACCGATCCTCGCTTTGGCCGCGGTCGGGCTTTCGAGCAGGTCCACGCCACAGATACGGATGCTCCCGCGCGTCGGCGCAAGATTGCCGGTGAGCATCTGCATAGTGGTGGTCTTGCCCGCGCCGTTGGGACCGAGAAAGCCGAGGACTTCACCGCGCTTCAGTTCGAGATTCACGTCGTCCACCGCCGCATGCGAGCCGAACGCGCGCGTGAGGCCGCGCGCGAGTAGCGTCGTGGCGGTTTCGTGATCGGTCATGTATCGCGCGAGGAAGGCGGCAACGTCTTGTGAAGAGCGCAAAATATACCTAATATGTGATCGTTTATGAAGCAGCGCCCGCGGTTTTTCCTTTAATTTCACGGAACTGTCCCGCGCGGCCGCGTTCGGCCGCAGAACTATGACGAGTCCCAGATCGCTCCTACTCGCGGTGTGCGTTTTGCTTGCCGCTTGCGCGCAGCAACCGGTGAAGCCGACCGCGAGCGAAGCGCCCTCATCGAAGAGCGCCGCGCAGCCGCAGACGAAGGTCTCTGCGAAGCCTGCGCGACGACAGCCGCAGCTGCCCGCGCACGAGCTGACCGAGCAGCTGATGCTCAAGCTCCTGCTCGCGGAAGTAGCGGTGCAGCGCGGCCAGTCGCACATTGCCGTGCCGGCTTATCTCGATCTCGCGCGCGAAACGCGCGACCCGCGCGTGGCGCAGCGCGCCACCGAGGTCGCGTGGAACGCGCGCTTTGTCGATTCGGCGATCGAAGCCGCGGGCATCTGGCTGCAGGCCGACCCGCAATCGCAACAGGCGCGTCAGGTGCTCGCCGCCCTGCTCGTCAATCAGGCGCAGCTCGCGAACGCCCTCCCTCATCTCGAGAAGTGGCTGCGTTCCGACGAAGCGAACGTGGGCCAGAGCTTCCTGCAGATCACGTCACTCCTCGCGCGTCACAAGGACCGGAAAGCGGTACTCGCGCTGATGCAGGGCCTCGCGCGCTCTTACGGAGAGGTGCCGGAAGCGCGATTCGCGGTGGCGCAGGCCGCGTGGAATGCCGAGAACCGCGAGCTCGCTCTGAGCGAAGTGCGCGAGGCGCTCAGGCTGCGGCCGGACTGGGAACTGGCCGCGCTGTTCCAGGCGCAGATCCTGCAGCGCCAGAACGCATCCGAGGCACTCGCCTATCTCGCTTCCTACCTGGAGCAGCACCCGAAGGCGAAGGACGCGCGACTCTCCTACGCGCGGATGCTGGTCACGGAGAAAAAGTTCACGGAAGCGAGGAAGCAGTTCGAAGCGCTGCTGGCGGAACACCCGCAGAACGCGGAAGTCACGATGGCCGTCGCGCTGCTTGCTCTCCAGGTGAACGATTACGACGCGGCCGAGGCGCAATTGAAGCGCGCGCTGGAGAACAACTACAAGGATCCGGACGCGGTGCGGCTCTATCTCGGCCAGGTCAACGAGGAACGCAAGCGCTTCGACGAAGCGCTCAAGTGGTACGGATCCGTAGCCGGAGGGGAGCAGTACATCGCCGCCCAGGCGCGCTACGCCGGAGTGCTTTCCAAGCAGGGACGGCTTGCCGATGCGCGCAAGCACTTGCACCAGGTGACCCCACGCAGCAACCAGCAACGCATACAGCTTACCCAGGCGGAAGCGCAAATCCTGCGGGAGGCCTCCGCATACCAGGAAGCGTTCGACGTGCTCAGCCGCGCGCTGGAAAAGATGCCGGATTATCCCGACCTGCTGTACGACCATGCGATGGCGGCCGAGAAAGTGAACCGCCTCGACGTGCTGGAGCAGAACCTGCGCAAGCTCATTACCATGCGCCCGGACCATGCGCACGCGCATAATGCATTAGGCTACACCTTCGCGGACCGCAACGAACGCCTCGACGAGGCGCGCCAGCTCATCGAAACCGCGCTGCGGCTTGCCCCCGAGGATCCCTTCATCATGGACAGCATGGGATGGGTGCTCTATCGCCAGGGGCACATCCCGGAAGCGCTCGGTTACCTCAAGCGGGCGCACGCGTTGCGTCCCGATCCCGAGATCGCGGCGCACCTCGGTGAAGTGTTGTGGATGAGCGGACAGCGGGATGAAGCGCGTGCGTTGTTGTCGGAAGTGTTGAAGACGCACCCGAAAAACGAAATCCTGCAGAACACCATCAACCGCTTTCTCCGGACGAACCATCCGGCCGCGCGATGAGCCGGTGGCGGATGGCTGCGCTCGCCGTCGCGTTCGCCGCGGCGGCATGTGCCACGCCGGGATTGCCGCCGCCCGCTCCCTCCGCCTTCGATCTTTCGGGAAGAGTGCTCGCGGGCTACGACGGCCGGGCGTTCTCCTCCGGCCTGCGCTGGCAACATGTGCCTCACCGCGATGAGATCTGGTTGCTGACCCCGCTCGGGCAGGCGCTGGCGCACATCGTCAGCACGGACGAGGGTGCGACGGTAACCGGCGCGGACCGAAACCAGTATCAGGGCGCGGATGTCGAGGCGCTGACACGGCAGGCGCTGGGCTGGGAGCTCCCGCTCACCCGCCTGCAATACTGGGTGCGAGGGGAGGTGGCGCCCGGCAGCGCCCCGCGCAACGTGCAGCGCGACCCCGAGGGCCGCCTCACCGGCCTCGTGCAGGACGAATGGCACATCACGCTGGAGTACCCCGAAGGCGAATTCCGCCGGCTGCCGCGTCGCGTCGAGCTGCGCCGGGCCAACGAATCGATCCGGCTCGTCATCGACGCATGGCGCAGTGAACCGACTGCTGCGCCATGAGCGCATACCGCCGCTTTCCGGCACCCGCCAAACTCAATCTCCTGCTGCGGGTCGTGGGGCGGCGCGCGGACGGCTACCATCTGTTGCAGACGGTCATCCGCTTCATCGACTACGGTGACACGCTGGGTTTCCGCGCGCGCGAAGACGGCGTGATCGCGCGGGTGAACGATGTGTCAGGGGTGGAGGCGGAGCTCGATCTTGCCGTGCGCGCCGCGCGGCTCCTCAAGGCCGAGACAAATACCATCTTGGGCGCGGACATCGAGCTCGAGAAGCGGGTGCCGCTCGGTGGCGGGCTGGGCGGCGGCAGCTCGGACGCCGCGACCACGCTGCTTGCCCTGAACCGGCTGTGGAACACCGGCCTTTCCCGGGCGCGCCTGCTCGAGCTCGCACTGCGGCTCGGGGCCGACGTGCCGGTGTTCGTGTTCGGCGAAAACGCGCTTGCAGAAGGCATAGGCGAGGTCCTCACGCCGATTTCGGTGCCGGATGAGTGGTATGTGGTGTTGTGCCCCCCGGTGTCCGTTTCGACGGCACGCATCTTCGGCGCCCCGGAATTGAAACGGGATTCGAAAAAAATTAGAATACAAGGCTTTTCGGTCGATCTCGCGGGTAACGATCTCGAGCCCGTCGTGCGGCGGGCGCATCCCGAAGTGGCGCGACACCTCGAGTGGCTGCAGCGGTACGGGCAAGCGAGAATGACCGGCTCGGGCGCTTGCGTATACGCGGCTTTCGGCGGAGAAGACGCGGCGCGGGCGGTACTTGCCGGGCTGCCCGGCAGCATGGAAGGATTCGTCGCGCGCGGGCTCGAGAAGCATCCGTTGCGCGACATGGCGCGCTGAAAGAGCGCCGGTCCGCCGAAATACCGTTGGGGAGTCGCCAAGCTGGTTAAGGCACCGGATTTTGATTCCGGCATGCGTGGGTTCGAATCCTACCTCCCCAGCCAATTTTGCAAGGGCGGTGTTCCGCCGCCCGACATGGGGTGGGAAGCGTGGCGCTAGACCGACTGATGGTGTTCACCGGCAACTCGATCCGGGAGCTTGCCGAAGACGTGGTCAGCCACCTCAACATCCACCTCGGTCGCGCCAAGGTCGGCCGCTTCAGCGACGGCGAAGTGATGGTGGAGATCCTCGAGAACGTGCGCGGCAAGGACGTTTTCGTGCTGCAGTCGATCTGCGCGCCGACCAACGACAATCTGATGGAACTCCTCGTCATGGTCGACGCGCTGAAGCGCGCTTCGGCGGGGAGAGTGACCGCGGCGATTCCCTACATGGGATATGCGCGGCAGGACCGGCGTCCGAGCTCGGCGCGCGTGCCGATCACCGCCAAAGTGGTCGCGAACATGATGACGAGCGCGGGCGTGGACCGCGTGCTCACGATGGATCTGCACTCCGAGCAGATCCAGGGATTCTTCGACATCCCGGTGGACAA
>CAMPGR010000096.1 GCA_946885605.1 uncultured Pseudomonadota bacterium
ATCCTGCTCGTCAATCCGCGCGCGACCCGTCCGGGCAACCGCCGTTTTCCGCTATCGGTGATGGCGGTCGGCGCGGGCCTTCCCGCGAACCGGAGCTGGGAGATCATCGACGGCAACCTGCCCGGGATGGACGTGCTCGCCGCCGTCAGCACCTGGGTCGAGCGCCAGTCGGGCGGCCCCGACCCGGTTCGGGCGGTGGCGATGACGGTGATGCCCGGCCCCCAGCTGGTGAACGCGGTTCCGCTTGCCCAGGCGATCAAGTCCCGCTTACCGCAGCTGCCGATCGTCTGGGGCGGCAATTTCGCCAGCCTCTATCCCGAACCGGTGCTCAACGCGCGCTATGTCGACTGGCTGATCCGCGGACAGGGCGAGCACGCCTTTGCCGAGCTGCTCGAAGCGATCGAGGGCAACGGCGTAAGGGTGCCGCCCGGCACAACGCCTGCGGTCATCAACCGGCTGCATCAGGCGATCGTGAAGGCCGTTGCGGTCCCTGAAGTCAAGGAGCGGGTGACTGGTCTGGGCGCGGATCTCGTCGGAAACACGCCGGAGGAGTTCAGGCGGTTTCTCGGCAACGAGCTCGCCACCTGGTCCAAGGTCGTCAAAGAAGTCGGCATGCGGATCGACTAGGCACGACCTCGCTGCGTCAATGGCCGACGAGCGCTCGCTGTGGGGAGCGGCGGTCGGCTCGTGCTGTCAGAACAACCGATAAAACAAAGAAACCATGCGCATACTTGTGTTTGGCGCCGGTGCGATCGGCGGTTATCTTGGCGGCATCCTGACCGCTGCCGGCGCGGATGTGACGCTCGTCGCCCGCGGAGTGCAGTACGAGGCGCTTTCGACCCGGGGACTCCTGCTCGAAGGTCCGAGGATGGGACAAGTGGGGCCCATCCGCGTCCGCGTCTGCCGCGCCGGCGAAGAACAGGGACGCTACGACCTCGTGTTCATCGGTCTGAAAGCACACCAGATCGCTGAGCACGCCGCACATTTCGTGCGCGTGCTTGCGCCGGGCGGGATGCTGCTCTTCCCGCAAAACGGCATTCCATGGTGGTACTTCGAGAAGCTCGATTCGCCTCTGCGCGGCACGCGGCTGCGTTCGCTCGACCCGGATGGGGTGCTCGCCGGCACGTTCCCGATCGATGCGGTGATCGGCGCGGTGACGTACCGGCCTGCGGACCTCGCGGAGCCCGGACGCATCCGGCTCGCAGACCAGCCGACCGACCGCCTCGTCATCGGTGAGCTCGATGGGGCGATGACGCCGCGGCTCGAGAGACTCAAGGCGCTGATCGAGCCTGCGGGATGGCCGGTGACGCTGACGGACAATATTCGCAGCTTCAAATGGCGGAAGCTGCTGTCGAACGCAGTCTTCAATCCGCTCGGCGCCGTCACGCAGTCCTCGGCGCTGCAGATCGTGAAGTTCGCGCCGGCGCGCAAGCTTGCGCTCGCAATGGTGGAGGAGGTAATGGCGGTCGCGGCGTCGGTCGGCATCGTTCCGGACATGACGCCGCAGCAAATGATCGAGTACACCGAAAAGCGCGTGGAAATTCCTTCCTCGACGTTGCAGGACGTGCGCGCAGGCCGTCCGATGGAGCTCGACGCGATCTCCAACGCGGTGATCGACATCGCGCGCGTGACCGGCGTGCCAACGCCGAATCTCGACGTGGTGGTGGCATGCGCAAACATGCTGAATCGCCGTATCATCGAAGACCGCTGGGCGTTTGCGCCCGCGGTCGTGCAGCGATAGGCGTGACGTCATGAGTGAAAGCAAAGCGGGTTATCGGGATCTGCACGCGCATCTCGAAGCGCTCGAGGCGGCAGGGCTCCTCGTCACCATCGATCGCCCCATCGACAAGGACGCCGAGCTTCATCCGCTCGTGCGCTGGCAGTTCGTCGGCGGCATCGAGGAGCACGAGCGCCGGGCCTTTCTCTTCACGAACGTGACCGACGGGCGCGGCCGCAAGTACCAATTCCCCGTTGTCGTGGGCGCTTTCGCCGGCAATGCGGCGATTTACAGCGTCGGCATGCGCGCCGCGGTCGAAGAAATCCAGGCGCGCTGGGACCGCGCCATCGCCAACCCGATAGCGCCGCGTGTTGTCGAGCGCGCGATCTGCCAGGAAGTGGTGATCACGGGAGACGCGCTGAAGGGCGAGGGCAACGGCCTGGACGCGCTCCCCATTCCTGTCTCCACGCCGGGTTTCGACAGCGCGCCGACGCTGACCGCGACCAACGTGATCACGCGCGACCCGGAGACGGGCATCCAGAATCACGGCACCTATCGCGCGGGGCTCAAAGCGCCCGACCGGATGGTGATCCGCATGGCGACCCGCATCGGGGGCGCGGGCGGTTACCGGCATTACCTGAAGCATCAGGCGCGCGGCGACCGGGAAATGCCCTGCGCCGTCGCGCTCGGCTGTCCGCCGTGCGTCGCTTACGTCGCGCCGATGAAATTGCCGCTCGACGTCGACGAGATCGGCGTCGCGGGCGGGCTCGCCGGCGAGCCGATCCGCGTCGTGCGCGCAAAGACGGTCGATCTCCTCGTTCCCGCCGACGCGGAGATCGTCATCGAGGGGCTGATCGACACCGAGTACCTGGAGCCGGAGGGCCCATTCGGCGAATCGCACGGCCACATCGCGCTCGAGCAGTTCAACATGCCGATGCGCGTCACCGCGATCACGCACCGGCGCGAGGCGATCGTCGCGTCGTACTTGAGCCAGGTAACCCCGAGCGAGTCGAGCGCCATCAAGCGCGTCTCCTACGAGCCCATGTTTCTCGCCCATCTGCGCAACACGCTCGGCATCCGGGCGGTGAAGCGCGTGAAGCTGCACGAGCGGCTCACCGCCGTGCGGCGCGTCATCGTGATCACACTGGAGAAGGGGGCGCCGCGCTCGGAGGTGTGGCGCGCGCTCTACGGTGCCTCGAGCTTCAAGGCGGATTGCGGCAAGATCTGCATCGCGGTCAACGAGGACATCGATCCCGATAATTCGGATGCGATCTTCTGGGCGCTCGCGTTCCGCATGGACCCGGCGAGCGATATCCAGGTGCTGCCCCACCGCAGCGGAGGCCACGGCCCGGAGCGGGAGCACGAATCGGAGCAGGAGGACGCGACGCTCCTCATGGACGCGACGGTGAAGGAGGAGCTGCCGCCGCTCGCGCTGCCCAAACGCGAGTACATGGAGCGCGCCCGCGCGATATGGGAGGAGTTGGAGCTGCCGAAGCTGCGCCCGCAATCGCCGTGGTGCAGCGCGCCGGCGGGAGACTGGCTGGCGCACTGGGACGAGGCCGCGAAGCGGGCCGCGGAAGGACGCTATCTGGAAAACGGCGAGTTGAGCGCCAGGCTCAAGCGCAAGGGTTTGAAGCCCGAAACCACCTTCCGCCCCGACAAAAGTCATAAAAACCAGGGGACAGACCACTAAGCTCTCCGCTTAGTGGTCTGTCCCCTATCTAAAGCCGCTGCAGCAGCGTGCGCAGGGTCGCGCCAATCTCATCCCGGATCACGAGATCGGCGAGCGGGTCGAGCGGCGTTTCCTGGTTGTTGAGGATCACGAACCGCGCGCCCGACTGCTTCGCTATTCTTGGGAAGGAGGCAGCGGGCTCCACGACGAGCGAGGAGCCGATCGAGATGAAAAGGTCCGCGGCCGTCGACACTTCTGCCGCACGCCGCATTTCCTCTTGCGGCATCGACTGACCGAACGAGATCGTGCGGGTCTTGATCGGCCCGCGGCACGCGTCGCACTCCGGCGCAGCCTCGCCCTGCTCCACGCGCGCGACGATCTCTGCGGTCGACCACTCCTTGCCGCAGCGCTGGCACGCGCTGCAGCGGTTGGTGCCATGCAGCTCGATGACGTCCCGGCTGCCGGCGTCGTGATGCAGGCCGTCGATGTTCTGCGTGATGACCGCGGCGAGGTGGCCGCGTCGTTGCAGCTCGGCGATCGCGCGATGGCCGTCGTTCGGGCGCGCGCTCTTGCAGCGGTGGAACATGCGCACGCCGCGTTCCCAGGCCTTCACACGCGCCGCGCGATCGGCCATGAAGTCCTGGTACATCACCGGTGTTTCAGTGGTCCAGACGCCGTGCGGGCCGCGGAAATCGGGTATGCCGCTTTCCGTGCTGATGCCGGCACCGGTGAACGCTACGCCGCGCCGCGCGTCGCGCACGAGTTCGCGAAACCTGCTCAGCTCTTCCATACCGCCGTGTCAGTCGTCATCCCGGTGCACACCGGGAATATGAGACACCTTCTCCGGCCCGTCCACCGGGGAGACGTAATGCTACTCGGGCTTGATGCCGGCTGCCTGCGTGAGCTTCTGCCACTTCACGATTTCGGCCTTGATATCCTTCTCGAATTCCTCGGGCGTATCGCCCGCGGCCTCGAGCCCCTCGCGCAGCAGCAGGGCCTTCATTTCCGGCGCTTGCACGATCTTCACGACCTCCGTATTCAGTTTCGTGATGACTTGACGCGGCGTTTTTGCGGGCGCGAGCATGCCGACCCACGACTGGTGTTGATACCCCGGAACGCCCGCTTCGGCGATCGTCGGAAATTCCGGCGCCGCGGTGGAGCGCTTCGCGCTGGTGACGCCGAGCGCGCGCAGCCTGCCCGTCTTGATATGCGGCAGCGCCGTGGAAATCGTCGCGAAGTAGAGATGCACTTCGCCGCTCAGCAGCGCCGTCATGCCCGGGGCGCCGCCTTTGTAGGGCACGTTCACCATTTTGACGCCCGCGTTGTGCATGAAGAGCTCCGCCGCGAGATGCGTGCTCGTCGCAATGCCGCTCGAGCCGAAATTGATCTGCCCCGGCCGCGCCTTGGCGAAAGCCACGAGTTCCTTCACCGACTTGACCGGGAGGGAAGGGTGCACGACGAGGATGTGCGGAAGCGTGACGAGCTGCGAGATCGGCGCGAAATCGCGCACCGGATCGAACGGCAGGTTCTTGCGCAGACTGGGGTTGATGGTGAACGAAGCCGCGACGACGAGCAGCGTGTGGCCGTCCGGCGGTGATTTGGCAACGGCTTCCGTTCCGTGCAGACTGCCGGCGCCCGGCCGGTTCTCCACCACGACGTTCTCCTTCAGCGCTTCACCGAGCCGCTGCGCCACCGCCCGCGCGACGAGGTCGGTCGAGCCGCCCGCGCTCTGCGGCACGATGATCCGCACCGGACGCACGGGATAACGTTGCTCGGCTGCGCTTGCCGTGCTGGAAATGAGCAGCGCGGCAAGCAGGGTGAAGCCGCTACGTACCAGAACCTTCTCCATTTCGATTCTCCTCGCTGTTTTCTGATTGTGTTTCCTCACTCCGAGTCGTATCCCGGCTGCACACGCGCGTCGATCAGACATACTCCGCCCTCGCGCACCGTTTCGATACCCTGCTCGATCGCCGGCTGCAGCTCGGCTGTCCGGGTCACCGGACCGATGCCCACCGCGCCCTGCGCGCGCGCCATCGCGGCGAGATCGATGTCCGGCTCGCTGATGCGCTGGCCGATCCAGCGATTCTCCGGCGGGCGGCCGCGCGCCTTCGCGACGCGCTCCTGGTGCGCTTCGTCGTTGAAGAACGAGCGGTTGTTGCAGACGATCATCAGGCAGGGGATCCGGTAGTGCGTCGCGGTCCACACGGCGGTGTTGCTCATGAGGAAGTCTCCGTCTCCGAGCAGGCCGATCGGGATGCGGCCGCTGCCTTTCAGCGCGAGCGCGGCGCCCACCGTGATGCCGGGCCCGGAGCCGACGCCGGCGCCGCCGTCGTAGCCGATGTAATCGAGCGGATGGCGGAAGTGGGTGTATGCGCCGTTCCAGCCGAGCGGCAGCCGCGTGAAGCAGACGTCGATTCCGCGTATGGCCGCGTTGAGCGCGTGCGCAACGCCGCTCAAGCTCAAAGGATCGCTCGGTTCGGGAAGCGTCGCCGCAGATGCCGGCGGTGCAGTCGCCGTGCGCGGCTTCACCGCCTGCAGCAGCAAGGGCACCGCGGCGTCCGGCTCGCACATCAGATAGACGTCCGTCGGCGGCAAGCCGTAATAATCCATGCTCCAGCCGCGATGGTTGTGCTGGTCGCACGAGACCTGTATCACCTTCGCCGTGACGGGCTTCGTTCCATACGCCTGCTTGAGCGTGCCGGCGAGATCGAGACAGTCGAGCGAGAGCACCACGTCCGCTTCGGCGAGCAGCTTCTGCCCGGTTGGCGTGAGGCGGTTGGACGGCGGAACGGGATGGAGGCGGTGATCGGTCGGAAACGCCGCGGCGAGCTTGATGTTCGTCAGCACGCGCATGTTGAGCTTCTCGGCGAGCGCGACGCGGGCTTTCCACGCATCGAGGCTGCGCGAGCAACGGCCCGCGAGCATCACCGGATTCTTGGCATCGGAGAGGAGTTTCGCTGCCGCCAGCACGCTGTCGGGCGCCGGCTGCACCGGCTCCGGGGCGGCGTAGCGCATGACGTCGGAGAGCTCCGGCATGCGGTCGATCTTCGCTTCCTGCAGCGCGCAATCGAGATTCACGTAAACGGGGCCGTAGGGCGCGGTTTGCGCGATCTGCGCCGCGCGCAGCACCGCTTCCATGGCCGCCGCGACGGATCCCGGCTGGTTGTCCCACTTCGTGTAGTTGCGGATGAGCGCACCCTGGTCCGAGCAGGTGTGGATCCAGTCGATCCACGGGCGGCGTTTTGCCGCATCCCACGGCCCGGTCGCGCCCATGATGAGCACCGGCACGCGATCGCACCACGCGTTGAAGACCGGCATCGCCGCGTGCATGAGGCCGACGTTCGAATGCAGCGCCGCGGCCATCATGCGGTTCGACACCTTCCAGTATCCCTGCGCGATGCTGACCGCATTTTCGTCGTGGAGAGACAGCACCATCTGCGGCGAACGATTGCCGAGGTAGTTGACGATGCTGTCGTGGAATCCGCGGTAGCTCGCGCCGGGATTGAGCGCGATGTAGGGGATGTCGAGGCTGCGCAGCACCGCGGCGACCGCGTCGCTGCCCCAGACGTCCTCGCTCTCGCGCGCGCGAACCGGTGTATCGTGAACGATTGCGCTCCCCGCGCTCTCCCTCGCTTTCATCGCTGCTCCTTCCATTGATTCTCGTGCAAATGGTTGACAACCCTTTGCACCACAAATCTCCCCTCGCCCGCGACACGGGAGAGGGGCGGGGGTGAGGGCAGAGCGGCGTCAGTCATTTCTACGACGCTCGTTAATCCACGCGGGCGCCGGATCGCTTGATCACCTTCGCCCACTTCTCGAATTCCGTCCTGAGATGCTCCGCGAACGCGTCTCGCGTGCTGCCCACTGCAACGTTCCCGCTCTCCGTCATGCGTTGCTTCATGTCGGGCGACTGCATGATCTTCATCACGTGGGAGGCGAGCGTGTTCAGTATGTCGGCGGGCGCGCCGGCGGGCGCGAGCATGCCGTACCACTGGCTCGACTCGTAGCCCTCGAGGCCCGACTCCTCGATGGTCGGCAATGCGGGCAGCGCTAAAAGCCGCTTGCGGCTCGTCACCGCGAGAGCTCTCAACTTGCCCGCCTTCACGAGCTGCACTGCGTTGGTGGCAGGCATGAACATGACGCTCGCCTCGCCGCTCATCAAGCCCACGATCGCGGGCCCCGTCCCGCGATACGGCACGTGCACCATGTCCACATCGGCGAGCGTGTTGAAAAGCTCCGCGGCGAGGTGCGGCGTGCTGCCGCTGCCGGACCCTGCGAAATTGACCTGACCCGGACGCGCCTTCGCGAGCGCGATCAGCTCCTTCACCGACTTCACCGGCAGCGAAGGGTGCACGACCAGCACGTTCGGCGCGATGGACAGCAGGCTGATCGGCTCGTAGTCCCTGATGGGATCGTAGGTGACCTTCCTGTAGAGGCTCGGCGTCGTGACGAAGTTCGCACCGTTCACCATGAGCGTATAACCGTCCTTCGGCGACTTGGCGACGATCTCGCTCCCGATCATGCCGTTCGCTCCCGGGCGGTTGTCGATCACGAAGGGCTTGCCGAGCGCTTCGTTGAGCTTCTGTCCGATGAGGCGGCCGGTGGTATCGACGCCGCCGCCCGCGGGAAACGGCACCACGATGCGCACCGGTCCCGTGGGATAGCTTTGTGCACCGGCCTGCGCAGAGGCGAAGCCACCCAGCGCGACAAGCGCCAGGCGAGCGAGCGTGAGCAGCGCTCGTTGACGGTTTCTTTTCATTGTTCCTCCTCGCTGAAACGATACGGAAGCTAAAAGATTATGCCCGGGCGCGCTCCCACGCGGTCATCAGCGCGCGGGCTGCGAACTCCACCGCCATCTCGCGCTTGTAGGCGGCGGAGCCGCGCACATCGGACATCGGCTCGGCGAGCGCGCGCACCGGCTTCGCGGTCTCGCGCGCGAGACCGAACTCCAGCTTCTTGCCGCGCAATTCCTCGAGATCGAGCACGATCGGTTTCCAGCTTACCGATCCCACGACCACGCGCGAATCGGTGCAGCAGCCGTTTCCGTCCACGCTCACCCGCGCCGCAGTATTGACGGTCGGAATCTCGAGCACGCCGCGCGGCATGTACTTGTGAAAGCTGGACCCGGTGCGCGGGGGCTCAGCATCGACTTCCACACTCACGACGATCTCGCCCTTCTCGAACCGATTCGCGAATGCTTCGCGCAGCGTGAGGGTGCGCCGGCCGCGCGGCCCGGCAACGGTCACGCGCGCGTCGAGCGCGAGCAGCGCTATGGGGAGATCGAAGCCGCCGATAAGCGGCCCCACGCTGCCGCCGACCGTGATCATCTGCCGGATACGCGTGTGGCCGACCGCTTCCAGAGCATCCTCGATGGCGTGCCAGCCTTCACGGAGGGCGGCATTCGCAAAGAGCTTCTCCTGACACACCGCGGCACCCATATGCAGCATGCCGTTGTCGTCGATCGTAAGCGCGTTGAGCTCGGGAATGCGGCCGATCGCGATGAGGCGCTTCGCAAAAGGATAACCGCCGCGCTCGCGGCGCAGCGCGTGGGAGGTGCCGCCACACACGATCGCCGCATCGCCGGCGGCGAGAAGGTTTACCGCTTCCTCGACGCTTTGCGTGAAGACGAACCCGGGATTTGCCGGCCGTGCGCCCGACGGTCTGCCCACCGAAAGCCGTGTCCACACGGTTCCCTTCGGCGGGGCAGGTGATGCTGCCGGTTCCCCTGCATAGCGTTCCGCGTGCAGCGCGCGATGAATTTTCTCCGAGGTGATCGGTAGCTCGTGGATGCGTACGCCGACTGCATCGGCGATGGCGTTTGCGATGGCGGCGGGAATGGCGTCGAGACCGATTTCTCCGAGCCCCTTCGCGCCGAACGGGCCGGAGGGCTCGTACGAATCTGCAAAAGCGACGTGCATTTTCGGCATCATCGCCGCGCTCGGGATGGGATAATCCTTGAGCTGCGGATCCGTCGGCGAGCCGTTGTACCAGTCGAAGTATTCGAGCATCGCCAGGCCGATGCCCTGCGTGACGGCGCCGTGCACCTGGCCTTCCGCGGCGCCGGGATGGATTACCGTGCCGCAATCGACCGCCGATGCGATCTCGAGCAGCTTCACCCGCCCGCTGTCGGGATCGACTTCCACTTCGACTGCCTGCGCCACGAAATTGTACGAGCCGGATTCGTTGCCGTAGCGGCTGTGGTCGGGAAAATCGGACGGATTGTCGAAGTTGCCGATACCGACGATGGGCTGACCGCCGCGCTTGTAGATATTGGCGCGCACGACCGCGCCGACCGGCCTGAATTCGGTCTCGGCGCCGTGACGCGGCCCGATCTGGCCGCTGATTATGGTGAGCTCCTCGGCGGGGCGCTTGAACTGTTCCGCCGCCGCTTCCAGGAGCTGCTTCGCGGCGGCTGCGGCCGCGTTCTTCACCGCATTGCCCGCGACATAGGTGAGGCGGCTCGCAAGCGCGCCGAGTGCGTGTGGCTGCACGTCGGTATCGGGACGTGTGATGTCGACGTCCTCGTACGGAAGTCCCAGGGTCTCCGCCGCGATCTGGCGGAGCACCGTGAGATTGCCCTGGCCGATCTCGCCTTCGCCGGTGATGACCGTGGCCCGTCCGTCCTCGTTGATGCGCACGATGGCCGAACTCCCATCCCAGTCGCCGAAACTGCGGCGTCCGTTGACGTGCACGCTGCAGCCCATGCCGAGACCGCGATTGGGCTTGCGCGTCTTGCGCTTCTCCTCCCAGCCGATCATCGCGGCGGCCTTGTCGATGCACTGCTTCAACTCGCAGCTCGTGATCTTGTGGTTGTGCGGCGAGACATCGCCCGGATCGGCTGCGTTGATCCTCAGAAGCTCGACGATATCGATCCCCAGTTTTTCGGCGGCGAGATCCCAGGCCTGCTCCACGGCCCAGTCCGCGGACGGATTGCCGAAGCCGCGGAATGCGCCCGTGGGAACGAGATTCGTGTAAACCAGCGTGGAGTCGGCGCGCACCGCGGGGTACTTGTAGAGCGCGTCGTGGCGCACGGTGGCCGCGCCGAGAATCGCCTGCGACTTGCCGGTATATGCGCCGTTGTCCGCGAGCATCTTCACTTCTTTCGCGCGCACGCGGCCGTCGCGCGTGAAGCCGAGCCGCACCCAGTAGCGCATCGGCATGCGCGGGTGGCTCGCGAGAAACTCCTCTTCACGTGTGTGAATGAGCTTGACCGGGCGCCCGCTCTTGCGCGCGAGGATCGCGCAGATGACGGACGCGTTGTCGTCGCCCGACTTGCCGCCGAAGCCGCCGCCGACTTCCGTCTGTATGACGCGCACCTGCGACTCCGGCACGTCAAGCGCGGTGGCGTAACGGCCGCGTGCGAGCCACGCCGTCTGCGTGTTGCACCACAGGATGCAGCGCCCCTCGCTCCAGTTTGCCACACAACCGATGGTCTCGAGCGCGGTATGCCACTGGCGCGCGCTTTCCCACGTGCCTTCCACCACCACGTCGCTCGCCTTGAACCCGGCATCGACGTCGCCGCGCTCGAAACTGAACTGGTGCGCGACGTTGCCCGGCGCATCGTCGTGCACGAGCGGCGCACCGGGCGCGAGCGCGGCGTCGAGCGAGAGCACCGCGGGCAGGATTTCGTATTCGACCACGATGCGATCCACCGCGGCGCGGGCGCTGGCCGCGTCCACCGCGGCAACCGCGGCGACTTCATCGCCGACGTAGCGCACCTTGTCGATCGCGAGCGGGTAGAGGTCCGGCCGGAATGCACCCCACTTGCGCCGGGCGGTGTCCGCGCCGGTCGCGACCGCCTTCACCCCGGGCATCGCGGCGGCGGCGCTCACATCGATCGAGACGATGCGTGCGTGGGGATGGGGGCTGCGCAGCACCGCAGCATGCAGCATTCCGGGCAGATGAATGTCCGCAACATACTGCGCGCTCCCGGTGACTTTCGGGATCGCGTCGGCGCGGGGCACGTCCTTGCCGACGACGAGGAGACTCCCGAGGCCGAGCCGGGGATCGCGCGGGCTCATGTCTGCGACTCCTTGGTGGCGAGCGCCACCGCTTCCTTGTATGCCTCCGCGATGCGCACGTAGCCCGTGCAACGGCAATACACGCTGTCGATGCTCTCGCGGATTTCCGCTTCGCTCGGGCGTGGATTCCGCTCGAGGAGCGCGCACGCCGCCATGACATGACCGGGAATGCAGATCCCGCACTGGAGCGCCGATTTGCTCACGAAGGCCTGCTGGACCGCGTGCAGCGTGGACGCACTTGCGAGCCCCTCGACGGTGCGGACGTCGGCGCCATCGCACAGGGCTGCAAGCTGCAGACACGACGCGATCGGCGCGCCATCCACGATCACGGTGCAAATGCCGCACGCGCCGATGCCGCAGCCATGCTTCGTTCCGGTGAGTCGGAGATCTTCCCTCAGCACGTCGATCAAGAGCCGGTCGCTCGTCTTGAGCGCAACGTCGACCGGATCGCCGTTGAGCGTGAACCTGATCTGCATGGGGTTATCCGAATACGGGATTGCAGGGTCGGCTGATTATATGCCATCGCACCGCAAGCGCATGCCGCGGTCCGCTATGTGAAAACGCTTGAACGCTTGCCGCTCGGTGCGCGCGCCGGTTTAATATCCCGCACTATCCCATGGAGGCTGGCTTGTTCGACACCCATTTCCACATCATCGACTTTCGGTTCCCGGTGCAGGAGAACCAGGGGTTCATGCCGCCCTCGTTTCCGGTAGATGCGTACCAGGAACGCACTCGAGACCTGGGCATCACAGGCGGTTGCGTCGTATCCGGATCGTTCCAGGGCTTCGATACCGCTTGCATGCTCGACGCGCTGGCACGGTTCGGTCCGACCTTCGTCGGCGTCATTCAAATCCCGGCGAGCGTGTCCGACGAGGAAATCCGCCGCCTCGATGCCGCCGGCGTGCGCGGCGTGCGCTTCAACCTCGTGCGCGGCGGCTCGGCGAGCATCGAGGATCTCGACCGGCTGGCGCGCCGGGTGTACGGCCTCGCCGGTTGGCACGCCGAACTCTATGCCGATGCGCGTGATCTCGAGCCGATCGAGGCGACGCTCGCCGCGTTGCCCGCCGTCAGCATTGCGCACCTCGGCTTGTCCCGGGCGGGATTTCCGACGCTGCTCCGGCTCGCCGAGAAGGGCATGAAGGTCAAGACGACGGGCTTCGGGCGCGTCGTCGATCTCGACGTTCCGTCGGCGTTACGCGATCTTGCAAAGGCGAATCCGGATTGCCTCATGTTTGGCACGGATCTGCCCTCGCAGCGCGCGAAGCGGCCGTTTCTGCCGAGCGACATCGATCTCATCCGCGAAACGCTGGATCGGTCGCTGTGGAACAAGGTGTTCCGCGAGAACGCGCTCGCTTTTTACCAGCCCAGAAGCGTAGCCTCATAGAACCAGCCGCGCGCGGTAACGTCGTCCTACCAGCGAAAGCGGGTATGCATAAGACCTCCCTTGGATCCCAGCTTTCGCTGGGATGACGGGATAGGGCCAGGATGACGGGATAGCGCCGATAGCGCTGGGATGACGAGAGCGTCCTTTGCGGGATGGCCCGTATGCAACCCCCGCGCTCGATTCAGCCGTCGCGTTCGAGGATTGCGCGTATCTTTTCCGCTGGAACTTTGATATCGACCCCGGCGCGCTCTTCCTGCAGCAGCATCGGGACGCGCGAATCGCGTTCGCCCCAGCCGCGATTGAGCGCTTCGGTCATCTCCGCGTGTGTCAGGTTCGCGATGCGCATCGGCACGCCGAGCTCGCGCGCGAGCTCGGTCGCAAGCGTGACGTCCTTGTGCGCGAGCTTGAGGGCGAAGTCAGGCGGATCGAATACGCCCTGCAGGAACTGCCGGCCGAGCCGGTCGAACGTGCGCTGGCGCCCGAGCGAGCACTGCCGCACTGCCGCCCACAGCTCCAGGGGATCGACGCCCGCCTTGACCCCCATCGTGAACACTTCGGCAAGCGCCGACTGAATCGCGTAGCCGGCGCAGTTGTGCACGAGCTTCGCGACCGAGCCGGCGCCGATCGACCCGATGTAGATCACCTGGTCGCCGATTGCGTCGAGCACGTGGCGATACTTGTCGAAGACCGCGCGCTCGCCGCCGACGAGAAGCGCGAGTTTTCCCGACTTCGCGCCGCTCGGGCCGCCGCTCACCGGCGCGTCGAGCATCGGGATCCCCTGGGCGGCGAAGCGCGCGTGCAGCCGCCGCGCAACCGTCGGCGAGTTGGTCGTAAGGTCGAACCACGGCACGCCGGACCGCATGCTCGCGAGGAGTTCTTCGCCGACCGCTTCGGCTTCCGGCGGACCGGGCAAGGAAGTCAGCACCACGTCCGCAACTTCGCCCACTGCGCGCACGCCTTCGGCCCATGCGGCGCCGGCCTTGAGATGCGGCTCGGCCGCTTCGCGTCGCACGTCGTAAACGACGAGCTCGTGGCCGCCTTTGATGGCGTTGTGCGCCATCGCGCCGCCCATGGTTCCGAGACCTATGAATCCAATCCGCATGATCGATCGCTCCTTCACGTTTGATGGCGAGCGTTGTAGCGGACGGTGCCCAGTGTGTCAAACCACCGACTGCCCGGCTGACTTGCTTGACAGTCCTATGCGGGCTGGGTAACCATTCCGGCACAACGACATGAACCAGGGACGGCCTCTGCTGCTCGAATCGGGGAGAACCGGCGCTCACTGCGCCAGGCAGGATTACCGTCCCGCGTGTTCGCATTCACTGCCCATCCCCGATCACACGCCAAAGGGCAGCGTCTAGGGCCGCATGGCCTCCATCCGGAAAATTCCCGTCAGCACCGGCATCTTGTGGGTCGAGGTGCCGAGCGCCGACGTGCGCATCCTGTGCGGGTGTCCCGAGGACGCGGTCAAGCACCTGCTGCGCAAAGGGCTGATCGTTCCGATAGAAGTGAACGGCGTGGCGTGCGAGACGGGCCCCAACGCGATCCTGCTGTCTGATCTCGCGATTCAGAACGGGCGCGTCTGCAGCCGCTCGGAGTTTCCCGTCCTGCAGATGCTGTACAACCAGGGGCTCATCGTTCCGAATCATCCGCGCAATACCGGTCTGCTGCCGCTCCTCATTGGTTCGCGCCGGCAGGTCGCTGCGCAAATGGCCTACATCTTCCGCGGGAACTACGGTCTCACGACGCGCGAGGAATTGCTGGCCGCGGGTCTCTCGCAGAATCAGGCGGACGAATTGATGCGCATGAAGC
>CAMPGR010000097.1 GCA_946885605.1 uncultured Pseudomonadota bacterium
GGCGGGGTGATGTCGCTCAGGACGGGTAGCGCGCGCGTTGCGTTCGCGCAGTTGTCCGCCTCCGGCGTCTGCTGCGCGCTGTCGCCGTTGCTGTTTCACGCGCCCACGCCGCTCTTTCTCGCTTTCCTGTTGTTCTGGGGCATCGTGGTAGTGGGCGACTCGCCGCAGTTCTCGACGCTCAACGCGCAGAGCGCGCCGCCTTTGCTCGTGGGATCGGCGCTCACCATCGCGAACTGTATCGGCTTTGCCATTTCGATCGTGAGCATCCAGCTCCTGAACGTTCTCGCAGCGGCGGTGCGCCCCGACTACCTCTTCGTGCCGCTCGCGATCGGACCGATACTCGGTCTCGTCGCCCTGCGGCCGCTGCTGCGCCCGGTGCCTGCGCTCACCGCGTGACGATGCGGCGGCTCACTCTCCTTCTTGTCGCGCTCGCGCTCGCCGCGGCAGCGACGAGCGCTTCGTTCGCAGCTCTCGCCCCCGGCGATTACGAGGTCGCGCTCACCCATAAATCGCTGGCGCGGAGCTACCTGGTACACGTGCCGCCGAAGGCGAGCGAAGGCGCGCCTCTTCCGGTCATCGTCAACTTTCACGGCGGCGGAAGCAACGCGAAAACACAGAAGTGGTACACGCGCATGGACGCCGCATCCGACCGCGACGGCTACATCGCGGTGTATCCGAACGGCAGCGGCGGCATCGGCACGCGGTTCCTCACGTGGAACGCGGGAAGCTGCTGCGGCGTGTCGGTACTGAACGGGGTGGACGATGTGGGATTCACCCTTGCCGTGCTGGACGATCTCGCGCGCAGGGCTTACGTGGACCCAGCGCGTGTCTATGTCACGGGTCTCTCGAACGGCTCGATGATGGCTTACCGGGTTGCGGCCGAAGCATCGGAGCGGATCGCCGCGGCAGGCGGTGTCGCAGGCGCCATGACGCTGAACGGCTTCAAGCCGAAAGTACCGGTGCCCGTCATGCACATCCATAGTCTCGACGACGAGCTCGCGCTGTACACCGGCGGTTTCGGCCCGCTGTTCCCGCTGGGCGATACGCGCGTCTTTCACACATCTGTAGAGGGCATGCTGAAGAAATGGATCGCGCACAACGGCTGTCCCGCACAGGGCAGTGTGGCGGCGCTGGTGACCGGCGCGCCCGGCCCCGATGCGCGGCACACCGCCAATCGAGTGGTTCACGCACCGTGCCGGGACGGCGTTGAAGTCGTGCTGTGGAAGCTCGCCGGCCCGGGCCACGTCTGGCCTGGCGGGCAGCGCGACTTCATGCCGCTGCTCCTCGGCACTTCCAGCGCCGTGATCGACGCGAACCGCGAACTGTGGCAATTCTTTTCGCGTTTCCGCCGTGAAACGTCCAGCGCTAAGAGCGGCTTGCGGCCTGCGATTCGTCCTTGAACGGCCGCCGCTCGTTCAGCTCGTCGACGTAGTGCTCGATGCCGCCCGCTTCGCGCGCGAGAAACGCCTCGATGGCGGCGCTGAACTGCGGGTGCGCGAGCCAGTGTGCCGAGAGCGTTTCGGTGGGGAGGAGCCCGCGCGCGAGCTTGTGTTCCCCCCGCGAGCCGCCTTCGAACACCTTGATGCCGCGTGCAATCGAATATTCGATACCCTGGTAGTAGCAGGTCTCGAAGTGCAATCCCGAGTGGTATTCGAGCGTGCCCCAATAGCGGCCGCACAGGCGCGAATCGTTACGCAAGTTGAGCGATGCGGCGATGGGACGCCCGTTCCGGTATGCGACGACGAGCATCATGTGCTCGGGCATGTCGCGCCCGATGCGCAGAAAGAAATCCAGGTTGAGATAGGGCGTGGAGTGATGCTCGCGGTAGGTATGGCGATAACAGCGCGTGAAGAACGTCCATTCGTCCTTTCCGATCGCATCGCCCTCCAGCCAGCGAAACTCGATGCCGGCTTCGCGCACCTTGCGCCGCTCCTGCCGGATTTTCTTCCGCTTGTCGTGGCTCATGCCCGCGAGAAAATCTTCGAAGCTCGCGTAATCGCGGTTCACCCAGTGGAACTGGACGGTGCGGCGAAGAAGCATTCCTTGCGCCGCCATTGCGCCCGCCTCGTCAGCGGTAGGAAAGAGGCAGTGCAGCGACGACACGTCCAGCTCGCGGGCGACCTCGAGCGCCGCGCGCACAAGCCGCGCGCGGTCGCGCGGCTCCTGCGTGAGCAGGCGAGCGCCGGCGACCGGCGTAAAGGGCACAGCGCAGACGAGCTTTGGATAGTAATCGAGCCCGTGGCGGTAATAGGCGTCGGCCCACGCCCAGTCGAAAACGTATTCGCCGTAGGAGTGGTCCTTGACGTAGAGCGGCATGGCCCCGACGAGGCTCGTCCCTTTCCTGAGGAGAAGGTAGTGCGGCGCCCAGCCGGTTGCCGGCACCGCGCAACCCGTCTCGTGCAGCGCCGAGAGAAACTCGTGGCGGAGAAAGGGGTCTTTGCCCGCGAGAGCATTCCATTGCGCGGGCGCGATGCCCGCAAGGGTGCTTACGACTTCGATCGTCACGATGCGCGCACGCGCCGCGCTGCGCTGGCACGAGTGGTGCGCGGCAAGCGGCGGCGGCGGTTCGGTTGGTCGGGAAACATCGAACTGCTCGGATCGAACTGCTCGGGAAGGTGCACGCGATGATATCATTTGCCGCATGAAAATTGCGATCGCGCAGATGAACATGACGGTCGGCGACATGCCGGGCAACGTCGATCGCATCGTGCAGTTTGCCGAGCGTGCGCGCGCAATAGGCGCACGCCTGCTCGTGACGCCCGAGCTCGCGGTGTGCGGATATCCACCCGAGGACCTGCTGCTGCGCCCGGATTTTCTGGCGGAATGCGAGCGTGCGCTCGACGATCTCGCGCAGCGTGTCCGCGGCATTGCGCTCGTCGTCGGGCACCCGCGCGCGGTATCGGAGAAGCGCTACAACTCCGCATCCGTCATCTTGGACGGGCGCATCGCCGCCGTCTACGACAAGCGCAACCTGCCCAACTACACCGTGTTCGACGAAGCGCGCTATTTCGAGTCGGGATCCGAGCCGTGCGTGTTCGGCGTGAACGGCGTGCGGTTCGGCGTCAACATCTGCGAGGACACCTGGGGCGAGCAGCCCCCCGCGCAACGCGGCAGCAGGGACGAAGTCGCGGTCGGCGTCAACATCTGCGCGGATTCGTGGCACGCTGAAGCGCCGCGTGCGGCGCGCGAGGCGGGCGCGAACGTGCTGCTCGTTTTGAACGCCTCGCCCTACCACATGGGCAAACAGCAGGTGCGCTATGAGGTCATGCGGCAGCGGGTCAGGGAGACCGGCATGCCGCTCATCTACGCGAATCTCGTGGGCGGGCAGGACGAGCTCGTGTTCGACGGCGCATCGTTCGTGCTCGACCGCAACGGTGGCGTGACGCACCAGCTGCCGTGGTTCGAGGAGGCGCTGGGAATTGTCACGATGGCAAATGGCGAGCCGCAACCCGGCGATCGGACGCAGACGCTCGAGACCGAAGCGGAGGTCTACCGGGCGCTCACCCTGGGGGTGCGCGATTACGTCAATAAGAACGGCTTCCCGGGCGTCCTCCTGGGTCTTTCCGGCGGCATCGACTCGGCGCTCACGCTCGCCGTGGCGGTCGATGCGCTGGGGCCGCGTCGCGTGCGCGCCGTGATGATGCCTTCGGAGTACACCGCGGACATCAGCCGGGAGGATGCGCACGCCGAAGCCGAAGCGCTCAAGGTGCGCTACAGCGAGATCGCGATCAAGCCCATATTCGATGCGTTCCGCGCGGCGCTCGCGCCCGAGTTCAAGGGCCTTCCCGAAGACACGACGGAAGAGAACCTGCAGTCGCGCATCCGCGGCACGCTGCTCATGGCGTTGTCGAACAAGACCGGCGCGATCGTGCTCACGACGGGCAACAAGAGCGAGATGGGTACCGGCTATGCCACGCTTTACGGCGACATGGCGGGCGGCTTCGGCGTGCTGAAGGACATCAACAAGATGCTGGTCTATCGGCTCGCGTACTACAGGAATCGCATCTCACCCGTCATACCCGAGCGCGTCATCGAGCGCGCGCCCTCCGCGGAATTGAGACCCGGCCAGACCGACCAGGACAGCCTCCCGCCGTACCCGATTCTCGACGCGATCCTGGAGGCGTACGTGGAGAACGATGCGAGCCCGGAGGAGATCGTGGCGCGCGGGTATTCGGTGGAGGACGTGAAGCGGGTGGTGCAACTCGTGCGCATGAGCGAATACAAGCGCCGGCAGGCTCCGATTGGCATCCGCATCACGAGCCGGGGATTCGGCAAGGACTGGCGTTACCCGATCACCAACAAATACCGGCATCGTTTCGACTGATTTTCCGACAAGCCGTTTTTTTGCGGCGGTCCCTCGTCTGTCGGGCATCGGGGGCTCTGTGATATCCTTATCCCCCATTCGTTCCGCGGCTTTGAGCAGGTAGTGCCCGCCGCGGCTTATCCGCATCGCGGAGGGTCAATGAAGAAAATCGAGGCGATATTCAAGCCGTTCAAGCTCGACGAGGTTCGCGAGGCGCTGTCCGAGATCGGGGTCAGCGGGCTGACGGTGACGGAAGTGAAAGGCTTCGGCCGCCAGAAAGGTCATACCGAACTCTATCGCGGCGCCGAGTACGTGGTGGATTTCCTGCCGAAAGTGAAGGTCGAGGTGGTGATTCCTGACAAGCTCCTCGACGGCGCGATCGATGCCATCATCAAGGCCGCCCGCACCGGCAAGATCGGCGACGGGAAGATCTTCGTCACCAGCGTCGATCAGGTGATCCGGATCCGCACCGGCGAAACCGACGAAGCTGCGATCTAACCCGCTTTGAGCAGCACCACCACTGCGCCGCTTCCGCCCTCGGTGCGGCGCGCCTGGCAGTAGGCGAGCACCTCATCGCGCTGCATCAACCAGCGCGCCACCTTGTTCCTGAGCACGGGTTCGCGGTTCTTCGAGCGCAGCCCCTTGCCGTGAATCACGCGCACGCAGCGCAGCCCCCGGCGCAGGCTCGCCGCGAGAAACGCTGCGAGCAGCGCGTGCGCTTCCGGCGCGGTGAGCCCGTGCAGATCGATTTCGTCCTGGATGACCCAATGGCCGCGCCGCAACTTCCTGAGCGTGAGCGTCGGGAGTCCCGGGCGCAGATAGGCGAGCTCTTCCCCGGTCTCGAGCCCGCTGTCCCATGGCGAAAGCGCGCTCAGGCTGTCGGCGAGCGCGGCGCGCTCATCCCGCAGCCGCTGGATCGCGATGGGCTCTGGCCGCGCCGACCTGACATGCGCGCGATTTGCGCGGGGCAGGGGCGTCACATCGGCGAGCGACGCACGCAGGAGCTCGCTGTCCTCTGCCGCCGGTGTCCTGCGATCCTTCTTCATCGTCGAGCGCCATGACATTCACAAGCGAGAAGCCAGGGATTCCTCAGATCAGGCCCTTGCTCTCGAGATACTTTTGCGCATCGAGCGCCGCCATGCAACCGCTGCCTGCGCTCGTGACGGCCTGGCGGTAGACGTGATCCTGCACGTCCCCAGCCGCGAAAACGCCCGGCACGCTGGTGGCCGTCGCGTTGCCGTTCAGGCCGCTCTTGGTGACGATATAGCCATTCTGCATCTCGAGCTGCCCGGCGAAGATCTCGGTGTTCGGGCGGTGGCCGATGGCGATGAATATGCCCTGGAGCTTTTTCTCGGTGGCCTCGCCCGTTTTGACGTTCTTGACGCGCATGCCGGTGACGCCGCTCCCGTCCCCGAGCACTTCATCGAGGACGTGATCCCACATGATATTGATCTTGCCCTCGGCCTCGCGCGCGGCGAGCTTGTCGACGAGGATCGCTTCCGCGCGGAACCGGTCGCGGCGGTGGACGACCGTCACGCGGCTCGCAATGTTCGAGAGGTACAGCGCCTCTTCGACCGCGGTGTTGCCGCCGCCGACGACAGCGACTTCCTGCCCCTTGTAGAAGAACCCATCGCAGGTGGCGCATCCCGATACGCCGCGCCCCATGAAGTTCTGTTCCGAGGGCAGCCCCAGGTACATTGCGGAAGCGCCCGTTGCGATGATGAGGGCATCACAGGTGTAGGTCGCCTGGTCGCCGATCACCGTGATCGGCCTCTCCTTGAGCTTCGCCGTGTGTGCGTGATCGAAAATCACTTCGGTGTCGAAGCGCTGCGCGTGCTTCAGGAAACGCTCCATCAGCTCGGGACCCTGCACGCCCATCGGGTCGGCCGGCCAGTTGTCCACGTCGGTCGTCGTCATGAGTTGACCGCCCTGTGCCAGCCCCGTGAGGAGCACGGGGTTCAAATTGGCGCGCGCGGCGTAAATCGCGGCCGTATAGCCGGCCGGGCCCGAGCCCAGGATGAGTAAGCGGCAATGGCGAGTCGATGGCATGATGCGGCTTGAATGTCCGAGTGGAAAAAACCGACAATCTAACAGGTCGCTCGCTGCACTGTCGAGCCGGTTGCGCGCGGTTTTCCGACGGTTGACGCAGGGGCTTGCGGCACGTGACGCCGTCGACGCGATCTGGCAGTATATGCGCGGCCTTCCCCGGCGCGCCGGGCAAAAGAAATACGATTATGACAAGAACACAATGACGGGGTGACACCATGCCGGTACAGTTCGCTCTCAATCCGCAGATCCTGAAGCGCGTTCCGCTGTTCTCCACGTTCTCCGAGCAGCAACTGAGCGCGGTGCTGGCCTACGTGCAGCACCGGCGCTACCCGCGCAACGCGCTCATCGTGCGGGCGGGCGACGAGACCGACGCGCTGTACATCATCCTGTCGGGGCGCGTGAAGGTGCTGATCCAGGACGACGAGGGCCACGAAGTCATCCTGAGCATGATGGGGTCGCACGACTTCTTCGGCGAGATGGGGCTCCTCGACGACCAGCCCCGATCGGCGAGCGTGGAGGCACTCGAGCCGTGCGAGATGCTGAGGCTCTCCAAAGCGGGCTTCGTCACGTGCATGAAGGACAACTTCGACCTCGCGATGCGCATCATCCGCAACCTCGTGAAGCGGCTGCGCGACGCGGATCGCAAGATCGAGAGCCTCGCGCTGATCGACGTCTACGGACGGGTCGCGCGCCTGCTGCTCGACATGGCGGAAGAGGTGGACGGCAAGTGGGTGGTGCCGCACGCGCCGCCGAAGCAGGAGATCGCGCGCATGATCGGCGCATCGCGCGAGATGGTGAGCCGCGTGGTGAAAGATCTGCAGGAGAAGGGGCTCATCCGGGCCGAGCGCCGCAAGATCCTCCTGCTCGACCGGCAGTCGATGACTGCACGCAGCACTGTGCGCAACGCTGCCGGCTGACCGATGTCGAGGCAGGCCCTGGCTGCTTGAGGGGAGAGGTGCATGGTTGGGAAACGGTTTTCAGTCGGGGAGGGCGCATTCATCGTCCTCGCCGCGCTCGCGAGCGCTCCATGCGCCGCCGAAGGCAGCGTCGCGCATCTGAGCGGCTCGCTCTCGGTGCAGCGCCCGGACGGCACAGTGCGCATCATGTCGCGCAACTCGCATGTCAGCGCGGGCGACGTGCTGACCACCGAGCAGGACAGCTACGCGCAGATCAATTTCACGGACGGCAGCTCGCTCACGATGCGGCCGAACACCACAGTCAGGATCGAGGCCTACAACTTCGCCAAGGACCAGCCGCAGGAGGACAACCTTTTTCTGCGGCTCCTCAAAGGCGGCATGCGCACGGTAACCGGGCTCATCGGCCGTCGCGGAAACCAGGACGCGTACAAGATCGGCACGCAGCAGGCGACGATCGGCATACGCGGCTCTTCCGGCGACACGCTCGAGTGCTCCGAGAGTTGCGCGGGGGTAACGCCGACGAGCGCCAAGCTGCCGCCGGGCGTGTATCACGCCACGCACACCGGAGCCTACATCCTGCAGAACGAGGCGGGTTCGCTGCTCGTGAGCCCGGGGCAGGTTGGCTACGTCAAGGATGCGAATACCGCGCCCGCCATGCTTCCCAAAGATCCGGGGCTGGGACTCAGCCAATTGCCATTCGCACTGGGCGTGCCGGGTGGGCCATCAAACGAGTGCGTCGTGCGCTAAACCGTTGCACCGCCTTCAAAAAAGCCTCGCCTGCCCGGCGGGGTTTTTTTTCGAGCGGCGCACGCGCTTGCGATGTACAATCAATGGCTTAAACGGAGAACTTAAACCGAGTGCGAGCACGCGAGAAAAACGGCGACAGCCGCGCCGCCCCCAACCCGCTGCCCCCCCGCATCGCCGCGCGCCTGCGTGAATCGTGGTGGTTCGCGCTGATCGCGCTGGCCCTCTATCTGCTGCTCGTCCTCTACACCTACGACAAGAGCGACCCCGGCTGGTCGCACAGCGTGGACGCGTCGATCATCCACAACGCGGGCGGCGTGGCCGGCGCGTATATCGCCGATCTCATGCTGTATCTCTTCGGCATGTCCGCCTACTGGTGGGTGGTGTTCTGCGCCGCCGCGGTGTCCTGGGGCTTTCGCCGCATCGAAACCGTCCCTGAAACCGACCGCCGGTCGTATGTCGTGGCCGCGGTGGGTTGCGGGATGGTGCTGCTCGCGAGCAGCGGCATCGAGGCGGTGCGGCTCTACAGCCTCAGGGTCGCGCTGCCGCAAGCGCCAGGCGGCATCGTGGGCGCGCTGGTCGGCGACGGTCTTGCGGCGCTTCTCGGCTTCACGGGCGGCACGCTCATCCTGCTCACCGTTTTCATCGCCGGCTTCGGGCTTTTCACCGGCATTTCGTGGTTGACGGTCATCGAGCGCATCGGCGGCTGGCTCGAAGACGGATGCCTTTACGTGATCCGCAAGTGGCAGGAGCGCATCGACAGGAAGGCGGGCGAGCAAGCCGTAATCCACCGCGAAGAAGTCGTCGAGGAGGGCAGGCGAAAACTGGAGATCCGCGAGCCGATCCGCATCGAGCCGCCGGCGGTCGAGATCCCGAAGTCGCCGCGCGTCGAGCGCGAGAAACAGGTGCCGCTCTTCGAGGAGCTGCCCGATTCGCTGCTGCCCCCGCTGCATCTCCTCGACGCCCCGGAAAAGAACGTCGAAGTGCTTTCCACCGAGACCCTCGAATTCACCTCCCGCCTCATCGAGAAGAAGCTGCTCGACTTCGGCGTGGAGGTGAAAGTCGTCGCCGCGTATCCCGGACCCGTCGTGACGCGTTACGAGATCGAGCCCGCGGTCGGGGTGAAGGGAAGCCAGATCATCAACCTCGTGCGCGACCTCGCGCGCGCGCTCTCGGTCGTCAGCATCCGGGTCGTGGAAACGATACCCGGCAAGAGCTGCATGGGCCTCGAGATCCCGAACCCGACGCGCCAGATCGTGCGACTCGCCGAGATCGTGAGCTCGCAGGTTTACGCCGACATGAATTCCCCGCTCACGCTCGCGCTCGGCAAGGACATCGCGGGGAACCCCATCGTCGCGGATCTCGCGCGCATGCCGCATCTTCTCGTCGCTGGCACGACGGGCTCCGGGAAGTCGGTGGCAATCAACGCGATGATCCTCTCGCTCGTCTACAAGTCTCCGCCTTCGCAGGTGCGTCTCATCCTGATCGATCCGAAGATGCTCGAGCTGTCGGTCTACGATGGGATCCCGCATCTGCTCGCCCCGGTCGTAACCGACATGAGGCACGCAGCGAACGCGCTCAACTGGTGCGTGGCGGAGATGGAGCGCCGCTACAAGCTCATGTCGACGCTGGGCGTGCGCAACATGGGCGGCTTCAACCAGAAGGTGCGCGAGGCGATCAAGGCAAAAGCGCCGATACCGAATCCGCTCACCTCGACGCCGGAGAATCCCGAGCCACTGCATGAGATGTCGCTTATCGTGGTGGTCGTCGACGAGCTCGCCGACCTCATGATGGTGGTCGGCAAAAAGATCGAGGAGTTGATCGCGCGCATCGCGCAGAAGGCGCGCGCCGCGGGCATCCACCTCATCCTCGCGACCCAGCGCCCGTCGGTGGATGTCATCACCGGCCTCATCAAGGCGAACATCCCGTCGCGTATCGCGTTCCAGGTCGCCGCAAAGGTCGACTCGCGCACCATTCTCGATCAGATGGGCGCGGAAGCGCTCCTCGGGCAGGGCGATATGCTGTTCCTCCCTCCCGGCACCGGATTCACGCAGCGCGTGCACGGCGCGTTCGTTGCGGACCACGAGGTGCACAAGGTCGTCGATCACCTGAAGAAGCTCGCGCAGCCGCAGTACATCGAGAGCGTGCTGGAAGGGCCGGAGCCGGAAGGCGGCGAGGACGGCTTGATCGAAGGAGGCGATGCGGAATCCGATCCGCTCTACGACCAGGCGGTTGCGATCGTGCTCAAGACGCGGCGCGCGTCGATCTCGCTCGTGCAGCGCCATTTACGCATCGGCTACAACCGCGCTGCCCGCTTGATCGAGCAGATGGAGCGCGCCGGCATGGTCTCCGCGATGCAGACGAACGGCAATCGCGATGTGCTGGTGCCGGCATCGGCCGGGGACGCGGACGAGCGCTGAGCGGCGGCCAGAATTTCCGGCCGTGAAGGCTGTCTTACGGCAAGGCCGTTGCCGATAAACCAACCACACCCGTGCCAGGAACCTTCATGCGCGCGCTTCTCTTCCTGCTTCTGTCGCTGTCTTTTTCCGCCCATGCATCCGGCATCGATCGGCTCAAGTCGTTTCTCGAGAACACGCATTCGGCAAGCGCCCGATTTGCCCAAATGGTGCTCGACCGCGACATGAAGCTGCTCCAGCAGGCGAGCGGCACCATGCAGTTCTCCCGCCCCGGAAAGTTCCGCTGGGTGTACGAGAAGCCGTACGAGCAGGTGATCGTGAGCGACGGGAAGCAGCTCTGGATCTACGACAAGGATTTGAACCAGGTGACGGTGCGATCGCTCGACCGCGCGCTGGGGAGCAGTCCGGCGGCACTGCTCGCCGGCAAGGACGTGATCGAGGAGAATTACACGCTGAGGGACATCGGCAGCCAGGAAGGCCTCGAATGGGTCGAGGCGGTGCCCAAGCGCCAGGACACGGCGTTCGAGCGGGTGCGGATTGGCTTCGGCAAAACGGGTCTCGAAGCAATGGAGCTGCGCGACCAGTTCGGCCAGGTGACGGTCATCAAATTCGCCGACGTGCAGCGCAATCCGAAACTGCCGCCGGAGACTTTCGAATTCAAGCCGCCGCCCGGTGCGGATGTAATCCGTGAATGACCTCTTCGCAAAACGTACGCCGCAGGCTCCACTCGCCGAAGCGCTGCGTCCGCGCACACTCGACGAAGTCGTCGGCCAGTCGCATCTCGTAGGCTCCGGCAAGCCGCTGCGGCTTGCGTTCGAAGCGAAGAAGCCGCATTCGATGGTCCTGTGGGGGCCGCCAGGCGTGGGCAAGACCACGCTCGCGCGGCTCATGGCCGAAGCGTTCAACGCGGAATTCATCGCGATCTCCGCGGTATTTTCGGGCGTGAAGGACATACGCGAGGCGGTGCAGCGCGCGGAGCTCGCCTTGCAGCAGCACGGGCGGTCCACGATCCTGTTCGTCGACGAAGTGCATCGCTTCAACAAGGCGCAGCAGGACGCGTTCCTCCCGTACGTGGAGCAGGGGCTCATCACCTTTGTCGGCGCGACGACGGAAAACCCGTCGTTCGAGGTGAACAGCGCGCTCCTGTCGCGCGCGGCGGTCTACGTTCTGCATCCGCTTACCGATGCGGAACTTGCACAGCTTTTCGATCGCGCGCGCTCGTATGCGCTGAAAGAAGTGGAGGTTGCACCGGACGCGCGGGATCTCATCATCGCGTATGCCGACGGCGATGCGCGGCGGCTCCTCAATATGGTGGAGCAGATCGGCACGGCCGCATCCGAAGCCGGGACCCAAGCGATAGACGAGGCGTTTGCGCGTAACACGCTCACGCAGAACGTGCGCCGATTCGACAAGGGCGGCGACCAGTTCTACGACCAGATCTCCGCGCTTCACAAGTCGGTGCGCGGCTCCTCACCCGATGCGGCGCTTTACTGGTTCGTGCGCATGCTGGATGGCGGCGTCGACCCGCTCTATATCGGTCGGCGCATCGTGCGCATGGCGACCGAGGACATCGGGCTCGCCGATCCGCGCGCGCTGCGTGTCGCGCTCGACGCCTGCGAGACTTACGAGCGGCTCGGCACGCCGGAAGGCGAGCTCGCGCTGGCGCAGGCGGTGATCTATCTCGCGGTGGCGCCGAAGAGCAACGCGGTGTACGTCGCCTACAACAACGCCCGCGAGCTCGTCGGCAAGGACAAGTCGCGCGCGGTGCCGGAGCATCTGCGTAACGCTCCCACGCGTCTCATGAAGGATCTCGGCTACGGCCGCGAGTATCGCTACGCGCACGACGAGCCGGAGGCCTACGCGGCGGGCGAACGCTATTTCCCGGACGGCATGACGCCGCCGAGCTTTTATTCCCCGACGTTGGAGGGCCTGGAAGCGCGCATCCGGGAAAGGCTCGAGCACCTGCGCGAGCTGGACCGCAAGGCGTCAAAGCCGCGCGAGTCCTAGACGCTGATCGCCGGCGGAGGCTGGCCGGCATCCGCCAACTCCGCGATAATTCGCCCTTTCCATCTTCACCATCGCTCATTCGGGGAATAGATGCTCGACATCCAGTTATTGCGCGGCGATCTCGCGACGACGGCAGAACGCCTTGCGAGCCGCGGCTTTCAGCTCGATACCGAGGGCTTTCAGGCTCTGGAAGCGGAGCGGAAGGCGGTGCAGGTCGAGACGCAGGCGCTGCAGTCGCGGCGCAATGCGCTCTCCAGGCAGATCGGCCAGCTCAAGGCGAAAGGGGAGGACGCCTCCGCGCTCATGGCGCAGGTGAACGCGCAGGCCGAGGAGCTGAAGGCGCTCGAGCACCGGCTGAGTGAAATACAGGAGCGGCTCAACGAGTTTCTGCTCGTCGTCCCGAATCTCCCGCACCCGAGCGTGCCGGTCGGGAGATCGTCGGAAGAGAACGTCGAAGTGCGGCGCTTGGGCGAGCCGAGGAAGTTCGATTTCGCGGTGAAGGACCATGTCGATATCGGCACAGCGCTCGGCATGCTCGACTTCGATACCGCCGCGAAGATCAGCGGGACGCGCTTTGTCGTGATGAAGGGCGCGCTCTCGCGGCTGCACCGCGCGCTGGGACAGTTCATGCTGGATGTGCATACGGCCGAGCACGGCTATACCGAGGTGTATGTGCCGTATCTCGTCAACGCGGCGAGCGTGCAGGGCGTGACGAGCCTGCAGAAGTTCGAAGGCGACCTTTTCGCGGTGCCGCGCGAGAGCGGGGAGAAGTTCTATCTCATCCCCACGGCGGAAGTGCCGGTCACGAACATGGTGCGCGACGAGATCGTGCCGGGCGGCCGGCTTCCGCTCAAGTTCGTATGCCACACGCCGTGCTTCCGCAGCGAAGCGGGCTCATACGGAAAAGACACGCGCGGCATGATCCGCCAGCACCAGTTCGACAAGGTCGAGCTCGTGCAGATCGTGCATCCCGAGCGCTCGTATGAGGCGCTGGAGCAGCTCACCGGGCACGCTGAAACCCTATTGAAGCGGCTGGAGCTGCCCTATCGCGTGGTGACCTTGTCCACCGGGGACATGGGCTTCTCGTCAGCCAAGACCTACGACATCGAAGTGTGGCTGCCGGGTCAGAACGCGTACCGCGAGATTTCCTCGTGCAGCAACTTCGAAGCGTTCCAGGCGCGGCGCATGCAGGCGCGCTTCCGCAACGAAAAGGGCAAGCCCGAGCTCGTCCACACGCTGAACGGGTCGGGTCTTGCAGTCGGGCGCACGCTGATCGCGGTGATGGAAAACTATCAGCGCGGGGACGGCAGCGTGGAAATCCCCGCAGCGTTGCAGCCCTATCTTGGTGGGCTGAAAGTCATCGAACCGCCGCGTTCGTGAGTGAATCGTCCCTGAGAATCAGGGACGCACGTGGTAAAATTTCACTCTCTCGGAGAGGCGCGAAACCGAGCGCCCTCCAGGCTGCATCACAAAACGGAGAGATGCCAGAGCGGTTGAATGGGCCGGTCTCGAAAACCGGTATACGCGCAAGCGTATCGTGGGTTCGAATCCCACTCTCTCCGCCAACTAGCATTGATTTATAAGGGATTTTCAGCAACTTCTAGCTGAGTCCCATCAAAAATCCCATCAGACTGCAAAGCGCGAGCGCGCTCGCTATTTGCCGCTGAAATAGCTATCCCACGCGCAGTAGAATGCGCTGAATTATTTTGCGCTCAGCGCCACTATGAAGATTCAATCCGAGCTTCCCTCGCCAGTCGATTTCTTTACGTCTGCCGGTCTGTACATTCCTTACGACTGCTCCGGGGACAAGGTCTGGCGTGCGGTCGATCTCATTTATTACCGCTCGACAATAGACGCATACTGCGTGGAGTGCGGGAAGGACTCGACCTTTCGCGGTCGACCTGGTGCCATTCCGCAGAATCTAGACCGAAAGCGATGGGTAGAGGCTCAGGCGCTCGTTTCCATTGCGCCAATCGGCAGCGCCAAACTGGTCGTGCATATCCCGACGATCCCCTCCAGTGTTTACAAGATCGATTTTTCGTGCGCACGGGACGACCATTACCTCGTCTTCTTCGTCGCCGCTGGTCGCGAGTGCACGCCAGCCTGCGTCTTCGAGCGCCACGA
>CAMPGR010000098.1 GCA_946885605.1 uncultured Pseudomonadota bacterium
GCAGATCCCCCTGCCCAAGCTGGTAGCGCAGGGAACGCAGGCGCTCGGCGGGGGCTATGCGGTTTTCAAGTCCGTCGGCACCGCGCTGCAGGATCTCGCATTGGCTGCGCGTTTCTATGAGCTGCTGCAATCGCGCGATAGCGCGCTCGTGGTGCCTGACCTCGCGAGTCTCAAGAAGCCCGTCGGTGCCGCAAAGCCTGGAAAGACATGAAGCGCGTTTGGCCTATATGTTGAAACAACGAAAGGAAGGAAATGGCAACAAGGGTTACAGGCAGGACCGGCAGGAACAAGCCGGCGGGGAAGGCCGCGGCCGCAGGCAAAACGAAGGCGAAAGGGAAGGGCGAGGCGCGCAAGTATCCGCGCATCGACGAGCGCGCGGCGGCGAATTTCGTTTCCTTGCAGGAAATCGTCCACTCGGCGCGGCGCAACCTGCCGCAGGATCTCTGGGATCATCTTTCGGGCGGATCGGATTCTGAAACGACGCTGGCGCGCAACCGCCTCGGTTTCGACCGCCTCGCGCTGCGGCAGCGCGTGCTGGTCGACGTGAGGAACATCGACATCAGCACCACGATCCTCGGCCGGAAGATCGCGAGCCCGGTGTTCCTCGCGCCGGTCGGCGGCTTCGTCGGCTTCGTGCATCCTGAAGGCGCGCGCAACGTTGCGCGGGCGGCCGTCGCGCGCGGCACCACCGCATTCATCAGCACCGCGGCGAAGCCCAGCATCGAAGCCGCTGCCGAAGCGGTGAAGGAGCCGCTCATCTTCCAGCTCTATGTGAGATCCGACCGGAAATGGGTGGAGGACATCCTCGACCGCGCGAAGGCCGCCGGCTATCGGGCGCTCTGCGTGTGCGTGGACCGCAACTATTACGGGCGGCGCGAGCGCGACATCATCAGCCGCGCCAACGTGCGCGAAGGTTTCGGCGACCCGACCTACCAGATGGCGCTCAGCTGGAAGGACTTGATGTGGATGAAAGAGCGCATGAAGCTGCCGCTCATCGTGAAAGGCGTGGCGACCGCGGAGGACGCAAGACTCTCCGTGGAGCACGGCGCGGACGTGGTGTATGTTTCCAACCACGGCGGGCGCCAGCTCGACCAGGGGCAGGGCACGATCGAAGTGCTGCCCGAAGTGGTGGAGGCGGTCGACGGCCGCGCCGAAATTCTCTTCGACGGTGGCATCCTGCGCGGCACGGACGTCGTGAAAGCGCTTTGCCTCGGTGCGCGCGCCGTGGGTGTCGGGAAGCTCCTCGGCTGGGGCCTTGCCGCGGCCGGCGAAGCGGGCCTCGTGCGCATGCACGAATTGCTCGACCTCGAGATCCGGACGGCCATGGGGCTGATGGGCGTCACGTCGCTCTCGCAGCTCGGCCCTTCGTGGCTGCGGCCGGCCGAGCCGGTGCGCCCCGTGACGCAGACGAACGCGTATCCCTGGTTCGAAGAGCAGTTGCGCGAGTGAGCGCGCCGAACGGGACGGTTACTATTGAAAACGTTTGAAATGCGGAGCTAACCATGTCGGATCCGGTATCAAAACTGCAACCGCGGCTCAAGGCGATACTGGAGCAGGAATACCCGCGCTTCTCCGATGACGAGTATGCGCGCCGCCACAAGCGCCTCGCCGAAGTGATGGACAAGGCGGGCGCCGATCACCTGCTCGTCATCACCGATCACCGCACCGGCAATGCGACCCAGTGGGTCACCGCGTGGCCTGGCACTGTGGAGGCGTATACGATCTTCAAGCCGGGCGTGAAGATGACCATGTTCATGGAGTGGTACAACCACTTCCCGCTCGGGAGGAAGATTGCGCGCGACGTGGACGTTCAGTGGGGCGAGCACCGCGGCATACAGAAGACGATCGAGGAGCTGAAGCGCCGCGGCGCGAAACGCGTCGGAACGATGGGACCGCTCGCGGCGAGGAAGTATCGCCAGCTCGAGGAGCACTTCGAGGTCGTCGCGCTCGACGCCGAGTACGTCCGCTGTCGCATGATCAAGTCCGAAGAGGAATTCGACTGGCTGCGCATCGGCGCCGCATTGAGCGATGCCGGTTTTGCGGCCCTGCTTTCCGGCACCCGTCCCGGTCTGAACGAGCGCGAGCTCGCCGATCTCGTGGAGCGCGCCTACATCCCGCTCGGCGGCACGACGATGATCCATTACATCGGCGTCACCTCGATGGCGAACCCCCACATCCACGTGCCGCCACAGCATCCTTCGCCCCGCCGGGTGCAGAAGGGCGACGTGGTGTTCTGCGAGCTCTCCGCGTTCTGGTGGGACTATGCAGGCCAGGTGTTGCGCACCTTCACCGTGGACGCCGATCCCACGCCGCTCTACCGCGATCTGCACGCCACCGCCGAAGCCGCATTCGACGCGGTGACCGGTGTGGTGCGGCACGGCACGACGATGGAGGAGATCATCGAAGCGGCGAGCGTCATCGAGAAAAACGGCTTCACGGCATGCGACGATCTCATGCACGGCTTCGGCGGCGGCTACTTCCAGCCGATACTGGGTACCCGCAGCCGTCCCGCGGGCCCGCTGCCCAAGATGACGCTGGAAGAGAACATGGCCGTCGTCGTGCAGCCGAACGTCATCACGAAGGATCACAAGGCCGGCGTGCAGGTGGGCGAGCTGATTCGCGTGACGCGCACCGGTTTCGAGCGGTTGCACAACACCGAACGCGGGTTTTTCCGCGCGGGCTGAAGCGCGCTAAGACGCGCCTTACGCCATTACGCTCCCGTTCCATACGGGTCGATTTCGCTTTCCGCGTGATTGTTTGACCTACATACCGCACGCGCGGGATGGACTAGAATCAAGTGACGGCGAAGCCCCGCCGTCCTGCCTCCGGGGAACAGAGCGATAAGAGTCCTCACCTCCGCCCCTTCTCGGGGTGAGGGGAATTGATGGTGCAGCGGATTCTCGTCCGCAGCATGAAATTCACATGGAGGAGGCAGCATGTCTCAGAAAGTCTCCGTGACGCTCACCGTCAACGGCAAGCGCCACACCGTCACCGCGCTACCCGATACGCCGCTCTTGTGGGTGCTGCGCGAGGATCTCAAGCTGACCGGCACCAAGTTCGGCTGCGGCGTCGGGCAGTGCGGCGCCTGCACGGTGCACATCGACGGCAAGCCGAATTACGCGTGCCTCAATCCCATCAAGGACATGGCGGGACGCAGCGTGACAACGATCGAAGGGCTTTCGCCGGACGGAAGCCACCCGCTGCAGAAAGCATGGATCGCCGAGCAGGTGCCGCAATGCGGCTACTGCCAGTCGGGACAGATCATGCGCGCCGCCGCGCTGCTCAAGGAAAAATCCAGCCCGAGCCGGCAGGAGATCGCCGAATACATGAACGCGAACATCTGCCGCTGCGGAACCTACTACCGCATCGTGCGCGCGATTGAACGCGCTTCCAAGGAGGTTTAGCCATGTCGCGCACTTCGAATACCGCAAAAGAGGAAGTGGTAATCGGCCGCCGCCGCTTCATGGTCGGCGCAGCCGGATTGACTTTCGGTATCGCGATCGGGGTGCCGTCGGTTCTCAAGCTCGCGAGCGGCGAGGCGCAGGCTGCTGCTGCAAAAGACGTGGCACTCAATCCTTGGGTCACGCTTTCGACGGACGGCACGGTGACCATCATGTCGCCCGCTGCGGAAATGGGGCAGGGCTCGCTGACGGCGCTCCCGGTGATCCTCGCCGATGAAATGGACGCGGACTGGTCGAAGGTGAAGATCGTGCCGGCGCCGCCGCGCGGCAAGCTCTACGGCAATCCCGCGTTCGGCGGTGAGCAATATACTGCCGGCAGCGCGACGGTCAGAGGCTACTTCAACAGCCTGCGGCAGTTCGGCGCGCAAGTCCGCTATGTCCTGATGGACAACGCCGCGCGGCACTGGAACGTGCCGATCTCCGAGCTCGCGACCGAGCCCGGTGTAGTGGTGCATGCAAAGACGGGCCGCAGAATCACGTACGGAGAAATCGCGGGCTTTGCGAAGGTTCCGGCCCAGGCACCTGAAGTCGACGTCGAACCGGTTTCGAAGGCGCAGTTCCGGCTCGTCGGCAAAAACATTCCGCGCGTCGACGTGCCGGGCAAGACCAACGGCACCGCCCCCTACAGCATCGACGTGCAGCTCCCGGGCATGATCTATGGCGCGATCCTGCGCGAGCCGGTGGAGGGCGCTGCGCCGGAGAAGATCGACGATTCCGCCGCGCGCGCCATCGAAGGCGTGATCGATATCGTGCCGCTCCAGTACGGCGTGGGTGTGCTCGCCGATACGCCGTGGGCCGCCTTCAAGGCGAAAGACGCGCTCAACGTGACGTGGAGCCGCAAGGCGCGCGGCTGGGGCTACTCGAACGACAAAGGCTACGCGCACTTTACTGCGGTTGCGCGCGATCTCTCGCAAAGCGGGGTCGCGTGGGAGCGCAAGGGCGACTTGAATGCGGCGATGGCGAAGGCGGCGAGCATCGTCGAAGGCGAATACCGTGCCGACTACTGCTATCACGCGCAGATGGAGCCGCTCAACTCCGTCGCTTCTGTTTCGCCCTCGGGCGATGCGGTGGAAGTGTGGGTCGGCACGCAGAGCCAGACGATCACGGTCGCCGCCGTGGCGAAAGCGCTCGGCATACCGGAGAGCAAGGTCAAGTTCAACGGGCTTCTCCTCGGCGGCGGTTTCGGTCGCCGCGGCAACCGCGACGTGGAGTTCATCGTCGATTCGGTGCTGATGTCGAAGGCGGCCCGCCGTCCGGTGAAGGTCATCTGGACGCGCGAGGACGACGTGCACAACGGCCGCTTCCGTCCGCTTTACGTGAACCGCATCCGCGCGGGTCTCGACGCGTCCGGCAGGATCGTCGCCTGGCATCATCGCGTGGTGTCGGATGAAGTGCTCGCGTTCATGGACCCGGTGCGGTTCAAGGCTTCCAAGGGGCGCGACAACATCGCGATGCGCGGAACGGAACTTCCCACTTACGCGATCCCGGATCAGCTGAGCGAGGGGTTGCAGCAGCCGACCGGCATGCGTACCAACCCGTTGCGCGCGATCGGCGTGGGGCAGAACAGCTTCGCGACCGAAGTGTTCATCGACGAACTGGCGGCGAAGCGGGGCGTGGACCCCGTCGAATTCCGGCTGCGGCTCCTCGACCGGACGCCGCTCGCGCAGCGCGCGCGTCACGCGATCGAGGAGGTCGCGCGGATGGCGGACTGGAAACGCAAGCGCGAAGGGCGCGGGCTGGGATTCGCGTATCTCGATTACTCGGGCTCGCAGCTCGCAGGCATTGCGGAAGTGTCGGTGGACCGGCAAAGCGGCGTGATCAAGGTGCACGATTTCTGGTGCACGATCGACTGCGGGGTGCCGGTGCAACCGGACAACGTGATCGCGCAAACCGAAAGCTCGATCGTGTACGGGCTGGGGCTCGCGTTGATCGAACGCATCACGATCGCGGACGGCAGGGTGCAGCAGTCGAACTTCCACAACTACCACGTGCCGCGCGCGCTGGGCCTGCCCGAGGTCCACATCAAGCTCATCCCCACGCGCAACGCGCCCACCGGCGCCGGGCAGATGGCGACACCGCTTGTTCCCTCCGCAATCTCGAACGCGGTGTACCAGTTGACCGGCGTGCGGCTGCGTCAGCAGCCGATGCTCGCCGAGCGGGTCAAGCTCGCCCTCGACGAAGGCGAGCAGCGCGTCGCGTAGCAGCGACGGTCGAGCATTGCAAGTCGTGATCCGGACCAGGAACGTCGAGGTGCATGACCGACATTGACATCGTTGAGCGTGCTTTGGCGCGAGAACGGATCATGAACGGGGCTCGAGCAGCCCCGTTCTCTTTTGTCATATGCGCGCGGCGGGGTAGAATCGCGTGCATGCCTCAACTGCAGACGGCGCAACAACCGGACGGCGACTACTGCAATATCGTGCTGCTGGTGGATGAGGAGACCGGCGCGCGTAACAAGTCGGGCCGTTTCGTTCCCGATCGCGGCAGCGTCGAGGCGCGCATCCAGGCGTATCTTCTGGAGCGGTACGGAAGCGTGAGAGTGGTGCCCTTCAGGCGCGACGTCGCCGCCACCATACAGGAACTGCGCACGCTCGAGCCCGACCTCGTATTCAATCTGACCGAGTGGCTCGACGGGGATCGCAGCCTCGATGCGGCAATCACCGGGCTCCTCGAGATGATGAAGCTTCCGTACACGGGCAGCGGCTCGGACGGCCTGCGCCTCGCACGGGATAAGGTGCTGTCGAAGCAGATCGTGGCCGGACTCGGCGTGGCGGTGCCACGCTATTTCGTCGCCGACGGTGGCGATCCTGTAAGCAATCCGGGCGTGCCCTATCCGCTCATCGTCAAGCCGCAGTTTGGCGACGGTTCCGACGAGATCAGCAACAGCTCCATCGTGAACGGGGCGGAAGAGTTGCGTGCCAGGGTGGAGTCGCTCCACGCCCGGTCTGCGGGAACCGTGCTGTGCGAGGAATACATCGAAGGGCGGGACCTTTTCGTTGCGCTGCTCGGCAACGAACCGCAGGTGATGCCACCGCTCGAGCTGACCGTCAGAGTAAAGGGTGCGGGCTCGCCGCGGATCGCCACGCGGCATCTCAAGCACGATGCCCGCTATCGCGCGCGCTGGGGCGTGCGCTACCGCGAAGCGCCGCTATCCGAGGCGGTCATCGCGAAGATCGACGAGACGAGCCACGCAATCTTCCACGCGCTCAAGCTGCGGGATTACGCGCGAATCGACTACCGGCTCACCCCCGACGATCGACTGGTGTTCATCGAGGCAAACCCGAACCCGGACCTTTCGCCGCACACGTTCGGCCGGAACCGATGCTTCGCCGGCATAGCGTATTCGGACCTCATTCGTTCGATAGTCGAGGCTGCGCGGCGGCGTTGCAAGGAGTAAGTCGCGTCAGCCGCGCCGCTTCAAGACCGGCGCGGTGAGGTCCGAGAGGCGCAGGCGCTGCCGGCCCTGCGCGTCGAAGTTTGCGGGGTCGAGCCACTGCCGGTACGCCTCTCGCAGCGCCGGCCACTCGCTGTCGATCATCGCATACCAGGCCGTATCGCGATTGCGGCCCTTGTACACCACCGCCTGGCGGAAGACGCCCTCGTAGGAGAAGCCGAGGCGCTGCGCGGCCGCGCGCGAGGCAGCATTGAGCGAGTCGCACTTCCACTCGTAGCGCCGGTAGCCCAGCTCGAACACCCGCTGCATCATGAGGTACATCGCTTCCGTCGCGGCGCGCGTTCGCTGCAGCAGCAGCGAGTAATTGATGTGTCCCACCTCGATCGCGCCGTTTCCTGCGTCGATGCGCATGTAGCTCGCCACACCCACGGCGTTGCCCGTTGCGCTATCCACGATTGCATGGAACAGAGGGTCGCGGCCGAGGCAGAAAGCGGTTATCCAGGCGAGATAAGCGTCATAGCTCGCGAAGGGGCCCGCGGAAAGATAGGTGAAGGCGCGACCGGTGGGGTCGCGCATATTGGCTTCATGGAGCGCGCGCGCATGCCGCTCGGGGTCGATCGGCTCGACGCTGCAGTAGCGTCCCGCCATGGGCCCACGCGGCGGCTCGGGCGGCGGCCGCCAATCGGGTAACGGAAACCCGATCGGCTGCCCGAGGTGATTGGCGTACGCCGCCACGCCGCGCCGTTACTTCACGAGCCCCATGCGTTTTGCGACTTCCATGTAGGCGGCGACGCGCTCCTTCATGAAGGTGTCCATCTTGTCGACGCCGATGTCGATCAGCTCGAAGCCGCTCTTGGCGGCGAGCGTTTTCATCTCGGCGTCGCTGTTCAACTCGAGCCACAGGTCGGACAGGCGCTTGCGCGCATCGGCGGGCGTGGATTTCGGGACGCCAATACCGCGATAGGCGCCGTCTATCCAGTTGATCCCCAGCTCCTTGAACGTCGGCACGTCGGGCAGCATCGGATGGCGCTTCTCGAGCGCGATCGCGACCGCGCGCACCTTGCCCTTGTTGTTGATCACGAACGCCGAATACGACATCGCGCCCGTCACGTGATTGCCCAGCACCGCGCTCGTGAGATCGCCGGTACCCTTGAACGGGACGTAGGTCGTCTTCGTTCCGGTGACGAGGTTGAATCGCTCGTGCGCGGCGTGATTCGCCGAGTTGGTGCCCGAGCCCGCGAACGTGAGCTCGCCGGGCTTCGCCTTTGCCGTTTTCACGAGATCCTGGAACGTCTTGATGGGGCTCGCTTCCGGCAGCACGATCGCATCGGGCGTGTAGTGATACCAGTAAACCGGCGTCACGTCGGCGGTCTTGTACTGCACCTGGCCTTCGAGCGGCTGCAGGACGATATGCGGGAGGTTGATCCCGACGATGTTGACGCCATCGCCGGGAAGCCCGTTCATCTGCGCCCACATGAGGCCGCCGCCCGCGCCCGGCTTGTACTGGATCACGGTCTCGATCTTCGGGCACTTCTTCTTGAGGACGAGCTGCTGGTGGCGCGCCGAGAGATCGGATTCGCCGCCGGCGGGGAACGCCTGCCAGTACATGAGGTTCTTCGTCGGGCACGATTGCGCCGAGGCGACGGAGACGGGAAGGGCCAGCGCCCCGAGGAGCGCCAGGGGTATTGTTACTTTTCTCATGGTTTCTCCAGTTTGAGGTGGAAGGGAAGGACACGCTGTCCCTCCGGGCGCCGCAAAGATAGCAGCGCGATTCTCCGAGCGCAACGCGCGCCGCGCCGCCTTACGCCAAACTTACCTGGGTGACATCGGCGCCTGCTGCGCTTCCCACCAGCGCTTGAGCCAGCCGGTATTGCCGCCGAGCTCGACGATGTCCCGCAGCGTGTCGGGAATCGGTGGATATTCGCGGGTAATGCCGCGCGTGTGGTTGATGAAGAAACCGTCGCGGAAATCCACTTCGAGATCGTCGCCCGTCTCGCACATTTCGGTCGCGGCGACGCAATCGGTCATCACGCAGAGCCCGCACCCGATCGCGGCGCGATACGCGAGAAACGGCATCGACTCGCATAGAAGCCCCAGGCCCAGCGCCTGCATCGCGATGTAGCCGTTCATTTTCGGGCCCATTCCGAAATTGCGGCCGGCGACGATGATGTCTCCCGGCTTGCAGCGCTCGTGAAATCCGGGGTCGGTCTCGGCGAAGAGATGCGGAACGATGTCCTTCGCGTCGAAGTGACGCCCCGTGATGACCCAGTTCGGCAGGACACCTCCCGGATGCGGAACGTCGTGTCCGAGCCGGTAACAGCGACCGCGGAGCCGCCATTGGAATTCGTTCATGCCGCCTCCCTTCCTGTGAGCGCAACATCCGAGGGCTTCATCGCGCGCGGGTCGGTGATCCGGCCCGCGACCGCCGATGCCGCGACGGTGGCCGGACTGCCGAGATAGAGTTTCGCGTCCCTTGCCCCGAAGCGGCCGGCGTTGTTGTTCGCCGCCGTCGATATGGAAACCTCGCCGGAGTGCACCGGCCCGATCACCGCGTCGTTGCACGGGCCGCATCCCGCCGGCAGCATCACGGCGCCCGCCTCGAGAAAAATCTGGATCACCCCGTCCGCGGCGAGCCGCTTCATCGATTGCTCCGATCCGGGCGCGATGAAGAGCCGCACGCCCGAGGCGATGGTGCGTCCCTTGAGGAAACGCGCGGCTTCGAGCATGTCTTCGTACATGCCCGACCCACAGGAACCGATGAAGGCGTGATCGATGCGAGTGCCCGCGACCTCCGAAATGTCCACCGAGTTCTGCACGCCGCCGGGAAGCGCGATCTGCGGCTCGAGCGCGCTCACATCGAGTTCCGCATCCGCGTCGTAATCGGCGTCCGGATCGGGATAGATCGGCGTGAATGGCTGCTGCGCGCGCGCCTTTGCGTGGGCGAGGATGCCCTGCGAGGGTGGAAAGAAGACGCCGTAAGCGCGCATTTCAGTGGGCGAGCTGCAGAGCGCGGCGCGGGCGGCGAGATCGAACTGGTCGAGCTCCCCCGCGTACTCGAGCACGCGGTAATCGAGATTGAGCCGCAACCCTCCCCGGCGGAGGAGCGTCGCGATATGAAAGCCGAGGTCGCGGGCGTGCACGCCGGGCTTGAGCCGCCCCTTGAGGGTGAGGCGCACCGATTTCGGCGTCATCACCCAGTTGGTGCCCGTCGCGAGCACGCGGCTGATCTCCGCGCCCATGCGAAAACCGAACGCGCCGATTGCCCCCGCATTCGTGGAATGGCGGTCGTTGTCGAAATAAAACATGCCGGGCAACAGCATCCCGCTTTCCATCGGAAAGATATGGCCGTGTCCGCCGCGCCCGACGTCGAAGAAGTGCTTCACCCCCCATTGCGCGGCCGCCTTGCGATTGAATGCGCCGCGTTCGGCGGCGCGCGCGCTGCCGTAGATGACATCGTGATCGGTGACCATCACGACTTTCTCCGGCGCGGCGAGGCGTGTGATGCCGAGCGCATCGAGCTCCTGCTTCGCGCCCATGACGACGCCGTCGTGAATCATGATGAAATCGGGATTCGGATAGACGACCTCGCCGGGGCGCACGCTCGGCTTGCCGCTCTTCGCGGCGAGGACTTTCTCGACTGCGGTGAGACCCATTGGTAAACGAATGGAAACAGGGGAAACGGCGAGTTTCGGTGATGGCTCGACCGCATGTCAAGATCGCGCGCGCTGGATGCTATGATGCGCAGCTATGAACGCGAGTAAGGCAAAGTCGGCGGCACTCCTCACTCTCTTTTGCGCGGGGCTCGCTGCGGCGGGAAGCGTCGCCGCCCAGCAATATCCTTTGCGACCCGTGCGCATGGTGGTCGGTTTCGCCGCCGGTGGCGCGACCGACATCTCCGCCCGAGCGCTCGCGCAGAAGCTCTCCGAGGCGATGGGCCAACAGGTGGTAGTCGATAATCGCCCGGGTGCGGCGTCGATGCTGGCCGCGGAAGTCGTGACGCGCGCGCCCGCCGACGGCTATACGCTTCTCTTCGCGAATGCGACGATCGCGATGCCGTCGCTGTTCGCGAAATTGCCGTTCGACGTGCGCAAGGACCTGCAGCCGGTTTCGCTCGCCGGATACGGGCCGCTTGTCCTGACCGTGCATCCTTCCCTCCCGGTGAAGTCCGTCAGGGAGCTCGTCGCGCTTGCCACGCGGCGCGCGGGCGAGCTCAATTATGCGTCCGCAGGATCAGGAAGCTTTACGCACCTCGCGATGGCGCTGTTCGTGACGATGACGAACACCCGCATCGTGCATATCCCGTACAAGGGTGGAGGACCCTCCGCGATAGCGACCATGACGGGCGAAACCCAGCTTACCTTCAGCTCGGTCGGCGCGGCCATCCCGCAGATCACGCTCGGCAAGCTGCGCGCGCTCGGGGTGTCGGGCCGCACGCGCAGCAGCGCGCTGCCGAAGGTTCCGACCGTGCACGAAGCGGGCGTCCCGGGATACGACGCGACGTCGTGGTACGGGATGTTCGTGGCCGCCGGCACGCCGCAAGCGGTCATCGGGAAGCTCGACGGTGAGGCGAAGAGGGCGCTCGCGAATGCCGAGCTGCAGGAGCGGCTCGCGAGGCAGGGGATCGAGCCCGCGCGGGGCGGCGCCGAGGAGTTCGCGCCGTATCTCGGCGCGGAGATCGCCAAGTGGGCGAAGGTCATCAAGGCGGCGTCGATCCCGCCGCAGTAGCCGGAGCGGCTCGGCGATGATCGATCTGAAAGCCTTCTTCAACGGGCGCGACCGGGCCTTCCATCACGAGCTTACCGACGAGATCCGGCGCAACGCCGCAGAAACCGTGGCGAAGGCCAATGCGTTGCTCGCGCGCGCCGGGTTCGAGCATATCCATACGGTCAACAGCGGCTGGCGCCCGCCGGTCATCAATGCCGCGGTGACCAACGCTTCTCCGACGAGCCACCATCTCACCGGACGCGCGATCGACCTTCCGGACCCCGATCGCACGTTGGCCGCATGGTGCGTCACCCATCTCGAAGTCCTGGCCGAGATCGGGCTGTGGCTCGAGGACCCGCGCTGGACCTATGACGAGCGCGGCGATCATTGGGTGCATCTGCAGACGTTGCCGCCGCGATCCAGCCATCGCGTCTTCATTCCGTCCGACATGCCCGCGAAGGATCCCGACTTTCCCGTCACCTGGGTATGACCGGATGCTATATTTCGAGGCAGTCATCCGCCGGAGGAGCGAGCCATGACCATGAACGCGGTGTCCGATATCCGGACCGTAGATTCGATGGACGAGTTTTATGCCGACGTGAGGCGCGTGCACGGGCGCCCGCTGTGGCAGACGCAGGGCACATCGAAAAAGGCGCCGACGGTGCCGTATCTCTGGAGGTATCGCGATTTCCGGCCGCTGCTTTTTCGCGCGGCGGACATCGTGCCGATCGAGCTCGCGGAGCGGCGCGTGCTCGTCATGGCGAACCCCGGCATCCTGAACGACTGGCAGGCTTCCAATACCCTGCTCGCCAATCTCCAGATCATCAAGCCGGGGGAAGTCGCGCGCTCCCACCGCCATAGCGCCTCGGCGTTGCGGCTCGTCGTCGAAGGAACCGGCGCCTATACGGCGGTGGACGGCGAGAAAACCTACATGGAGCCGGGGGACTTCGTCACCACGCCCAACGGCACGTGGCACGATCATGGCAACGAGGGCGACGCCCCGATGATCTGGCTCGACGGGCTCGATGTGCCGCTCGTGCAGGCGCTCGAAACGAATTTCTTCGAGCTCTATCCGGAGAAGAAATTTCCGCTCAGTCGCCCGGATGACCTGTCGCTGCGCCTCTATGGCGCGGGCAGTCTGCGCCCGACGTGGGCGAAGCACGATGCGCTGCATTCGCCGCTCCTCAACTACAAGTTCGCGCAGACCTACTCGACGTTGAAATCGATCGCCGAGCGTTCTGACGGCAGTCCCTACGATGGCGTGTCGGTCGAATACACGAGTCCGCTGACCGGCGGGCCTGCGTTGCCGACGATCGCCTGCTTTGCCTCGCTGCTGCTTCCCGGCCGCCACACGAAAGCGCATCGCCACACCGGCGGGACGATCTATCACGTGATCCAGGGCGAGGGAGAATCGATCATCGCCGGCAAGCGCTATCGCTGGGAGGAGAAGGACACATTCGTCGTGCCGAGCTGGGCCTGGCACGAGCATCGCGCGAGCGCCGAGTCGGTACTGTTTTCGTTCAGCGATTCAGCGGTGCTGCAGCCGCTCGGGCTCTACCGCGAAGAGGCGCTCGCGGAGAACGCCGGACACCAGAAGGTGGAAGGCGAATTCGAGCCGCTCCCTGTGCCCGAGAGGTAGACGGCGCGGAATAACCGGCAGGTGGGTTCTGCCGGCCCCCATCTTCGGCTGGATTGCTATAGAAACATTTCGGCGATATCATTTCAGAAGAAATGAAGGCCGGAAACCCCATCCCCGCGCGCGGGGCGGCCTCCTCGCCCGCCCACGCCCGCACGCTTGCCAAGGCCGCCTTGCGCGCCGCCGACCTGCTCGGGCTCACTCAGGCCGAGCTCGCGCCCATCCTCGGCGTGAGCCGCTCGACTGTTTCCCGCATCGCCGCCGGCGAGCATGTGCTGGCGCCCGAGCAGAAAACGTGGGAGCTTGCGGCGCTCTTCGTACGCCTGTTCCGTTCGCTGGACGCGCTCGTCGGCTCGAACGAAGCGCAGGCGCGCGCGTGGCTCAACAGCGAGAACGCGGGGCTCGGCGCCGTGCCGCGCACGCTCCTCGCGCGCGCCGAAGGGCTGGTTCGTGCTGTCCAGTACCTGGACGCCGCGCGCGGTCGCGTCTAGGGCGTCCACCGCCTCGGCGCGGTTGTGGCGCGCAGTCGAAGCGCAGCACATCGCCGCGACGCTGCGGCTGGTGGACAACCTCGAGGAGCAGCGGCTCCTCGAAGACATTCTCGAAGCGACCAAACCCCCGATTCCCGCCGCCGCGAAGAAACTTCACTATCTGTTGTTCACTCCGTTCCGGTATCCGCCGCGCCACGGCTCGCGTTTCCGCAGCGTGGACGATCCCGGCGTCTTCTACGGCGCGGACTCGGTGCGCACCGCCTGTGCGGAGCTCGGCTATTGGCGTTGGCGCTTCCTGACCGAGAGCCAGGGACTGACGGTGCTCGGCCCCGCGCAGCAGACGCTGTTTCAGGTGGCGGTCAAGACGCACGCTGTCGATCTGCAGAAGCCGCCGTTCGCGCGCGATGCGCAGCAGTGGCACGACCCGAACGATTACCGCGCGACGCAGGCGTTCGCGAAAACAGCGCGCGAGGCGGGCATTGGGCTGATCCGTTATCGCTCGGTGCGTGATCCCGCACCGGGAAGCTGCGGCGCGGTGCTGAAACCCGAGGCGTTCAGTTCGACCAAGCCCGCCGCGCCGACGCAAACGTGGCTCCTCACCGTGACGCAGGAATTTGCGATCTGGCAGCGCGACCGCGAGGCGTTGGAGTTCGACATGCACCGCTGGGCTCGGCGCAGTGACAAGAAAAGTGTGAAGTGAATTCCACAGCTCCCATCCCCTCATCGAAAGCTGGGGAGCGGGCTTGCCGCAAAGAACTCCTTCCCACTCGAGGGAAGGTTGGGGGTACGA
>CAMPGR010000099.1 GCA_946885605.1 uncultured Pseudomonadota bacterium
AACGCATAGCCGGCTCAGCAGCTGCTGCCGGCTCCAGCCGGTCTCCCGCGCAACGCGGAGGAACTCCGGGAGCGGCGTCGTTTCGAGCGACCAGTGATGCAGCGCGAGCCGGTCGCGCAGCGGCGCAGACTCAGGCACGGACGAGCTTTTCCTCGAACCAGTTCCACATGTCGGCGACGACGAGCGTCAGGTAGTCGCGCTGACAGTGCTGCGCGCCGCCCTCTTCTGCAGTATAGACCCGGAAAGTCTTGTCTTTCGACCCGCAGGCGTCGAACTGCTTCTGCGCGTCGGCGAGCGGAATCTGCTCGTCGTCCGCGCCGTGCACCAGCAGGAACGGGCAGCGCATCTTCTGCATCACCCCGTCGAGCTTGAACGGTTCGAGCTTCTTCAGCGCGGCATCGAGGGAGTCCACACCCAGGATCCACATGATGTGGTGTCCCGGCACCGAGAGCGAAGCCTTGAACTGCGCCTCGATCCGCTTCTTCCATGTTTCGTGGTAATCCCACTGCGCGCCCCATGCGATGCAGGCTGCGTAGCGCGGCTCCATCGCCGCGCAGCGCGGCGAATAGTAACCGCCCAGACTGATCGCGACGATGCCGATTTTCTTCGCGTCCACGTCGACGCGCTTCTCCAGGTAGTCGACGCACGCCGATCCGGCGACCTCGTAATCATAGCGCAGGTAATGGCTGCGAAAGCGGATCGCTTCGCCGGTTCCCGGGCCATCCATGACGAGCACTGATATGCCGCGCTTGACGAGATCCGGCACGCCGCGCACGAACTGGATCTCCTTGGTGACATCCAGTCCGTCGAAGAAAACGACACAGGGCGCACGCGCCGATCTCGCATTCTGGGCGTGGACGAAATAGCCGGGAAGGCTGCCGTCGGCAAATGGCACTTCCACGATCTCGATCCTGAGATCCGTGAGCGCTGCGTGGCGATGGAAGCACTCGACCCCCTTGCGGTACGCGTCGAGCCCGATCCTGTCCTTCGGCGTGCGGAAACGCTCGCCCATCTGATAGTAGTTGCAGGCGCGGAGATACGCGTGCGCGGCGGCGTAACGGTGACCGGCCGTGTCCCACTTCTCGGCGTAGCCGCGGACACCCTCCGCTACCTTGACGCAGGCGTCGAACCAAGCCGCGTCGTCCTCCGGCGCCTTGTCCTTGAGCATGCGCCCGATCTTGTTCAGCTCGCCGATCTCCGCCCCGCCATACGCGATCGAGCCGATCATGTTGATGAACGCTGCCGACCAGCGATAGTTGCCGGGAAAGTACATGAAATATGCGGGTTCCTTCGCCATCTCGGTGTTCCTTGTTTGGGTGGTGAGGTTGCTCAGATTTTCGGTATGCCCGCCTTCTTCGCGACGTCGGCCCACTTTTCGCTCTCGGCCTTGAGGAAATCGGCATACTCGGCGGGACCGATGCCGGACACTTCGTAGCCGATATCTTCGAGCTGCTTCCGCGTCGCGGGATCGCGCAGCGGCTTGCTCAGCACGGTGTGAATGCGGTCGATGATCGCTTTCGGCGTGCCGGCGGGCGCAAGAATGCCGTTCCAGTTGTAGCTCGACCAGCCCTTGAGGCCCTGCTCGGCTGCGGTGGGCACTTCCGGCAGCAGCGGCGAGCGCCTCGTTCCCGTCACGCCGAGCGCGCGCATCTTGCCGTCGCGGACGTAGGGACGCGCCTGGAAGATCTGCACCTGCGCGTAATCGATGTTGCCGGACATGAGGTCCACGACGTAGAGCGCCGCGCCCTTGTACGGCACCATCGTCATCTTGATTCCCGCCACTGATGCGAAGTGCTCGATGGCGAAGTGGCCGACCGTGCCCACACCCGGCGTCGCATAGTTGATCTTGCCCGGGCTCGCTTTGGCGATCGCGATGAATTCCTTCACGCCCTTCGCGGGAACGCTCGGATGCGCGCACATGCAGCTCGCGCTCCGTGCAATGAGCGTAATCGGCGCGAAGTCGCGCAGCCCGTCGTAATTCAACTTCTCGCGCACGCTGCGCGCGATGGTGAGGGGGCCGGGATTGCCGCCGAGCAGCGTATAGCCGTCGGGTGCCGCCTTGGCCACCGCTTCGGTTCCTATCACGCCGCCGGCGCCGCCGCGGTTTTCCACGATCACCTGCTGGCCCAACGCGGCGGTCAACTGCTGCGCCGCCCACCGCGAGTGGGTGTCGGTGGGGCCGCCCGCCGCAAACGGCACGATGATGCGGATGGGCTTTGCGGGATAAGCCTGCGCTGCGGAAGCGGACTGCGCGAGCACGCCATAGGTCACGGCGAACGAAATCAGCAGACCGGAGAGCGTTGTGGCGAAGCGCATGACTATCCTCCTTGGTATGGGGCCCGAGCGAGGCCGCCGTCATTTTGTTGAGCGAAGATAGTGGCCGCTCCGCGCCTTGTCAATTGAAATGCGGCGTGTGCGCTCTGGTAAACTTCCGCACTTCCGTCATCGATTCGTCAAGAGGAGCACGATGCCCGCCAACAAAAGCAAAGAGGCGCGGAAATACCGCGACATCCTGTACGAAGTGAAGGACCAGGTCGCATGGGTCACCATCAACCGCCCGCGCGTGCTGAACGCCTTCCGCGAGCAGACGCTCGACGAAATGATCGATGCGCTCAAATCCACGCGCGAGGATCCGTCGATCGTGTGCGCCGTCGTGACCGGCGCGGGCGACAAGGCGTTTTCGGCAGGGGGCGACTTCTATGCGATGAAGCGGCTCAATTTCAACAATGCCTACATGTGGAACGATCGCATGCTGGGCCTTGCGATGACGATCCGGGGGCTGCCGATACCCGTGATCGCCATGGTGAACGGCTGGTGCATGGGCGGGGGGCACGAGCTTGCGCTCTGGTGCGATCTCGTGATCGCCTCCGAGAACGCGGTGCTCGGGCAGACCGGCGCGAAGGTGGGCGCGTGCCCGACGGTGGGCGCGACACAGTATCTGCCGCGCATCATCGGCGAGCGGCTCGCGCGCGAGATGATTTTCTGCGCACGCCGTTTTACCGCCAAGGAAGCGGTCGAGATCGGATTGATCAACAAGTGCGTGCCGCAGGCCAAGCTCCTCGAGGAGACGCTCAAGTGGTGCGAAACGATGAAAGGCCACAGCGCGCTCACGCTACGCATGACGAAGCGCTCGCTCAACTTCGAGTCGGACAACCTCTACTCGTCTTGGCAGCACGGGATGGAATTGCTCGCGCACGTCTGGGGCTCGGACGAGGCAAAGGAGGGCATGGACGCGTTTCTCGCCGGTCGCGCCCCGGATTTCCAGAAGTTTCGCATGCGCGACAAGCAGGAGCTCGAGCGCTACCTGGAGGGTTTCGAGCGCGACGAAAACACCCCGCCGTCGATGCGCGGCAAAGGCTAGAGCCTGCACATGACGTCGCAGAATTCAGGCGAGGGCGCGCTCGAGGGTGTCCGTATCCTTGATTTGACGCGCATCCTCGCGGGCCCGCTCTGCACCATGATGCTCGGCGACATGGGGGCCGATGTCATCAAGGTGGAGCCGGTGGGCGCGGGGGACGATACGCGAACCTGGGGGCCGCCTTTCGTTGCCGGAGAGTCGGCCTATTTTCTCGGGATCAACCGCAACAAGCGTTCCATCACGCTCAATATGGCGGCGAAGCCCGGGCAGGACATGCTCGCGAAGCTGATCGCGAGGAGCGATGTGCTGGTCGAGAACTTCAAGCTCGGCACGCTGGAGAAGTGGGGCTTTGGCGACGACTGGCTCGAAATCCATGCCCCGCGGGTCATTCGCTGTTCGATTACCGGTTACGGTTCGACCGGCCCCAAGGCCAGGCTTCCGGGGTACGATTTCATCCTGCAGGCGGAATCGGGGCTCATGAGCATCTGCGGCGAGCCCGACGGCACGCCGATGAAATTCGGCGTGGCGATCGTCGATATCGTGACCGGCATGCTCGCGTGCAACGCGATATTGGGCGCGCTCAACGCCCGGCATCGCACCGGACGCGGCCAGCACGTCGAAGTCTCGCTCTTCGATTCGAGCCTCGCCATGCTGGCGAATGTCGCGTCCAACTATCTCGTCTCCGGCAAGGACGCGCGGCGTTTCGGCAACGGTCATCCCAACATCGTCCCGTATACCGCCTATCCCACGCGCGATGACATGATCGCCGTCGCCGTGGGTAATGACACCCAGTTTGCCAGGTTCGCGACTGCGCTCGGCAGGCCGGGATGGGCCAGCGATCCGCGTTACGTGAAAAACCCCGACCGGGTGGCGAATCGCGATACGCTCGATCCCCTGATTGCGGAGGCGCTGGCGGCCGATGGCGCGGAGGGCTGGCTTGCAAAGCTCGCCGCGGCGGGCATCCCGTGCGGGCGCATCAACAGCGTCGCACAGGCGCTCAACGATCCGCATACCGCGGCGCGCGAAATGGTGCGCGTCGTCAAGCACCCGACGGCGGGCGAGCTCAAGCTGCTCGGCATACCGTTTCGCTTCAGCGCGACGCCCGCATCGGTGCGGCGGCCGCCGCCCACGCTGGGGCAGCATACCGAGCAGGTGCTGCGGGACGAGCTCGGTCTTTCCGACGAGCGCATCGCGGCGCTGCGGGCGGAGAAAATCATCTAGCAGGATACGCCTATGTTCACCGGGCTGAGCCACGTATCGATCGTCGTCCCGAACCTCGAGGAGGCTGCGAAGCGGTTGGAGAAGACGTACGGCCTGCGCATCGGCGAAGTGCGGCTGAACGCGCAGCAGGGCGTGCGGCTCGCTTACGTGGAACTCGGGAACGCGAAGATCGAGCTGATGGAGCCGGCGCGGCCCGACTCGCCGGTGTCGAAGTTTCTCGAACGCAATCCTGCAGGCGGCATCCACCACTTCTGCTTGAGTGTGGACGACGTCGAGGCGGCGGCGGGCGCAATGAAGGCGAAGGGCGTGCGCATGCTCGGCGACGGCTCGCCGCAGACGAATGTGCATGGGGCGCGCATCGCTTTCATCCACCCGAAGGATTTCCTGGGGGCGCTCGTCGAAGTGGAAGAAAACAGGTAATCCAGAGGAGACAACAATGATCGCACGAGTCCTGTTCGTCGCGCTCGCACTATGCGCTGCCGTCGCCCATGCAGCGCCGCCCGCGCAGGCAAGCTATCCGACGCGGCCCGTACGGCTGCTGATCCCGTTCGCGCCGGGCGGTGCGACCGACATCATCGCGCGCATGATCGAGCCCAAGATAAGCAGGGCGCTCGGTCAGCAGATCGTGGTGGACAATCGGCCAGGGGCGGCGGGCAATATCGCCGTGGAACTGACTGCGCAGGCTCAGCCAGACGGCTATACGCTCCTCGTCGGCAACATCTCGACCAACTCGATCAATCCGATCCTCTTTGCCCGGCAGATGAAGGTGAATGCGGTGAAGGATCTCACCGGCGTTACCAAGCTCGTTGCCATTCCGAACTTCATACTGGGCAGCCCGAAGTTGCCGGCAAACACGCTGCAGGAAGCGATCGCCTACGCGAGGCAGCGTCCCGGCCAGCTCAACTACCAGGCTCCGCTCGGCTCCTACTCGCATCTCGACATGCTTGCGCTCACGGCGGCGGCCGGCATCAAGATGGTGCACCTGCCCTCGCGCGGCGCCGGCGAGACGTTGCCGGCGCTGCTGCGTGGCGACATCCATATCACTGAATCGAACGTGGCATCGAACATCGGCGCGGTGCGGGCGGGACAGGTCAAGGCGTTCGCGGTCACCTCCGAAAAACGCCTCGCGGAGATGCCGAACGTGCCGACGATGGCGGAAGCCGGATTCCCGGGCATCGGGAGCCTCAACTGGAACGGCATTTTCGCGCCCGCCCGCACGCCCAAGCCGATACTCGACAAGCTGCACGCGGTCGCCGTGGCCGCGATGAAGGAGCTGGAGGCGGAAGGCGCGCTCGGGAAACGTCAGACGCCAATCAGCCTCAGCGCCTCGCCCGAGGACTTCAACCGCTATGTGATGGCGGAGCTGAAGCGCTGGGACAAGATCATCAAGGACAACAACGTTCGCATCGACTGACGCTGCGATAGCGAACAGGGAGCACAAGTGGTGAAAAGCGACCGCGCGCGCCTGTCACAGCCGCGCCATGAACTTGTCGTGGAGAAGGACTTTGCGATCCGCATGCGCGACGGCGCCACGCTCTATGCGGACGTGTATCGCCCGAAGGCGAACGGCCGGTTTCCGGCGATCGTCAACATCAGCGCTTACCAGAAGGACAAGGTGTGGGTGCCGCCCGCGGATCTCGAGGAACCGGCGAATCCGTACATGTCGTGGGAAACCGTGAATCCAACGTGGTGGGTGCCGCGCGGCTACGCCTGCGTGCGCGTCGATACGCGCGGGGCGGGCAAATCGCCGGGCCTGTCGGATCCCGGCGGCTTCCAGGAGACGCTCGACTTCTACGATTCCATCGAATGGGTCGCGAAACAGAAGTGGTGCAGCGGCAGGGTCGGCACGGCCGGCATTTCCTACCACGCCACAACCCAGTGGCGCGTTGCAGGACTGCGGCCGCCCTCCTTGAAGGCCATGATCCCGTGGGAAGGCTATGGCGACTGCTATCGCGACGCGGTCTTCCACGGCGGCATCTTCCAGCTCTATTACCTCGCGACATGGTATGCGACGCAGATGGCGCACCACCTGCTCGGCGAGCCACAGCAATACAACCCGGACGCGTTCCACAACGAGCGGCTCTACAACTACATGCGCCACAGCCTTGATACGGGTTACTGGGCGAGCCGTAGCGCCCACTGGGACAAGATCGAGGTCCCGTTCTACAGCGCCGGCAACTGGAGCGGGCACAACCTGCACCTGCGCGGCAACATCGAAGGCTTCGTGCGCGCCGCTTCGAAGCACAAGAAATTGCGCGTGCACTGCGGAACGCACTATCACGCGTTCTATACCGAGGAAGGACGCCACGATCAGTTGCGCTGGTTCGATTACTGGCTGAAAGGCATCGATACGGGCATCATGGACGAGCCGCCGGTCAAGCTTCTGATCCGCACCGGGGGCGGCGGCATGAAAGATTACCGCTTCCGTTTTGAGAGCGAATGGCCGCTCGCGCGCACACAATGGACACGCTTCTACCTGCAGCCGGAGAGGAAGGAGCCGTCCACCGACGCGATGGGTGTCGAAGGCCGGCTCGTGCGTGAGCCGCCGCGCAAGAAAGGGTCCGTCACGTACTCCGCGACCGGCACCTCGCACGCGGGCGTCGCCTCGGCTTCCTCCACGATGCTTCAGGCGGGCAGCATGCACCGCACCGGCATCTCTTTCGAAACCGACCCGATGGAGGAAGACACCGAGGTGACCGGCCCCATCGTGCTCAAGCTATGGGTGTCGAGCACGAAGAAGGACATGGACATCTTCGCGACGCTGCGCAACATCGGCCCCGACGGCAAGGACGTGTGGGAAGTGGGGCAGCAAGGGCAACCGGTGCCGGTCGCGAAAGGTTGGCTTCGCGCTTCGCATCGCAAGCTGGATACCGGACGGTCGCTTCCGCACCGCCCGTTCCATATGCATGACGAGCGCTGGTGGCTCACGCCGAACGAAATCGTGGAATGCGACGTGGAGATCTGGCCCGCGTGCATGGTGTTCAGGAAAGGCCACCGCATCCGGCTCGACATCCAGCCGCGCGACGGCGTGGGCAGCGCGCCCTATACCCATTACCACGCCGACTACAACACTGGCGGATTCAACGCGGTGCACGCGGGCCCGGGCATCAGCTCGTACCTCTTGCTGCCGATCATCCCTGCACGGCGCGGCGGAGAGATGTGGGTGGACGGCGATGAGTGAGGCGGCGTCGACTCGCGTTTCGGTTGCGGAGCTCGAAGCCTTCATCGCGCGGGCGTTCGTCGCAGTGGGCGTACCGGAGCCCGACGCATGCCGTATTGCAGAGTTGATGACGCGCGCGGACGTGCAGGGCTCGGAGGGACACGGGGTTTTCCGTCTGCCGCAGTACATCCGACGCATCAAGGGCGGCGCCGTCAACGTGCGTCCGAACATCCGTCTCGTGCGCGAGGCCGCGGGGATGGGACTGGTTGATGGCGACAACGGCATGGGGCATCTCGTCATGCATTTCGCGACCGAGACTGCGATCGCCAAGGCGAAGGCGGCGGGCGTTGCCTGGGTCGGCGTCAAGTGGAGCAACCACGCCGGGCCCGCGTCGCTCTATGCGAGCATGCCGCTCCAGCATGACATGATCGGGCTCTATCTTGCGGTCGGCAACGCGAATCACCTCCCGCCCTGGGGCGGCATCGACATGCTGCTCTCCACCAATCCGATTGCGGTCGCCGTGCCGGCGGAAAAGGAAGCGCCCGTGGTGCTCGACATGGCGACGACGGTTGCGGCGTACGGAAAAGTGAAGACGAAGGCGCAACGCGGCGAGATGATGCCGGAAGGTTGGATGATCGACCGGCAAGGCAAGCCGCTCCTCGATCCGCGGCGCTCGAACGAAGGGTTTCTGCTGCCGATTGGCGGCTACAAAGGATACGGGCTTGCGCTCGTCATCGGGCTCCTCGCCGGAACGTTGAACGGCGCGGCGATGGGGAAGAACGTCGTCGATTTCAACGCCGATGACACGACGCCCACCAACACCGGTCACGCCATCGCCGCGATCAACGTGGAAGCGTTTCAACCGGTCGCGGAGTTCAAGCGCGCAGTCGATACGCTGGTGCAAGACTTGCGCAATTCGCGCACGCTGCCCGGCATCGAACGCATCCGCATTCCTGGCGAAGGCAGCCACGCGGCGCGCGAAGAGCGTCGCGCAAACGGCATTCCGATGACGGGACCGCTGCTTGCTGCGCTCGATACGCTGGCGGCCGAGCTCGGGCTTTCTCCGCTGCGCAAAGCGCCGTAGGCGCCAAGTCGCAGAGCTCGGGTGCGCGGCTCTTCGCGCGCGTAACTTCATGATTCACTTCGTAAATCAATAGCGCGTCTGCGCCGGCAAGGCGCATGGAACGGGCAAGGTGCGGAACCCTTCAGGCCAAAAGAGTTACTAAGGTAGAGGCGCTGGCGGAGCCCTTATGACAACGTCAACGTCCGAGGACAATGCACATGAGAACGATCGCGCGCATTATCGGCTTGTTGTCGCTGCTCCCGCTATTTGCCGTGGCGGCCGAGACCGCTCCCGATGCCCTGGTGAAAAGCACGGTCGAGGAAGTGCTGGCCGTCCTGAAGGACACCAAGGACAAGCGCAAGCTCGTCGAGCTGGCAGAGCAGAAGGTCCTGCCTCACTTCGATTTCGAGGAGATGACGCGCCTGGCCGTTGGCCGCGCGTGGCGCGATGCGACCGATGCGCAGAAGAAAGCGCTCGTGAACGAGTTTCGCACGCTGCTCGTGCACACCTACACCGCCGCGCTTGCCCAGGCGGCGAAAGGTGACCAGAAGGTCGAGGTGAAGCCGGCCCGCGTCCAGCCGGGTCAGAAGGAAGTCGTCGTTCGGACGGTTGTGAAGCAGCCGGGCAGCCCGCCCATCCCGATCGATTACAGCATGCATCGCACGCCATCGAGCTGGAAGGTCTACGATGTGATTGTCGACAACCTGAGCCTCGTCACGAACTATCGCGGCACGTTCAATGCCGAAGTCGCGAAAGGCGGCATCGACGGCCTCATCAAGAGCCTCGCGGAGAAAAATCACAAGATCGCCGGGAGTTGACGCTCGCCGGGGCTGCTTTAAGGAGAACGGCCGGGAAGGTGGGCTAACCGCTTGCCCCGTCGCCGTTCACTACTATAATCAACGGGTCAGAGGTCGGGCATAGCCCAAGTGGGCGGCGTAATCCATCCTGCCCATCTTCCCAAACCGGGTGGCGAGCACCCGCAAAAAGAAATCGAAGCTAGCATGTATTTGCGGAGGCGAGGCACGCGCGACCTGCCGGGCGCGGTATCCGACTTCTTCGGAAGCCGGGGGGCGGGCTGTTCAACCTGCACAGACAAACGATGCGGCTGCCCCGCAGCCGCGGTGATGCCGCGCCTGTAGCCTGACATGATGCGGTTCCTGTATCCGCGGTCGTTCCCCAGGCTGCTTTCGGTCGGTTTCACGCTGATCGCGTTGCCGCTCATCTTCGCCCTCATCGGCAGTGCGGTGACGGTGGATCAGATCGCGAACCGAAGCCAGCAGGCGGTGTATCGCGCGGTGCTCGCCACGCAGACCGGCCGTCGGCTGGCCGAGCTGCTGATCGCCATGGAGCGCAGTGCACGACAAATGGTCATTCTCGACGACCGCAGGCTGCTCGACACCTACGAATCGAACCGCAAGAAGTTCATCGCGACGGCGCGTGAATTTTCGGCGCTGCCCTTCGACAGCGAGCAGATGACAGCGCTTGGCGAGATCATGACCGGCGAGCAGGCGATCTATCTCACCCTCGCGGATCCTTCGGCCTCCGAGCCGCAGCTGCAAAAGGCGGTGGGCGGGTTCGTGGAGCTCACAGAATATGCGCGCAGTATCACCGCCCGCAGCAACGAGCTGATCGACCGCGAGGTCGAGGTCATGCTGACGACCGCCGCGCAGGCGCAGCGCATCATCTTCTGGCAGTTGCTCGCGCTGATCCCGGTGGTCGTGTTCCTGGTGATCGGATTCACCATCGTGATCACGCGCCCGATCCGCCAGATCGATACCGCGATCCGCCGCATGGGAAGCGGCGAGTTGAGCATCCCGATCAACGTGAGCGGGCCCGAAGACCTGCAGTATCTTGGCGAACGGCTGGACTGGATGCGGCGGCGTCTGCTCGATCTGGAGCAGCAGAAGAACCGCTTCCTGCGCCACGTCTCGCACGAGCTCAAAACGCCGCTCACCGCCGTGCGCGAAGGCGCCGAGCTCTTGTCCGAGGAAGTCGTGGGGCGGCTCCAGCCGAGGCAGCGCGAAATAGCGGAAATATTGCGCCACAACAGTATAGAATTGCAGAAGCTCATCGAAGACCTCCTCAGTTACAGCGCCAGTCAGTTCCACAAGGTCACCCTCGAGTTGAATCCGGTCCAGATCCGACGGGTGATCGACCGGGTTGCCGACGATCTTTCCCTGGCATTGCGGGGAAAGGATCTCAAGCTCGAGATCGCAACGGATAACGTAACGCTGGCGGCGGACTTCGAAAAGCTGCGCATCATCCTCGATAACCTCATGTCCAACGCGATCAAGTTTTCGCCCCCGGGCGGCACGATTTCGGTCACCGCGCGCGTGAACGGCGGCCACCTCGAGATCGATGTCGCGGACCAGGGTCCGGGCATACCCCACGCCGACCGTTTGCACATCTTCGATCCCTTCTATCAGGGAAAGCAGGCGGTCGATGCCCTGGTGAGGGGCACCGGCATCGGGCTTTCGGTGGTGAAGGAGTACACGCAGGCCCACGGCGGCAGCGTGGAGGTGATCGATCGCGGCGAGCGTCCGGGCGCGCTGCTGCGCGTGCGGTTGCCACTCGCGCGCATGGAGGCTGCGGCATGAGCGGCGTCTGGAGAATAGCAGGCATCGCATTCCTGCTCGCGAGCTGCGTAGCGCCGCCGCCGGAGCCCGAGGCGAGCCCGGCGCCGCCGCCGGAGGCGGCCATGCCGGGCGAACCGCCCGCACCGGGAGAGGCTACGGAACGCAACCCGGGCGTGGAGCGGGAGATCGTGGTGTTGCGCGCCGAGCCGCCGGTCAACCGAGTACGCTCCGACGAGGTGGATCGGCTTTTGAGTTATTTCGAGCAGATCCGGAAGCTGCCGGCGTCCGAGTTGAGCCGGGAGAACGACACGGCGCGGGCGGCATTCAATCGCACGCGTTCGGATTTCGACCGCGTGCGGCTCGCGATGGTGCTCTCCGTCCCGAATACGGCCATCGCGGACGACCAGCGCGCATCCGATCTCCTCGATCCGGTAGTGAAGAACCAGAATTCTTCACTCCACGGGCTTGCGCTCCTCATGAACACGCACCTGCAGGAGCGCCGCAGGCTCGAGAGCGGAATGCAGCACCTGCAGCAGAACGTGCAGGGCCTGCAACAGAAGCTCGACGCCCTCATGTCGCTCGAGCGCACTCTCATCGATCGCGAGCAAGCTACTCCGCCGAGGAAACGATGACTGAAATGACCCTCTTAGCGCGCGGCAACATCCTCGTAGTGGACGACGACCCGGATCTGCTGCGGCTCATGCAGATACGGCTTTCCGCCGCGGGTTACGGCGTGGCAACGGCGGACAGCGCGGAGCACGCGCTCGCGCAGCTCACCGTGGCGCGCCCGCGCGTCGTCGTCACCGACCTGCGGCTCGGAGGCATGGACGGCATCGCGCTGTTCGAGGCGATCCACGCCGAGAACCCGTCCCTGCCGGTGATCATCCTAACCGCGCACGGCACCATTCCGGATGCGGTGACGGCCGTGAAACGCGGCGTCTTCGGCTATCTCACCAAGCCCTTCGATGCGAAGGCGCTCCTCGCCGAAGTGGAACGCGCGCTTGCGCTGACGGGTGGCCGGGAAAGCGCCGAGCAAGGCGCCGACGACCAGGGGTGGCGCAAGGAGCTCATCACGCGCAACCCGGTGATGGAGGACATGCTCGTCAAGGCGCGGCTCGTCGCCGACAGCGATGCGAGCGTCCTGATCTACGGCGAGTCGGGCACCGGCAAGGAACTGCTCGCCCGCGCGATCCACAACGCGAGCCCGCGGCGCGACCGGCCGTTCGTAGCGATCAATTGCGGCGCGATTCCCGAGCAGCTGCTCGAGTCGGAGCTATTCGGGCACGTAAAGGGCGCTTTCACCGGCGCGACGCGCGACCACAAGGGCCTGTTCCAGACCGCCGACAAGGGCACGCTTTTCCTCGACGAGATCGGCGACATGCCGCTCACGCTGCAGGTGAAGCTCTTGCGCGCGCTCCAGGAGCGCCACGTCCGGCCCGTCGGGTCCACGGCTACCTACGACATCGACGTGCGCGTAATTTCCGCCACTCACCGGAATATCGAAGCGGAGATGCTTGCCGGCAATTTCCGGGAAGACCTTTTCTACCGGCTCAACGTCGTGAGCTTGACGCTTCCGCCGCTCGCGGAGCGGCGCGAGGACATTCCGCTCCTCGCGAACCACTTTCTTGCGACACTTGCCGAGAAGTACAAGAAGAAGGTCAACGGCTTTGCGCCCGAGGCCCTGGAACTGCTGGTCGGTGCGGCGTGGCCAGGGAACGTGCGCCAGCTCTACAACGTGGTGGAGCAGTCCGTTGCCCTTGCGACAACGCCGCTGGTGCCGCCCACACGGGTGCAGCAGGCGATCCAGAACCAGCAGCGGGAGTTCGCTTCCTTCGAGGAAGCACGCAAGAAATTCGAGCGCGATTACCTGGCCCAGCTCCTGAAGATCACCGAGGGGAACGTCACGCAGGCCGCTCGCCTCGCGAAGCGTAACCGGACCGAGTTCTACAAGCTGCTCCAGCGCCATCAGCTCGATCCCAAGCTGTTCAAGACGGCTCGGCAATAGCGCCTGTCGCTGATACGCGACAGCACAATCCAATACAAATCAGGACGCTAGCGGCGCAGAGTGCCGCTCTGTGGTCGTATAGCGACAACGCACGGCAGCCGCGTGCGCGGGAGGGTCCGCTAACCACCTGATTCTGCAAGCCCCATGTAACCGGTACGCACCTTGCTTCGTGTCTTTCACGCGCGTAGGACAGTGCGGTTCGGGCGCGTAGGTCTTCGGATGACAATGGTTTGTGAGGTCTTCGGGGCGTTTTCCACTCACGCTGCCCGCCGTGCGGGCCGAAAAGTCATGATGAAAGCGAGTTTTGACGAAGCATTTGCGAAGCAACTTTCCCCCCGCACGTTGATGCCCGCGGAAGCGTGCAGCGAGCTCGGGCTCACATCGCGGCGCCCGCGGCCGGCGAACTGGCTTGCGCGCTGGCTGCCTGCTTTACGGCGTTGGCTTGCGCGCCGCGATGTTCGCGCACATGGTTGACTCCGAAGAATCCGGACCCCATGAGACCATGACTGCTCATCAAGCAGTAAGACAGGGCGAGCGTAACCCCCCTTCCGAGCGGAACGGCGGCATGCTCTACCCGCTACTCCTCGTTGCTGCGATCGCGATCATCGTGTTCAGCATTATCGGGATCGCGACCATGACCGGGATCCTGCCGAACGCCGTGAATCGCGATGGCGCGGTGCGTCCGAGCGCGACCCACGAGCAGACGGACGGCAGGCCGGCGCGCATCGAGGCGCCCTCGCGCGAGCGCGTGCCGCAGCCTGGCAACCCGCGGAGCGCGATGGTGCTCCCCGCGTGGTACGCATAGGCGGGTTCGCCGCGCACGCATGAACGGGGGCCCGGGTTATTATCCCGGACCGAAGGAGGAAAAATAGTGTTGCGACCCCGCTCCCCCTTGTTGGGAATCGTGCTCGTGTGCGCCGCGTGCGCCGCGCAGCCGCGCATGGGCGAGCCCACGCGCCCGTCCCAGCCCGCATCAACCC
>CAMPGR010000100.1 GCA_946885605.1 uncultured Pseudomonadota bacterium
GGTGAACGTCGGGCAGCAGCAATTTCATCTTCCCACGCGCGCCCCACAGGTGTTGCGCGGGCACGTCGGCATCGTCGTGCCCGAGCGCAGCGCGCTGGTGCAGCGGCTGAGCGCGGTGCGCGCGAAGCTCGCCGAGACGCGTTTTTCGTGGGTCGAAGACGACGACTGTGTCCGCGTGAGTTGCCCATGGGGGAACGAGCTTCGCTGTTACACGCCCGACGCGCGTTTCGGCGACATGAGGCTCGGTATCCCTTATGTGGAGTTCGACGTCCCGCGCGGCGCGGCGCCCGGCATCGCGCGCTTCTACGAGCGCGCATTCGGAGTGAAAGCCATCGTTGCGGGGGACGCAGGGGTGGCTGCGATCCCGATCGGTCGCGAACAGAAACTCCTCTTCCGGGAGAGCGACACGCGCATGCCGTACGACGGGCACCATATCGCGATTTACGTTGCCGATTTCTCCAGCCCGCATCGCTTCCTCGTCGAGCGCGGGCTCGTGAGCGAGGAAAGCGATCAGCACCAGTATCGTTTTCGCACGCTCATCGACCCGGAGAGCGGCGAGCCGCTCTTCGAGATCGAGCACGAGGTGCGAAGCTTCAAGCATCCGATGTGGGGGCGCGTCTTCGTGAACCGTAACCCAGCGCAAACGCAGCGCAACTACCAGCGCGGGCGCGACGCGTTCTACGGCTGAAGCTCGCGTGGATTTTTCGGCAGTCAGGCGGTTTTTGATCGAGCTGCAGGAGGCAATCGTCGCGCGGCTCGAAGCGGTCGACGGGCTTGCCTTCATGCGGGATGCCTGGGATCGCCTGGAAGGCGGCGGCGGAGTCTCCCGACTGCTCGAAGACGGCGACGTGTTCGAGCGCGCGGGCGTCAATTTTTCGCATGTGTTCGGCCCGGGTCTCCCGCCCTCGGCTTCCGCCTTGCGCCCGGAACTCGCGGGAAGATCGTTCCAGGCGACCGGCATCTCCGTCGTCCTACATCCTCGCAATCCGCACGTGCCCACTGTGCACATGAACGCGCGGCTCTTCGTCGCCGAAAAGGCCGGGGCGGAGCCCGTGTGGTGGTTTGGCGGCGGCATGGACCTCACGCCGTACTACGGTTACGCCGAGGATGCGGTCCACTTTCACCGCACCTGCCGCGACGCGCTTGCGCCCTTCGGCGCCGATCGCTACGCGGAATACAAGAAGTGGTGCGACGACTATTTCTACATCAGGCATCGGAAAGAGCCGCGCGGCATTGGCGGCATTTTCTTCGACGATCTCAATGAGCCGGGCTTCGAGCGGTGCTTCGCGCTCGCGAGAAGCGTGGGCGAGCATTTTCTCCCCGCTTATCTTCCGATCCTAGAGCGGCGGATGCGCGTGCCGTACGGCGAGCGCGAGCGCGCGTTTCAGGCGTACCGCCGGGGACGCTACGTCGAGTTCAACCTGGTCTACGACCGCGGGACGCTGTTCGGGCTGCAGTCGGGAGGGCGCGCCGAATCGATACTGATGTCGCTCCCGCCGTGCGCGGCCTGGCGCTATGACTGGCATCCCGCGCCCGGTAGCGCGGAAGAAGCACTCTATCGCGACTTTCTGGTGGCGAAAGACTGGGTGTAACGCCCGTCGCTATTCGCCGAGATAGGCTTGCCGCACTTGCGGATTGCCGAGCAATGCCCCAGCGTCGTCGGCGAGCGCGATCGAACCGCTCTCCATCACATAGCCGCGATCGCATAACTCGAGCGCGAGCTTGGCGTTCTGCTCCACGAGGAGCAGTGTCACGCCTTCCGCGGCAATCGTCCGTATCGTTTCGAAGATCTTCTGCACCATGAGGGGCGCAAGCCCCATGCTCGGCTCGTCGAGCAGGAGGAGCTTGGGCCGGCTCATGAGCGCACGCGCGATGGCGAGCATCTGCTGCTCGCCGCCGGAGAGCGTGCCGCCATACTGGCGGCGGCGCTCCGCGAGCCGCGGGAAAAGCCCGTATACGCGCTCGCGGTCCGCGGCAATCGCGCTGCGCTCTGCGCGCGCATAGGCCCCCATGTCCAGATTTTCCTCCACCGTCAGGCGATTGAAGACGCCGCGCCCTTCCGGCACGAGCGCGATCCCGGCGCGCACCAGGCGATGGGCCGGCACGCCGGTCACCATCTGCCCGTCATAGCGCACCTCGCCCCCCACCGGCTTGATGATGCCCGCAAGCGCTTTGAGCGTCGTGGTCTTTCCCGCGCCATTGGCGCCGACGAGCGTGACGAGCTCGCGCTCGCCGACATCGAGGTCGATGCCCTTTACCGCGGTGATTCCGCCATACGCGACACGCAGCCCGCGCACCTCAAGCAAGCGCGCCCCCGAGGTAGGCTTCGATGACCGCCGGATCGCGCTGCACCTGCGCCGGCGCGCCTTCGGCAATTTTTTTCCCGTAGTCGAGCACGGCCACGCGGTCGCAGAGGTCCATCACGAGCTTTACGTCGTGCTCGATCAGGAGCAGCGTGAGTCCATCCCGGCGCATCCTCTCCATGAGACGCTTGACGTCGGCGCGCTCCGTGGCGTTCATGCCGGCGGCGGGCTCGTCCAGGGCGAGCAATAGCGGGTCGGTTGCAAGCGCGCGTGCGATCTCCACGCGCCGCTGATCTCCGTAGGAAAGATGGCGCGCCAGTATGTCGGCATGGCGCGCAATGCCGACGTAGTCGAGCAGCTCGCGCGCGCGGGCCACGATGGCCGCCTCTTCGCGGCGCGTGGCGGCAGAGCGCAGCGCCGCGCCCACTACGCCAGCGTGGGTGCGCACGTGCCGGCCCACCATCACGTTCTCGAGGGCCGTCATGTTGGCGAAGAGCCGTATGTTCTGGAACGTGCGTGCGATGCCGGACGCGGCCACTTCGTGCGGTTTCGCGCCGGTGAGCGGCTTCGCATTGAACACGAAAGACCCCGCGTCCGGCCGATAGAGCCCGGTGAGAACGTTGAAAAGCGTCGTTTTTCCCGCTCCGTTCGGCCCGATGAGGCCGAAGATCTCCCCGCGCCGCACGGTGAGGTCGACGCCCGCGAGCGCGCTCAATCCGCCGAAGCGCTTGCTCACTCCGGTCGCGACGAGCAGCGCAGCGTCAGCGTGTGCCACTCGGAAGCTCTCCCGCATCGAGCCGGCCTTCGCCGGCGAGCTCCCGGCGCCGTGTCGTGGACGGCCACAGACCGGCAGGCCGAAAGAGCATCATCAGCACCAGTGCGAGGCCGAAGAGCAGCATGCGCAGATCGGAAGGATCGATGTAGACCGCGCCCAGCCATTGCTGCTGGAGCGGCGCCGCGTAGCGCAGCGCTTCGGGAAGCGCGGTCAGCAGAATGGCGCCGAGCACCACACCGCCGACGTTGCCCATTCCACCCAGCACCACCATGCAAAGCACCATGATGGAATCGAGGAGCGCAAAGCTTTCGGGGCTCACGAATCCCTGGAATGCCGCGAAGAGCCCGCCCGACAGCCCGCCGAAAGTCGCGCCCATCGCGAAGGCGAGGAGCTTCACGTTGCGCGTGTTGATGCCCATCGCGCTCGCAGCCATCTCGTCCTCGCGGATCGCAATCCACGCGCGCCCGATCCGCGAATCTTCGAGCCTGAGAGACAGGAATATCGAGAAGAGCGCGCACAGGAGGAACACGTAGTAATAGCTGTGCACGGGCGCGAGGGTCAGGCCGTCCAGCATATAGGTCTTGCTGAGCGCGATGCCGCCCGCCTGAAGCGGATCGATGAGGGTGATGCCCTGCGGCCCGTTGGTGATGTTGATCGGCCGGTTCAGATTGTTGAGGAAGATGCGAATGATTTCGCCGAAGCCCAGCGTGACGATCGCGAGGTAGTCGCCGCGCAGCCTCAGGGTCGGCGCGCCCAGCAGTATGCCGAAGATCGCGGCGACGAGCGCACTGAGGGGCAGCAGCACGAGAAACGACCAGTGAATGTCGAACTGCGGCGAGGCGAGCAGCGCATAGCAATAAGCCCCGACGGCGAAAAAGGCGATATAGCCGAGATCGAGCAGCCCGGCAAAGCCGACGACGACGTTGAGACCGAGCGCCAGCATGATGAACAGCAGCGCAACATCGATGATGCGCACCCACGCGCGGCCGAGCGTTGCGTCGACGACGAACGGAAGCGCGAGGAGTATGAGCCCTGCGAGCGCAATGACGGCCCAGCGCATCGCGCGATGGTCCTTCCACGGCAGTCGGGACACCATCGGTGTGCTAGCCGATCAAGCGCGCTCCCCGGCGTGCTGCCCGAGGAGCCCCGAGGGGCGAAAAACGAGCACGGTGACGAGCACCAGGAAAGCGAAGATGTCGCGATAGTTGCTGCCGAGCACCCCGCCCGTCAGGTCGCCGATATAGCCGGAGGCAAGGCTTTCGATCACGCCGAGCAGCAGGCCGCCCAACATGGCACCGGCCACGTTGCCGATGCCCCCGAGCACTGCGGCAGTGAACGCTTTCAACCCGAGCATGAAGCCCATGAAGTAATGGCCGAGCCCGTAGTAGAGCACGACCATCACGCCGGCGACGGCGCCGATTGCCGAGCCGAGAAAAAACGTGAAGGCGATGACTCGGTTCGTATCGACGCCCATCAACCCCGCCACCTCCGGGTTCTGCTCCGTGGCGCGCATCGCGCGGCCGATGCGGCTCGCCTTGATGAACCAGAGCAGCCCCGCCATCACCGTGCACGCCAGCATGAAGATGAAGAGCTGCAGATCGGTGAATTGCGCGCCGCCCGCCGAGAATACGCGCTGCTCGAAGAGTTGCGGCATCGAGATGTACTGCTTCGACCAGATCAGCGCAGCGGAGTACTGCAAAAGGATGGATATGCCGATGGCGGTGATGAGCGGTGCAAGCCTCGGGGCGCGGCGCAGCGGGCGGTAGGCGACCCGTTCGATGGTCACGCCGAGGGATACGCAGACCAGCATGGCCGCCGCGGCGGCGACCCCCAGCACAACGACTGGCGGCAGCCCGCTCCCGGCGAGCGCCTGCGCGACCGTTAGCGTGACGAGCGCACCCACCATAACGATGTCGCCGTGGGCAAAGTTGATGAGCCCCAGTATTCCATACACCATGGTGTAGCCGAGCGCGACAAGAGCGTAGATGCTCCCGAGGACGAGACCGTTGACGAGCTGCTGGAGAAAGACGTCCATGAGCATACAAAAACGGCACCGCGCACGGTGCCGTTCGTCTTCGCCTCAACGCCGGCGCGAGCCGGGGTTCACTGAACCGCCGCTATTTGCTTGCGGCATCGGGCTTGGGTGTGGTTGCCGGCGTGTCGCCGGGCTTCACGGTTTCGAGTGGTTCCCACTTCCCGTTCTTCACGACGTAGATCGTAATCGGGCCGTTCCTGAGGTCGCCTTTCTCGTCGAAAGCAATGGGCCCGATGACGCCCTGATAATTGGTCTTGCCCAATTCCGGCAGGAACTTCGCGGGCTCGGTGGAATTGGCTCGCTTCATCGCGTCTGCGAACACCATTGCCGCGTCGTATCCCATCGGCGCGAAAAGCTCCACATCCGTGTTGAACTTCTTCTTGTAGCGCTCGATGAAGTCCTTGCCGCCGGGCATTTTTTCCTTCGGCAGCCCCGGCATGGAGGCCATTACGCCTTCCGCCCCTTCACCGGCGAGCTTGATGAAGTTGGGCGTCTGCATCCCGTCGCCGCCGATAAACTTCGCCTTGATGCCGAGCTGTGCCATCTGCCGCACCATCGGTCCGGCCTGCGGATCGATTCCGCCGAACATGATGAGATCGGGATTGCGGCCTTTGATCGAGGTCAGTATGGCGCGGAAATCGGTGTCCTTGTCGGTGGTATGCTCGCGTGCGACGACGTTCGCGCCGGCAGCCTTGACCGTCGCGGCGAAGGCATCCGCCAATCCCTGCCCGTAGGCGGTGCTGTCATCGATGACGGCAATATTCTTGGCGTTCAGCTTGCCGGTTGCGAACTTCGCAAGCGTCGGTCCCTGCTGGTCGTCGTGCGCCACCACCCGGAAAGTCGTCTTGAACCCCTGCTGAGTGTACTTGGGGTTGGTGGAGGCGGGCGAGATCTGCGGAATGCCGGCATCGGAATACACCTTGGACGCCGGAATCGATGCACCCGAGTTGAAATGGCCCACCACCGCAACCACTTTGGAATCGACGAGTTTCTGCGCAACCGTCGTCGCCTTGGTCGGGTTGGCCTCGTCGTCTTCCGCAACCAGCTCGAACTTGACCTTCTTGCCGCCGATCTCGAGCCCCTTGGCATTGAGGTCCTCGATCGCGAGCTGCACGCCGTTCTTGATATCGATGCCGATGTGCGCCTGCGGCCCGGTCAACGGTGAGGCGGATCCGATGCGCACCGTTGCCGTTTCCACCGCCGGCTTGGCGCCGTCGGCTTTCGGTTTCGGCGTGGCGTCCTCCCGGCCACATCCGTATGTAAGCGCTAACATCAGAGCTGCGAGAATGCCGGCGACATGTGTGCGTGTCATGGCGGTCCCTATCGATAAATTCTTGTTGTCAATGGAAAAATATTATCCGTTTGGCGCTGTGGCTTGTCAATTTGGCGCGCATCCGGCGCGCGCTATTTGAGCGTAAGGATCCACTGCACGATCGTCCTGATCTCTTCGTCCTTGACGTGGGCGTTGGGCGGCATGGGGACGTCGCCCCAGACGCCCTTGCCGCCTGCCTTCACTTTCTGCACCAGTTTCGCTTCCGCTTGCTTGTCATTGCGATATTTGGCCGCGATGTCCTTGTAGCTTGGGCCCACGAGCTTTTTGTCGACGGCGTGGCAAGCGAAGCATCCGTTGTTCTTGGCCAGCGCTTCTGCGGCTTTGGGTTCGGCGGCAACTGCGTTGCTGGTGTACGCGAGAGTGGCGCCGAGCAGGACGACGACGGCTTTCAATCAAGGCTCCTTCGGAAAAGGCAAACCGGCGCATTGTAGCGCGGATCACTTGCGCGCGAGCGCGCGCTCGACGGCGTCCAATTCTTCCAGCGGCGGCAAACATTGCACGCCTTGGCATATCCAGGCGCGCGTCCGGGGGCTCGCCGGCCTTTCGAGCGTCTGAGGCAGATCGCGGACGGCGGACGGAATGGCGAGCGTCAAGGTGTCCGGCCGGTAGCTGCGCGAAAGGGCTGCGTGCCACCCGCGCGCTTCGTCGTCCGGTCCGCGCAGCAGCACGATGCGCGGTGGCGTCAGATATTCATCGAGCGCCGTGGCGAGGCTCGGGAAGCTGCTCGGCTGACGCTCCAGCGCGGGATAAAACAGCTTGAGCGCTCGTTCGGCCGCCGCCAGGTAGCGCGTATCGCCCGTGAGGTGCCCCAGACGTTGCAGCGCATGGCACGCGACGCCGTTACCCGATGGTGTGGCGCTGTCATGCCCGGTCTTCGGCCGCAGAATGAGCCGCTCGTGGTCGTGGCTCACGAAAAAGAAGCCGCCTTGCTCCCGGTCTTCGAACCGGTCGAGCAACAGGTCCGCGAGCGCACGCGCGAACTCGAGATCCTCGGCGCGAAATTCACACTGCATGAGCTCGAGCAGGGCATCCAGCATGAAGGCGTGGTCGTCGAGATAGGCGTTGAGGTGCGCCCTGCCGTCCTTGTACGTCGCGAGGAGCCGGCCGTCGCGCCACAGGGTCGTCCGTATGAAGTAGGTTGCCCGCTGCGCCGAGCGGAGCCACGCCTGCTCGCCGAACACACGCGCGGCGCGCGCCATGCCGCGGATCATGAGACCGTTCCAGCTCGTCAGCACTTTGTCATCGCGTCCCGGGTGAATGCGCGTTTCGCGCGCCGCGAATAACTTGGCCTTGGCCGAAGCGAGCCTTGCGCTGCATTCCCCGACGTCGACCCCGAGGTGCTCTGCGATGTGCTCGAGGGGTTTCGCCACACGAAGGTGCCACGCACGACCTTCGAAATTCGCTGGGCCGTCGAGGCCGAAGTAGGGCGCCGCGACCGCGTACTCCTGCTCGGTCAACAGCGCCTGCGCTTCGGCCGGCGTCCAGACGTAGAACTTCCCTTCCTCGTGCTCCGAGTCGGCGTCGAGCGAGGAGTAATAGCCGCCTTCAGGCGCCTGCATCTCCCGCATGACCCATGCGGCGGTTTCCGCCACGACCCGCCGATACAGCGCCTCCCGTGTCACGAGCCAGGCATCGCTGTAGAGCGCGATCAGCGGCCCGTTGTCGTAGAGCATCTTCTCGAAATGTGGAATGCTCCAGTGCGGGTCGACGCTGTAGCGATAGAATCCTCCGCCCAACTGATCGTAAATCCCGCCTTGTGCCATGCGGGTCAGCGTGAGCTGCACCATGGTGCGGGCGAACTCGCCACCGTCGAGGGCATAGCGGCGCAGGCAGTAGGCGAATTCGTGCGGGTGCGGAAACTTGGGCGCCTGGCCGATGCCGCCGTGAATGTCGTCGAAGACGTGCACCATCTCGCGTACCGCTGCCCTGAGCGGCGTGCTCTTGATCTCAGCCTCGCCGCCTGCCTGCGGCAGCGTGCGCGAAAGCGCATCCACGAGCGCGTCATTCTGCTTCGCGATCTCATCGCGCTTCTCCTGATACGCGTTCGCGACGCTCGTGAGCACCTCGCTGAATCCCGGCATCCCGTAACGCGCGGTTCTCGGGAAATACGTCCCGCCGAAAAAAGGCGTGCCGTCCGGCATGAGGAACATGGTGAGCGGCCAACCGCCCCCGCGTTCGGTAAGCAGCTGGTGCGCGGTCTGGTAGATCTGATCGACGTCCGGACGCTCCTCCCGGTCCACCTTGACGTTCACGAAGAGCCGGTTCATCTGCGCCGCCGTTGCCGGATCTTCGAACGATTCGTGCGCCATCACGTGGCACCAATGGCACGCGGAGTAGCCGACCGACAGCAGTATGGGCTTGTCCTGCTCGCGCGCGCGCGTAAACGCCTCTTCTCCCCAGGGATACCAGTCCACTGGGTTGTCCGCGTGCTGGCGGAGATAGGGGCTGGTCTCCTGCGCGAGTCGGTTTGGCATGCAGTGCGGAAGCGCTTTCGTCCGTTCAGCGCGATTCCGCGATGTTTCTCAGGGTGCGCTCGTAGTGTGCACGTCGCGCGCCCCCGAGGTCGATGGCGCGCTGGGCGGCCGCGAGGGCTTCGTCTTTCCTGCCGAGTTGGAGCAGCGCCTGAGCCAGATTGTTCCAGGCATCGGGCGCTGCGGGATGATCGAGCGTCGCCTGGCGATAAGCGGCCTCGGCCGCAGCAAAGTCTTTCGCCCCGTAGGCGGCGTTCCCGAGGCCCATGCGGGCGATGAAATTGCGCGGCCAGCGGGAGAGCGCTGTCACGTAAGCGCGCCGCGCAGCTTCCCCTGAGACGCGCTCGAGGGCGACGGCGGCGGCGACGTAGCTGTCTTCGCGTGCCGTGGCCGGAAGCCGCTCCGGAGGGAGGGCCACCATCGCCCAGTAGTCGCCGCGCGCCCACGTGCGCTCGAAGTTGCTGAGGGTCATGACGAGCCGCTGCGTCTCGCCCGAGCGCAGGACGATCTCCTCGCGCGCGCGGTCGTAACCGATCACCACGGCATAATGCCACAGCGGGGCAAAGGCAAACGCGAGATTCTGAAGCACGATGACCGGCGTGCCCGCTGCGGCTTCCTGCAGCAGCGATTCGAGCTGCGGTGCGAGCGGATAGGCCACGCGTCCGTGGCGGCGCGCGGCAGCCAGCATTTCTGCCTGCAGCGAACCCTTTCTGTCCGGAAGGTAAACCTGGCCGACCAGTGCCTCGGGTGTGACGGCTATTCCGCTGTGGACGAGCGCCGTTGCGAGCGCCGCCGGACCGCATTGGTACTCTTCCTGGGGGAAAAACGGCACCTCGGTGAGCTCGAAACGCTCCACCAAGGCGGGCGGCGGGTTGGCGAGCAGCGCGGCGACTTGCGGCGTCGCGCAACCGCCGAGGGCCAGCATGAGGAGCAAGGCTCCCGCGAGCGCGGGAGCCTTGGTCGCGGACAACAAGCGCTTAACGTACCGAGCGCGTGAACGGGAAGACCTTGGTCAATCCCAGTATGTCGGTAATGAGCAGAATGATGAAGATTGCGAAGAGCACGCCGATCACGCTGCCGCCTGCGGGAAGCTGCTCGAGATGCCCCGCGATCCGGGCCGCTTCGTCATCGGTAAGCGCGTCCACCCGGGCTTGTGCTTCGCCGGGCTCGACGCCGAGTCGCTGCAACTGCGCCTGCACGTCGCTCCGGTCGAGAAAGCTGCGTACCCGGTCGCGTTCCTCGCTGGCGTAGATCTGCTCGGTGGTGACGATGTCTGCGGATACCGGGAGCGGCATCCCCAGGGCGAAAGTGCAGACGATGAGCAGGCGGGCCATGCAACGGTTGAAGGCTTTCATATTGTTTCCTATCTCCTCAGTAGTTGAAGGCGGTCGCAATGACAGCGATCTAGCCGGTCGCGACCATTCCGGCAATAGGCCATGTTGTCCGGCGCCTCCCCGGTCACCACCGGACATCGTCATATTTTTCGGGCGGGGTCGGGCGGTTCGACCGTCGGGAGCGCCGCAAGTTTCCGCTGCAGCGCCTGAAGCGCGTCGCGCGTGCGCTCGAGCTCCTTTAGCACTTCGTCATGAGTGACGGGCTGCGCCAGCGCTTCCAGCTCCGCCGCCTTGCTCGCCTCGAGGTTGTTCACGACGACGGCAATGAAGAGGTTCAGCACGACGAAGGTGCCGATCAACACGAAGCTCACGAAATACAGCCATGACCATGGACGAAACTGAATCGCCTGCTCCATGACCTCCACCCATCCTTCCAGCGTGACGATCTGAAAGAGCGTGAGAAGCGCCGCGCCGAGCGATCCCCAATGCTCCGCGTCATGTTGGTGAAAGAGGTGAAAACCGGTGATGGCGTAGATGTAGAAGATGATGGCGAGCAGCATGAGCACGTGCCCCATGCTCGGGATGGAGCGCACCAGCGTCGCGACAATGAGACGGAGTTGCGGCATCGCGGACACGAGGCGCAGCACGCGGAGCACGCGAATGAGCCGCGCCACGAGCGCCGTCTCGCCGGTTGCCGGAATGAGCGAAAGCACGACCACCGAAAAGTCGAAGAGATTCCAGCCATCGCCGAAATAACGGCGGAATCTGGGCGCGACGGCGGTGATCTTGAGGGCGGCTTCAGCGATGAAGACGCCGAGGATGATATGGTTCCCCAACTCGAGCCAGTCGCCATAGGCCCGCATGATCTCGGGCGAAGTCTCGAGGCCGATCAGCACGCCGTTGAAGAGGATGAGGGCGATCATCAACGGCTCGAACCAGCGCGCCTCGACAATGCGGCGTGCAAACTCTCTCATGAGAGGGTAGGCCTGCTGGATGCAGCGTTCAGTCGGTTACGGCGCCGCGGCACGCGCTCGACACTTGCGCGGCGTACTTTGCGAGGATGCCGCGCGTGTAGCGCGGCTCGGGGGGGCGCCACTCGGCGCGCCGGCGCGCCAGTTCCTCGTCCGGCACGTTCAACTGCAGCAGCCGCCGGTCGGCGTCGATCGTCACGGAGTCGCCTTCCTTCACGAGCGCTATGGTTCCGCCCACGGCGGCTTCGGGCGCGACGTGGCCCACTACCATGCCGTACGTGCCGCCCGAAAAGCGGCCGTCGGTGATGAGGCCCACGTCTTCGGCGTGGCCCTCACCGACGAGCGCGGAAGTGGGCGAGAGCATCTCGCGCATGCCGGGCCCGCCTTTCGGCCCCTCGTAGCGGATGATGATGACGTCCCCGGAGCGGATTCGCTTGCCGAGGATCGCCGCCATCGCGTCTTCTTCGGAGTCGAAGACCCGAGCCGGACCGGTGATGCGCGGCTGCTTGAGACCGGTGATCTTCGCCACCGCGCCTTCCGGCGCGAGATTGCCCTTGAGGATCGCGAGGTGCCCGTGCGGATACATTGGATCCTCCCATTGCCGGATCACGTCCTGGTCGGACGGCGGGCGCTTCGGCACGCTGCGCAACAGCTGGCCGATGCGCTTGCCGGTGATCGTGAGGCAGTCGTCGTGCAGCAGGTCGTGATCGAGCAGCATCTTCATGACCTGCGGGACCCCGCCGACCTTGTGCAGGTCCGTCGCGACATAACGCCCCGAGGGTTTGAGATCGCACAGTACCGGAACGCGCCCGCGGATCTCTTCGAAATCGTCGATCGTGAGCGGGACGTTCGCCGCGTGCGCGATGGCGAGCAGATGCAGCACGGCGTTGGTCGAGCCACCCACCGCCATCACCACCGAGATCGCGTTCTCGATCGACTTACGGGTGATGATGTCCCGCGGCAGGATGTTCTTGCGTATGGCGTTCACGAGCGCGTACGCGGACTCCGCGGCGCTATCCGCTTTCTCGCGGTCTTCCGCCGCCATGGTGGAGGAGTAGGGCAGGCTCATCCCCATCGCTTCGATCGCGGAGGACATGGTGTTCGCGGTATACATGCCTCCGCACGAGCCGGCCCCGGGGCAGGCGCGGCGCTCCACGCCCAGCATATGCTCCTTCGAGATCTTGCCCGCCGTAAATTCCCCCACCGCCTCGAATGCGCTGACGATAGTCAGGTCCTTGCTCTTGTAACGCCCGGGCTTGATGGTGCCGCCATAAACGAAGATCGACGGGATGTTCATCCGCCCGATCGCGATCATCGCACCGGGCATGTTCTTGTCGCAGCCGCCGATGGCCAGCACGCCGTCCATGCTCTGGCCCTGCACGACCGTCTCGATCGAATCGGCGATCACTTCGCGCGACACGAGCGAGAATTTCATGCCCTCGGTGCCCATGGAGATGCCGTCCGAGATGGTGATCGTGCCGAAGAGCTGCGGCATTGCGCCCGCCTTGCGTGTCGCGCCTTCCGCCCGTTTGGCGAGGCCATCGAGCCCCATATTGCACGGCGTGATGGTTGAGAAGCCGTTCGCGATGCCGATGATGGGCTTTTCGAAGTCGCTATCCTTGAACCCGACAGCGCGCAGCATCGCGCGGTTGGGCGAGCGCTGGACGCCGTGCGTCACGATCCGGGAACGTTTGTTGAGGGTCATGCAAGGCTCCGAGGCCGGGTTTGTATAATGGGGCGTCATTTTAGCGCATCCCGTACGGCGAGCATGCTCGTCCATCCTCAGTTCGATCCCATTGCGTTTCAGATCGGTCCGCTGGCCGTGCGCTGGTACGGCCTCATGTATCTCGTCGGCTTTGGCTTGGTCTGGCTCGCGGCGCGTTACCGCATCGACCGCAACCCCGGCGGCATATGGACGAGGAAGGACCTCGAGGATGCCCTCTTCTACGGCATCCTCGGCACCATACTGGGTGGGCGTCTCGGGTACGTGCTGTTTTACAAGTTCGGCGACTACCTGCACGAGCCGTGGAAGATCTTCTTCGTTTGGGAAGGCGGCATGTCGTTCCATGGCGGGCTTCTGGGCGTGGTGCTCGCGATGTGGTGGTTTGCGCGGAGCCGCCGCCAGGACTGGCTGCGGGTCACCGATTTCATCGCGCCGCTCGCGCCGCTTGCGCTCGGGGCCGGGCGCATCGGCAATTTCATCAATGCGGAACTGTGGGGACGGCCGACCGACGTGCCGTGGGCGATGATCTTTCCCAACGTGGACAACGTTCCGCGCCATCCCTCCCAGCTTTACGAATTCGCGCTGGAAGGCGTCGTGTTGTTCGCGCTGCTCTGGTGGTACTCGTCGCGCCCGCGGCCGCGGGGCGCGGTGTCCGCGCTATTCCTGATCGGCTACGGGCTGTTCCGGTTCGTGGTCGAGTTCACGCGCGAGCCCGACCGCTTCCTCGGCCCTCTCGCTCTGGGGCTCTCGATGGGGCAGTGGCTGTCGCTACCGATGATCATCGTCGGCGTCGTCATGCTCGTCTGGGCGTATCGCCCGGCACGCGCGCGTACGTCCTGAGTCTCTTATCAGCCGGCGCGCCTGCGATGCTGGAGCAGGCGGCCGCGGCCGCTCGCCGGCGCGTCGTCTATTTGTCCCGCTCAGCGAGAGGCGGTAGAATGGCCGCCTCGCTGTGGGGTGGTAGCTCAGCTGGGAGAGCGTCGCGTTCGCAATGCGAAGGTCGGGAGTTCGATCCTCCTCCACTCCACCAATCTCTTTACCCCGCATTTACCTCCGCCTCTACCGTTCGACCGTATCGCGCTCGATCCTGTAGTACTCCTCCAGCCCGATCAGGTCTTCGACCTCCTTGCGCCACCCGATCCAATCAGCCCGACGTCAGGAAGTCCCAGGTTAGTCAGCGAGACAGTAACGCTTTGGCGCGTTGGTCCGCCTGATCTACACGGCTGTTTTGCCTTTCGGCAAATCGCTCCAGCCCGGCTCTTCTCCCAGCGGCTTGCAACCCCATTGCCGCATTAGCGGGGCCCCCCACAGCACCGAAGAAGACCGGTACGCGGTTATCCGCCCTTGTTGTTCTTCT
>CAMPGR010000101.1 GCA_946885605.1 uncultured Pseudomonadota bacterium
TGATGCAGGAAGGCTCGCCGCTCGCTCAACTCGAGCTGCCGAAGCTGCGCCTGATCACAAACTCGGGCGGCGTCTTTCCGGTCGAGATCATCCGCCAGTACCGCCGCTGTTTCCCGCACGTGGCGATTTACCTCATGTACGGGCTCTCGGAGGCGTTTCGGTCCACCTATCTCGATCCGCGTGAGATCGACGTGAGGCCCGAGTCGATGGGCAAGGCCATCCCCGAGACGGAGATTTGGGTCGTCGATGATGAGGGCGGGCTGTGCGTGCCGGGCGAGGTCGGCGAGCTCGTGCACCGCGGACCGACGGTCGCCCTCGGCTACTTCGACGATGACGACGCAACACGCAAGGTCTGGCGGCCCAACCCGTTCGCGCCAAACAGCGCAGAGCGCGTGGTCTACTCCGGCGATCTCGTGCGCAAGGACGTTGAGGGCTTCTTGTACTACGTCGGGCGGCGCGACGCGATGATCAAGAGCTACGGCGTGCGCATCAGTCCGCAAGAGGTCGAAGAGCTCGTCTACGCGTCCGAGCTCGTCGCCGAGGTCGTTGCCTGCGGAGAGCCGCACGCGGTCGCGGGGGCGGCGGTGGTGGTGCACATCGTCCCGCGGAACACGCGCACCTTCCGAAAACAAGACCTGTTCGCGCACTGCCGCAAGACGATGCCGATGTACATGCTCCCCAAGGCGATCTACGTGCACGACGAGTTTCCTCGCACCGCCAGCGGCAAGGTCGACCGAAGGCGTATCGTCCCATGATCCCCCACGTCCCCGCGCGCCTCGACCGGCACCTGGAGTTGCAGCGCTGGTTCGACCGCGTGCGCGACAAGGCCGTCGCATATGGGGGTTCTTCGTTCTGCGATCTGTCATGGGCGAATGCGCAGGACGGCGCACCGGCGGCGGTGAGGGATGCCATCCGCGCTGCCGTCGACAGCCCGCGGGCGCTCGATCTGCAGTACACGCCGTACGGAGGATCGACGATCACGAGGCGGCTTGTCGCGCGGGCGTTGCAGCACACTACCGGCCTGCCCTTCGGCTATCGGCACGTGGTGCTGACACCGGGCGCGATGGCCGCGCTCAACATCGTGTTCCGCGCCCTATCGGAAGCCCCGGACGGCGAGGTGGCGGTGGTGAGTCCGTGCTGGCTCGATTACCCGCTCTACCTTGAAAACCTCGGGCTGCGATGCGTCTTCGTGCCGGTCCTGGCCGGCTCGCTGCGGCTCGACGTGCCTGCCATCGAGCGTGCGCTGGGGCCGAACACTCGCGCCCTGATCCTGTCGCAGCCGTCCAACCCCGCCGGACTGCTCTATACGAAGCAGGAGCTGAAAGACTTGGCCCGTATCCTCGAGGCTGCACCGGTGCGGCCGATGCTGATCTCCGACGAGTGCCACCGCGAGATGGTGTTCGACCGATCGGCGTTCGTCTCGCCGGCGCAGTTCTACGACCATACCGTCATCGTCCATTCGTTCGGCAAGACGCTGATGGCACAAGGCCAACGTATCGGCTATGTCGCCGTAAGTCCGCGCATGCCCGACGCGGACGCCATGGCACATGTTCTCGTGAACTATTGCCGCATCATGGGCTTCTGCACACCGACCGCGCTCATGCAGCTCGCGCTGCGCGATCTGGTGGACTACCGGCCGGAGATTGCATGGCTCGAGGCGCGCCGCGACCGCGCGTACGCGGAGCTCACGGCCGCCGGCCTCCACGCGCCGCATTCGGACGGCACGTTCTTCCTGTATCCCGAAGCACCGGGCGGGGACGACCGTGCATGGTGCGAGCGGCTGGCCGAGCACGGCGTGCTGATCCTGCCCTCTTCATTCTTCCATCAAACGGGGCGCTTCCGCATCAGCTTGACGGCGACCGACGCCGCGCTCGAGCGCGCTCTCGGCCGCATCCGCGAGCTCAGCGCTCGCATGAGGGAACCGTGGACCGCAGAACGACACCCAGCGTGAGCAACTTCGTCTGGATCGACGGCGAACTCTGCCGAGATCGGCCGGCCGAATTACGTGTCGGCGAGCAACCCGGCAGCCGCTGCACGGGGCAGTACGCCATTCACGTCGAGTATGCCGGCCGCCACACTCTGATCCGCGATGCGCTCGGCGTCGTGAAATTGTTCTTCGCCGTCACTCCCGGTGGAGCGGTGCACTCCTCCAACTACATCACGGGCTTGGTGCAAAGAGGACATCGCCTGGCCGATATCAACTCGGTACCCTCCGGACACGTGCTGCGCATCGAGCCCGGCTCGCGGACCTATGAGCTCAGGCCGCACACCGTGATCTCATTCGCGGGGGGGGACGGCCCCTCGCTCGAGGTTTGCGCAGCCGGCATCCGTCACGAGCTTTCGGCCGTGTTCGCGCTGATCGCGGGCGTGGCGGAGGCGCGTCCCATCTACATCACGTTGTCCGGCGGTCTCGACAGTACCGTCATCGCCGCTCTCGCCTGCGAGCACCTGCGCCGGCCCGTGGGCTTGACCTTCGTCCTGAACGAGGACCGGGGTGCGGCCACGCAGCAATCGGACCTGTGGCACGCCACGCGCGTGGCGCGCCGCTTCGGCATCGATCTCGAGGTGATCGAGGTCAGCGCCGAGGAGCTGGTGGCGCATCTTGACGACGTCCTGCTCTACGGCCAGGACCATCGCGACTTCAATGTGCATTGCGGGGTGGTCAATGACGCGATCGCGCGCTGGCTCGCTGCGCGCCACCCGGCGCACCTCCGACCGCTCGTCTTGACGGGGGACGGCATGAACGAGCTGGTGGCCGACTACACGCCCGTGAGCTACCGCGGGCACCGTTACTACGACTTGCCCGATCTCCCTGCGGAACGCCTGCGGCGATTCCTCCTGGCCGGCCTCGATGCGGGCGACCGCGAGGTCGGAATCTTCGCCGCGCACGGTATCGACGTGATCCAGCCTTACCTCCTGTGCGCTCAGGCCTATGCCGCGATCCCGGGCCGCTTCCTGGACAGCGAGACCTCCAAGCAGAAGCTGGTACAGCACGTGATGGGCGACCGCGTCCCGCAGCACGTCTACGACCGGCCTAAGGTGCGCGCGCAGGTCGCGAGCTCGAACGAGGTCCGCGGGTCGCTGGCGGCGCTCGTAGCGCGCGGCATCGACGCCGACGCGCTCGCACGGCGCCTCGCTGCGCTGTTCGGCACGACGCTCGAGCAGATCAGAGGCCTCATCCGCGGAGGACTTTACCGCTTCGCGACCAGTTACGACCAGATTGCCCAGCGTGCCGTCATGACGGGGAGGGATCACGCATGAGGACGATAAGCTTGCAAGCCGTGGCCGACGAGCTCGAGCAATTCATCCGCAAAACGTTCCACGTGACCGCCGATGACATCCTATTCACGAGGCAGGTGCACCTCTACCAGGAGGGCTACGTGGACTCGGTCGGCGTGCTCGAGACGATCGCTCACCTTGAGCAAACCTGGGATGTCAGCATCCCGCCTACCGCGATATTCGATCCCCTGTTTACCCACATCGAGGGGATCGCGCGGTATGTCCTGGCGCTCAAGGAGGCGCGGCAGCGCGCTTGCGCAAGCAGTTGATCGAGCGCGCAACGCACGCGATACGTCCATGCTTCTCCATGCGAAAGGACTCGCGTAGCTTGCTCCAGGACAGTGCCGGCTGCGGAGACGATTTGAGCTTCTGTTGCGGCTCCTTGTTGCCCGCTTTTTTCTTCTTCTCTACTACTAAGCTAAGTGCTCAATGCAGTGCAATTCGGACGGCGGTGATTCGAGCAGGCGTTTGACGCTCGCGGTATCGAGCGGCTTGACGAGGTGCAGGTCGAAACCCGCCTCTTTGGATTCCTGGAAGTCCGAGGGCTGACCCCAGCCTGTCAGCGCGACGAGGAATATGTTGCGGCGGTTTTGGCTGTGACGCAGGGTACGCGCGATCTCATAGCCGCTCATGCCCGGCATCCCGATGTCGAGAAACACGAACTCCGGATTGAATTCCTCGATCGCCTTGAGAGCGGAGGGGCCATCGTGCGCGATGCGCGTTTCGTGCCCTTCGCACTGGAGAAGGAGCTCCAGCATTCTTGCGGCATCGACATGATCGTCGACGACGAGCACGCGGCGGCTCGTGAGCGATGGCGGATGGCGCGGGCGTTCCGTCGGCGGCGTATCGACAAGTGCCGATGCGAGCGCCCGCGGAAGATGCACCTGGAAGGTGCTGCCCTTGCCGGGACCTTCGCTCGCGACGCTTATCGTGCCGCCGTGCAGCTCGACGATACGCCGCGCAAGCGACAATCCGATCCCGAGACCGCTCGAACTCGCGGGGATGAAGTGGCTGCCCTGATCGAAGAGCTGGAAAATGCGCTCGAAATCTTCGCGCGCGATGCCCCGTCCGGTGTCTTGCACCGAAACGACGAGCTCGTCCGTGAGCTTGCGCGCCGTGATCGTGATCCGGCCACCCGGCGGCGTGTAGCGGCATGCGTTGCTCACTATGTTGGAGAGAACCTGCGTCAGCCGGTGCAGATCGCCCGTCACGTTCAATGGCTCGGATGGAAGCTCGACTTTCAGTTCGTGTCCCGCCGCATCTATCCCGGGGCGGACCGTCTCGATGCTGCGGCGGATGACTTCGGCGAGATCGAGCTGGCGGCGCTCGATTGCGAGCGTGCTTCGCGTGATGCGGTTCACGTCGATCAAGTCGTCCACGATGCGCGCCAGATGTCGTGCCTGACGGCCGATGACGCCGAGCAGCGACGAATGCTGCGCGATATTGCCGGCCGGCATGCGTTCGAAGGTCTCTATGGCGTTCACTATCGGCGCGAGCGGATTGCGCAGCTCGTGCGCCAGCATGGCGATGAATACGTTCATGCGCCGCGCGGTTTCCTCCGCTTCCCTCAACTGCCGCCGCTCGGTGAGATCCTGTGTCATCTTGATAAAGGCGCGTGGCGCGCCCTGCGCATCGTAGAGCGCGGTGAGCGTGATGCGCGCCCAGAACCGTTCGCCGGACTTGCGCACTCTCCAGCCTTCCTCGACCGTGCGTCCCGCGCTTCGCGCAATGCTCAATTCCTGCCACGGCTTCCCGGACTTGATCTCCTCGGGAAGCGACAACCACGAAAAATGGCGGCCCAACACCTCGGCCGGCGTGTAACCATAGATGCGCTGCGCGCCGCTGTTCCAGCTCGACACGTTGCCCTCGTTGTCCAGCATGTACAGCGCGTATTCCTCCACGCCTTCGATCAGCAGGCGAAAGCGCTCTTCGCTGTGGCGCAGCTGCTCTTCGTTCGCGCGCCGCGCGGTGAGGTCGCGCGTCACCTTGGAGAAACCGATGAGCTTGCCGTCTTCCTGGCGCAGCGCCGTGATCACGACGTTCGCCCAGAACCGGGAGCCGTCCTTGCGCACGCGCCATCCCTCGTCCTCGAAGCGCCCGTCCGCCGCCGCCGCCCGCAGTTCGCGGTCGGGCCACTCGCGCCCGATCGCCTCCCGCGGATAGAAAATGGAGAAGTGCTTGCCCACGATCTCTTCCGCGCTGTAGCCCTTGATGAGCTGCGCGCCGATGTTCCAGCTCCGTATCCTCCCTTCCGCGTCGAGGATGAAGATGGCGTAATCCCTGATGCGTGCCACCAGCGTTTCGAAGATGCGTGGATCGTTGACGGACAGAGTCATGAACTGCGGAGTTTTACGGAGTTTTAGTGTCAGAGGCAGACCCAACAGCCCCTCGCACCGAAAAGAGCGCTTTTGTAGCGAGCGAGCTTACCGCTTTGATGAAGGCATTTCAACACGAAGCGGGAGATGTAGTGGTTCGGCGACACTCGGCAATACTCTCGGAGGAAGTCGCGATTGCACCGAGGCGTAAGTCATGCGCCGCGTGCGCGGGCGCTCCTGTGGTATCGTTCGACGCGGGTCTGGATCATGGAAAGGGGAGCGGCATGTTGAGGGCCGCAATTCACGGGCTGGGACGATGGGGGAATCGTCTCGTTGAATCGGTGCAGACAAGCGGCAAGATCCGCATCGTGAAGGGTGTCTCGCGCAATCCCGGGAAACACGCACGGTTTGCCAAGGACAACGGGATAACGCTCGTCGCTTCTTACGCAGAGGCTCTCAGCCACCCGCAACTCGACGCGGTGGTGCTCGCGACGCCGCACTCGCTGCACCATCAGCAGATCGTGGAAGCGGCGCGGGCAGGCAAGCATGTCTATGTGGAAAAGCCGATCACGCTCACCCGCGCGAGTGCGGAGGACGCCGTCGCCGCGTGCCGCGAAGCCGGGGTCACGCTCGGCCTCGGCTTCAATCGCAGGTTTGCGCCGGCGTATGTCGAGATGATGCGCAGGATACGCGCTGGCGAGATCGGCGAGGTGCTGCACGTGGAAGGCCAGCACTCCGGTCCCACCGGCTACCGACTCAAGGCCGGCAACTGGCGTGCGATGCGCGCGGAGGCGCCCGCGGGCGGCATGACGGCGCGCGGCATACACGCGCTCGACGGCATGATTCAGATCGCGGGACCGGTGAGCTCGGTCTACGCGTTCAGCGAGCGGCGAAAGTTGTCCCCCGACGTCGAGCTCGACGATACGACTTCCATGCTGCTCAGATTCGCTGGTGGGACGACCGGCTATCTCGCGGCTGTTTTCGTGACCGGAGATTTCTATCGTATTCACGCATTCGGTTCCAAAGGCTGGCTCGAGATGCGCGGCGACAACGAGCTCGTAGCTTGCGCCCTCGATGGACGTCCCGAGACGATGACTTTCCCGGCGGTGGACAAGGAAAAGCTCGTGCTGGAAGCGTTTGCCGATGCCGTCGCGGCACGCGAGCTCTACATGGTGCCGCCGGAGCAGGCCGTCAACGGCATCGCGGTGCTTGAGGCGATCGTCGCCTCGGCGCAGAGCGGGAAGCCCGTTGCGCTCGCTTGAGTGCGTGAGCGCGGGCAGAACGCAGAGGAATTGTGAGTGCCGCAGGCGGTCCAACGAGCATGGCGGCGTTACGATTTGTAACAAAATTGAGGCATTGGTTACGCCGCTTTTCGCTACTATTCTGAATCCTTGTCCTCGGGGCGAGGAGGCATCATGAAAATCATCAAAGCGGCGATATTGCTGGTTGCCCTGGTGGCGAGCGCTGTCCCGAGCGCGCCTGCGTTCGCCCAGCGCGGGCAGGGGCAGGGCCAGCACTTGCGCGGCGGGCATCAGCACGCGCGACATCACGGCGGCCATCAGCACGCACGACATCACGGCGGGCATCAGCACGTACGACATCACGGCGGGCATCATCACCGACATCATCATCATGGCCATCGTCACCACGGGCACGGTCATGCGCACTTCGGCTTCTTCTTCGGAGCGCCGCTCGTGTGGTCGCCTTGGTACTATCCACCGAACTACTACTATTACCCGCCGGCTGCAGTCGTTCCCTCCGCGCCACCCGTTTACATCGAGAAGGGAGAACAGGGCGCTGCACCGGCGGACGACGCGCAGTACTGGTACTACTGTCGCGAATCCGAAGCCTATTATCCTTATGTGAAAGAGTGCCCGGGCCCGTGGCAGAAAGTGGTGCCGTACTCTTCACCCTCATAGAACGAGATTCCAGATGCCGCGAACTTTAAAATTCACTTCGCTCTTCGCGCTGCTTGCGCTCGCCGGTTGCGTGACCGTCCCGACCGGTCCCAGCGTGCTTGTCCTGCCGGGCACCGGGAAGGGCTTCGATCAGTTTCGTCTCGACGAGTCCGACTGCAAGCAGTACGCGCACGCCCAGGTGGGCGGGACGACCACGACACAGGCCGCTGAGGATGCCGCCGTGCGCAGTGCCGTAATCGGCACTGCGCTCGGTGCCCTCGCAGGCGCTGCAATCGGCGGCGACAGCGAGGGCGCCGGTGTAGGCGCCGGCATCGGGCTCCTCGCGGGAAGCGCAGCAGGTGCGGGCGCGGGGCAGGGTTCCGGTTACGAATTGCAGCGGCGCTACGATCACGCGTACGTGCAGTGCATGTACGCGAAGGGCCATCGCGTTCCGGTTGCGGGTCGCTATACGCCGACGGAGCAGCGCGCCGCGACCCCGCCGCCTCCGCCGCCCACTTCACACACTCCGCCGCCCCCTGCGCCGACGGTCCCCTCGTCCGCGCCGCGGTCCACGCCCCCGCCTCCTCCGCCGCCGCAATAGCGCTTCAGCGGGCGGACGCCTTGAGCCGCTCGAACCCTTGGGCGAGGTCCGCGATCAGATCCTCCGGATCCTCGAGCCCGATATGCAGCCTCACGGTAGGGCCGCCCGGTTCCCAGCGCGTCACGCTGCGAAAGCGCGCGATCTCGGCGAGCACGACCAGGCTCTCGTAACCCCCCCAGCTCGAGCCGATGCCGAAGAGTTCGAGCGAATCGATAAAGGCGTGCACCGCTTTGCTCTCGCACGGCTCGAGTACGAACGAAAAGAGCGCCGAGGCACCCTCGAAGTCGCGACGCCAGATGACGTGTCCGGGGTCGCTCTCGAGCGCCGGGTAGATCACACGCTTCACCTCGGGGCGCGTGCTGAGCCACCGGGCGACGCGAAGTGCGCTCTGCATCTGATGCTTCATGCGCACGCCGATCGTGCGAAAGCCGCGTAGCGCCAAGTAGCAGTCTTCCGGGCTCACGCTGTAGCCGATGTCAGCGACCGCCTTGCGCACCGGCAGCCAGTGTTTCTCATTGGTCACGATGACTCCCATCATGACGTCAGAGTGGCCGACGATGTACTTCGTCGCCGAATGTATCGACACATCCACACCGTGATCGAAGGAGCGAAAGAAATAAGGCGTGCCCCAGGTATTGTCGGCGAGCACGGGGACGCCCTTCTCATGCGCCGCCGCTGCAATCGCTGGAATGTCCTGCACTTCGAAGGTCAACGAGCCGGGTGATTCGCAGTAGACCGCCCTGGTGTTGGGCTTGATGAGGTTGCGTATGGCGGCGCCAATCAGCGGATCGTAGTATTCGACGTCGATGCCGTTGGGACGCAGCCGTCGTTCGCAGAACTGCCGGGTCGGCCCGTAGACGGCATCCGCGACGAGAACGTGGTCGCCGGTTTTTACGAAAGCGCTGAGCGCAGCCACGACCGCCGCGAGACCCGAGGGGACGGCGACCGCGAGGTGGCCTCCTTCCATCCGCGCCACGGCCTCTTCCAGCGCAAACGTGGTTGGTGTGCCGTAACGACCGTAGCGCACGCTCTTGTAGTCGTTGGGATCGCGCGTCTCGTATTCGCCGAGCGTCGGGAAGAGTACGGTCGAGGTGCGGTAAACCGGCATGTTCACCATGCCTTCGCACTTTTCGGGATCGCGGCCGGCGTGCGCGAGGAGGGTGTCTTTTTTCACGTGAGGTCCGGGAAATGGGGACGAGCTCTGGAGTATAGTCCGTGCCGGCCGCAGGGTTGCAATATGTGGACTCGACCATTGCCGGGGTGTGCGGCTTGACACATAATCGCGCGTCCTGCCTGCACGACGGTGCGTATCCCGGCGCAGCCGCGCGCCGCAAAGGCATGCCCGATGTGCCGGGCAGACAACGATAGGAACGCCATGGAACATCATCATCTGCTGGAAGTGGAGGGCGTGCACGTCTCACGCCGCGAGGATCTGCGGCTTATCACCGGTACGGGCAAGTACGCTTCGGACTGGAACCTGCCGGGACAGCTCTACGCGTATTTCCTGCGCTCCGACCGCGCGCACGCAAAGATCGTCTCGATCGATCTCGATGCGGCGAAAAAACACCCTGGGGTCGTGCGGGTCTACACCGGCGAAGACGCCGTGCGCGCCGGACACGTGAAGCCGATGACCATGCTCACCTTCAAGGGCAAGGGCGGCATGGAGGTGCGCCTGCCGGAGCGCCCCGCGCTCGCGCATGGCGTCGTGCGCTGCGTCGGTGAGCCGGTCGCGATGGTCGTCGCCGAATCGGCGCTCGTTGCACAGGACGCGGCGGAGCTGATCGAGGTCGAGTACGAGGACCTGCCGGTGGTGATCGATCCCGAAGAGGCGCTCGCCGCCGGCGCGCCGCAGCTCCACGAAAACGTCCCCGGCAACATGCCGTTCGAGTTCGAGGCGGGCGATGCGGCGGCCACCGAAGCTGCGTTCCAGAAAGCGGCGCACGTGACGCGGCTCGAGCTCGAAGTGACGCGTGTCGCACCGAACCCGATGGAGCCGCGCGCGTGTCTGATGGCGTACGACGCGCGCGAAGACCGCTACACGATCCATGTGCACGTCCAGGGCGTGAACATGATGCGCAAGCAGCTTGCCGCGTATGCGAACGTCCCCGAGGAGAAAATTCGCGTCATGGCGCGCGATGTGGGCGGAGCATTCGGTCAGCGCAGCCTCGCCTACCCCGAGTATTGCGCGCAGATGCTCGCGGCGAAAGAGATGGGCCGGCCGATCAAGTGGATCGCTTCACGCTCCGAGGGTTTTACGACCGACTCGCACGGACGCGCCAATTTCGTCACGGGCGAGCTCGCGCTCGACCGCGACGGGAAGTTCCTCGGCATGCGGCTCGACTGGATCGCGGAGATGGGCGCGTACTTGACGCCGACCGGGCCCGTGAGCCACCTGCGCAACCCGAGCACGTGCCTGACCGGCGTCTATCGCATCCCGGCACTCTACGGGCGCTGGCGTACCGCGCTCACCAATACCAATCCCATTGCCGCCTACCGCGGCGCCGGACGGCCCGACATCGCATACGTGATCGAGCGGCTGGTGAGCGCGGCCGCGGCGGAAACCGGCGTCGATGCCGCGGAATTGAGAAGGCGCAATTTCATTCCGCCGGAAGCGTTCCCGTACAAGACGCCTACAGGCTCCACCTACGAAAATGCCGATCTCCCCGGCGTGCTGAAGAAGGCACTCAAGCTCGCTGACTGGGAAGGATTCGGCAAGCGACGCAAGCGCTCGGAAGAGGCCGGCAAGCTGCGCGGCCGGGGCATTTCGGCCGTAATCGAGAATACCGGCGCAGGGCTCTTTCCCAAGGATACGGTGGCGATGGACGTTGCCGCCGATGGCACCATCACCGTTTACTCGGTGTCGCACTCGCAGGGCCAGGGCCATGAAACCGCGTTTGCCCAGATCGTCGCAGAGACGCTCGGTGTGGAATTCGAGCGCGTCGTGCTGCGCCAGGGTGACGAAAGCCGGCCGCTCTTCGGCAATCACACCGGCGGTTCACGCTCGACCGTCGGCGCGGGCAGCGCGTGCCATCTCGCCGCTAAGAAACTGATCGAGGAAGGCAAGGCGCTCGCTGCGCTGGAGTTGGGCGTGGAACCCTCGCAGGTCGAGTACGCGAACGGCACCTTTTCGAGCGAGCACGCCCGGCGCAGCGTCACGCTCGCGGATCTTGCGAAGGCAAAAACGCTGTCGGTCGAGGCGGAAGGCAGCTTCAGCTCCACGTTCCCCAACGGCTGCCACATCGCCGAAGTCGAAATCGATCCTGCGACGGGCGTGACCGAGATCGCATCGTACGTGACGGTCGATGACTGCGGGCGCGTGATCAATCACACTATCGTCGAAGGCCAGATGCACGGCGGCGTTGCGCAGGGCGCGGGCCAGGTGTTCGGCGAGCACGTGGTGTACGAGCGCAGTTCCGGGCAGCTCTTGACCGGGAGCTTTTCCGATTACTACATGCCGCGCGCGGGGCTCCTGCGTGAGATCAAAATGGACGAGCACCCCACGCCGTCGAAAGTGAGCCCGCTCGGCGTGAAGGGCATGGGAGAGTCGGGCTGCACCGCCTCGCTCGCGGCACTGACGAATGCCGTGCTCGATGCGCTGCGTCCGCTCGGCGTGCAACACCTCGACATGCCGCTTACGCCTGCCAAGGTCTGGCACGCGATCCAGGCGGCCGGTACCAGGCAATAGGAGGCGTCGGTGTACAACTTCAGCTACGTCAAAGCGCAGTCGCTCAAGCATGCGGGCGAATTGCTTGCGGCAAACCCGGAGGCGAAGCTTCTTGCAGGCGGGATGACGCTCATCCCGACGCTCAAGGCGCGGCTTGCGCGCCCCTCGCATTTGATCGACGTGGGCGGGCTCCCAGAGCTCGCGGGCATCGACAATAAGGACGGGAAGCTCATCATCGGCGCGGGCGTGCGCCATCGTGAAGTCGCAGGTTCCCCGACCGTGCGTAAAGTGCTCCCCGCGCTTGCCGAGCTTGCCGGCGTGATCGGCGACCCGCAGGTGCGCAACCTCGGCACCATGGGCGGCTCGGTCGCGAACAACGATCCGGCCGCCGATTACCCGGCCGCGGTACTGGGGCTCGGTGCGACGGTGGTCAGCACCCGGCGCGAAATTGCCGCGGACGAATTCTTCCAGGGGATGTTCGCGACCGCGCTCGAGCCGGAAGAGATCATCGTTCGGTTCGTGTTCCCGATCCCGAAGCGCGCGGCATACTCGAAGTTTCCCCACCCGGCATCCGGCTACGCCATGGCCGGGGTGTTCGTCGCTGAGACGGCGAAAGGCGCGCGCGTCGCGGTAACGGGCGCGGGTCCCGGCGTATTCCGCTGGAGCGCCGCCGAGCAGGCGCTCGCGCGGAATTTCAGTGCGGCTGCGCTCGAAAAGCTCGAGGTGGATGCGGAAACGCTCAACGAGGACTTCCACGCCACGCGTGAATATCGCGCGAACCTGGTGGCGGTGATGGCGAAGCGTGCGGTAGCGAAGATTGCGGGGAAATGAACATGGCAAAAGTCGAAATCACGGTGAACGGCGTCAAGCATGCGCGCGAAGTCGAGGATCGCACGCTGCTCGCCGACTTTCTGCGCGACGAACTCGGGTTGACCGGCACGCACATCGGCTGCGACACGAGCCAGTGCGGCTGCTGCACGGTTCATGTGAACGGCATCGCGGTGAAATCGTGCTCGGTGCTCGCGGCGCAGGCGAACGGTGCGGAGGTGCGCACGATCGAAGGCATGGCGAAAAGCGGCGTCCTGCATCCGATCCAGCAGGCCTTCACCGAGTGCCACGGCCTGCAGTGCGGCTTCTGCACGCCGGGCATGATCATGGCCGTCGCGGGACTCCTCAAGGACAATCCCCATCCCAGCGACGAGGAGATCTACCACGGGCTCGAGGGCAACCTCTGCCGCTGCACCGGCTACATCAACATCGTGAAGGCGGTGAAGCGCAGCGCCGAGCTCCTCGGCGGCAAGTAAACGTACAGAAACAAATTCCTCGCCCGCCGAAATAGCCGCGCTACGGCGCGTTCCTGGAGTTGCTCCCCTTGACCGCTGCCGCACGAGCAGTCTAAGGGCGCTTTCATGCCAGCCTTCAACGCAGGCCGCGCAACAGGCTGAAACAAACTGTTTCGTGACCGACATCCTCCCGATACGCGCGCCGGCTAGAGTGGCGCCATGGTCACTCTGCAAACCCTATTGGGATCAATCGTCGAAGGTGCGCGGCGGATTGCGCCGTATCTCCTGACCGAGCTGCTGTTGCCCGGCGGAACCGTCCTCGTGGTGCTGCTCTTTCTCGCGCGGCGCCGGCGGGCGCGACTCGCGCACGCACGCGGCTGCGCCGTGCGTTGGACGCGAAACGAGCGGGATGAGCAGAGCGTCGTTCAGCTGCCGCGCGCTGCTTGAGGATCGATGCCGGCGAGAAGGGCGCGCGTTGCGTGGACGCCTTCCCGTGCGACCGCCGCGGCGGCCCGCGACCAGTGATCGGGATTCGGCGCCTCGTAGCTCAAGTAGCCCGCATAATTCTTCTCGACGAGCAAGCCCAGGACCTCGCGCCAGCGCACGACGCCTCGTCCCGGCGGGAGCCGATCGGCGGGCCGCCGGGTATCGGGGCGCGGCGTGGGTGGGACGTCGCTGTACTGGAAAGCGAAGATATGGCGCGCCGGCACATCCTCGAATCCGCGGCCCCCACAACCCGTGCGCTCGAGGTGATAGGCATCGAGCAGCAGGCCGCACGAGGGGTGATCCGCGAGCGCGAGCACTTCGCGGGCGACGGCGAGACTGTTCACGACCGCAGCGGCCGAGCTGAATTCGAAAGCGAAGCGCACGTTGTGCGCAGCACACACTTCACCGGCCGCCCGAATGTTGGCCCCGGCATCGCGCACCGTGCCGCCGCCGAAACCCTCCGCGCACATGACGAGGTCGCAGCCCAGCGCGACCGCATTCGAGCACGTTTCATCGAGCACCTGGAGGAGCCGTCGACGTTCCTCGCCTTGCGCGAAGAAAAGCCCGTATTCGGTACCGATGACCGCGACCTTGATGCCGCTCGCGCGAATCAGGTCGATCACCTGGTCGTTCGTCATGCCGGCTTCGAAGCACTTGGTGAAGCTCGAGCGGCGCAATTCCAC
>CAMPGR010000102.1 GCA_946885605.1 uncultured Pseudomonadota bacterium
CAACTGGGACTATCGCTATTGCTGGCTGCGCGATGCGACGTTGACGCTGCTCGCGCTGATGGGCGGGGGCTACTACGAGGAGGCGCGGAACTGGCGGGCGTGGCTCGTTCGCGCGGTTGCGGGACGGCCGTCGCAGGTGCAGATCATGTACGGCATCGCGGGCGAGCGCCGGCTGCCGGAGTGGAAGGTGCCGTGGCTGCCGGGGTATGCGCATTCCGCGCCGGTGCGCATAGGCAATGCCGCGGCGGCACAACTGCAACTCGACGTCTTCGGCGAGGTCATGGATGCTCTGTATCAGGGGTGCAAGTCGGGGCTGGATACGTATGCACCGGCATGGGGCCTGCAGCGCGCGCTGCTGCAGCATCTCGAGAGCGTCTGGCAGCAGCCCGACGAAGGCATCTGGGAAGTCCGCGGGCCGCGGCGGCACTTCACTTATTCGAAGATCATGTGCTGGGTTGCGTTCGACCGTGCAGTGAACATTCACCAGGAGTTCGGCAGCGAGGGTCCCGTCGATCGCTGGCGCGAGCTGCGTGCGGAAATCCACGAGGAAGTGTACGCCCGCGGATTCGATCGCAGCCGCAATACATTCGTTCAAAGCTATGGCTCGAGCGCCCTCGACGCGAGCTTGCTGCTCATTCCCACAACGGGCTTTCTGCCGGCAACGGATCCGCGGATGCTCGGCACGGTGCGCGCCATCGAGCGCGAGCTTCTGGAAAACGGCCTGGTGCACCGGTATCACACGCGCGAATCGATCGACGGCTTGCCGCCCGGTGAAGGCGCTTTTCTGCCGTGCACGTTCTGGCTCGTCGACAACTATCTGCTGCAGGGCCGCGTCGAGGACGCGCGCAAACTCTTCGAGCGGCTGCTTGCGCTATGCAACGACGTGGGGCTGCTCGCGGAGGAATACGATCCGGCGGCGCAGCGCCAGCTCGGAAACTTTCCGCAGGCGTTTTCGCACATTGCGCTCGTCAATACGGCGCTCAATCTCACTGAGCGGCTCAAGCCTGCTGCCGAGCGGGGACGGTGAGAGCGGGCCGCACCAAGCGCAAACCGGTATGAGCTGTGCCCCCGCCTTCCGGTGTTCCACGCACTGCGGTTTGCGCGCGCTGACCGGCCAGGAACGATGCTCTTCCAAAGCGAGCACCATAGCAGCAGCGTCCGCGTCAGGGGGCGGCTGCTTATTCTGATCAGCGGCTTTGTTGCTGATCCGGTTTCTGCTTTGCGCCGCCGGCAGCGGGAGCGCGCTGGCTGCCGGGCGTCGAGCCCATCGCGGACGAGGCTTGGCCCTCAACCCCGAGTGCGGCGAGGGTCTGCTGGTCCAGCTTTCCGGTTGGCTTCAAGTTGGCCTGAGATTCCTGGAATTGCTTGATCGCCTGCTGCGTCCGCGGACCCATCATGCCGTCGACGGGACCTGGGTCAAATCCCTTCTCCTTCAAAGCCTGCTGGGCTTTGCGCACCATATCGGACGATTGCGCCTGCGAACCATCCTGCTGCCGCTGCATGCTCTGCGACTGCGACATCGAGCGGTCCTGCCCCGCCTGGGACTGACGTTGCTGCGTCGCCGATTCGCCGGCTGCTGCATAAGCGCCCGCGGAAAGCACTGCGGTAATGGCTGCGATAATGAGCTTGAACTTCATTGCGGATTCCTTTCGTCGTGAGGTCGAGTTCCTGTTAAGGGAGGCACGTCGGAGCGTTGGAAAAAAATTCCGGAGTTGTGCAGCTTTTGCCTCCTGCGGGGCGCTCGAGGATAGCTTTAAGCGCCTATCCTGCTCACCCACGCAAGTTGCATACCTGCGGCTTCGCAACGCGCGGGATGCTGTTCTCCTGGTACGTATCGAGCGTTGCCAATTACAGCGAAACGTACGGCACGGTGGCCGCGATCGTGATCCTGCTCATGTGGTTTCTGGTTTCAGCCTATGCATTGCTGATCGGCGCGGAGATCGATGCCGAATTGGAGCAGCAAAGAGAATCGAAACCGGTCGCAGGCCTCTACCCCGAAACAGACGTGGGCGCTGAACCGCGCGCCTGCTCTTTGCGCGCGACAGAGCGCAGTGGATCCATGCTGCTACCCGCTACGCGTCTTCCCGGTGCGGGCTGTCCAGCCGGAAGAAATTGCTCTGCTTGCCGTCCTTGGTGTGCTGCTGGAAGAGGAACACGAGCTCCCGCTCGCGGAAGACGCGCGACCATGCTTCCCAGCTCACGTGCTGCAGGCCGTTCTTGTAGCCGGGGAAGTCGAAAAGTAGCACACGCGGCCGTTCGGGATCGCCTTCGGGGGTTGTTGCCGGGATCGCGTTGCGCGCCGCGGCCCAAGCCTTGATCACGTCGATATTGCGGGTGGCGAGCGTCTGGCCCGGGTAATCCTCGGTTTCGTCCGGCGAGTGTATCCACTTGGCGCGCTTCGTGGACGGGGAGAGCTGGTCACCGTGTTCCTCCACAAACTGCTCGTCTTCCCCGGCACTGGACGCCGCACGCGATGAGGGGGACTGCTTTTCGGCGCTGCGGCTCTGCACGCCCTTTTCGGCGCTGCGGCTCTGCACGCCCTTCTCGGCGCTGCGGCTCTGCACGCCTTTCTCGGCGCTGCGGCCCTGCACGCCCTTCTCGGCGCTGCGGCCCTGCACGCTTTTACGCCCGGCCTTGTGGTCGAGCAGCTCCTGGCCCAGCGCCTCGAGATCGACGCCGCTCTTCTGGATCGTCGGGAAAATCGCGCGCTCTTCCTCACGGATATGATGCCCGATGTATTCGCCGAGCACTTTCACCACTGCGTAGCGGTGCAAGCCGTCACCCGGGTGGGTTTCGAGATCTTTGATGAGCTGTTTCGCCACGCCGTGCTCGACGCGTGCTTCCTCGACCAGTTCCAGGCCGTCGGTCGCTTCCCGCACGTAGGGATAGAACACCTCCTCTTCGATACGCGTGTGCAGCTTCAATGCGTCAACGATCTCGCGGCAGATCTTCTCCTGCTCGCTCTCGCTGCCGCTTCGTTCGAAACGCTGGAAAAGCTGTTGCACTTCACGATGGTCGTTCCGCAGAAGCTCGAGTGCGTTGGCGGATTTGCTCATGATCGCCTCCGATTAAGTGCTGGGCGGTGTCGGTCGAACGTTCCGGCTCCCAGTGCGTTCGCGGGAGCAACGTACGACAAGCGCTATGCCGGAAGTTCCGGCGCCCGGCCGCTCCGGCAGCCTCGGACGGTGCGCCAGACTGAACCTGGTTTTCGCCGCGTGCTCTATAGGAATCAGGAGGTGCGAACATGAGCCAGCAACCGATTACAGACACGCGGGACGATTCTGGCTTTTCCGGGAAACCGGACGATCCGGAGCACGACCAGGACAGCGATCCGCCGCGCACTGCAGTGCCGCCGGAGGGAACTCCCATGCGGGGTTCCCAGGTGATCCAGGAATGGCCGCAGGAGTCTCGGGAAGCAACGCAACTCGTCATCGATCAATATGGCGAGCCGGACGAGGCGACGAAAACGCAGCTTACCTGGCACCGCAAAGGGCCATGGAAGCGGATCGTCGCGACGACGTACTTCGTCAGGCACAACTCTCCGGCGCCCCATATCGATTGCGAGGAGTCGTTCATCGACTACCGGGTGCCGATCGACAAATTCACCCCGCTCGCCGAATTCGACGGCAGCGTGGTGGCCGAGCGCACTGCGGGGGAAGTTTCGGCGCGTTGCCATGACGAACAGGCGAATTTCCTCGCGCTCAACCTCATGCACGACGTCGTGACAGGGAAGAAGAGCGTCCAGGGAGCGCGGCAATACTACGCGAAGGAATTTCTCGATTACCGCCGGAAGAAACCGACGCCCTACATGGAACGCCTGCATTTTACGCCGGGGAGCGGGGATACCGGCGACCCCGACACACGGCTCCTTTCCGACGAGGACCTCGCGCGCGCGGTGGAAGAAGGCAAGCGCGCCGGCGGGTCGTAGCCGGTTGGAGCGCAACTCCGTCTCCATGCCGAAGAGGCGAATTCCGTCCGGCACATCCGCGCCGAGATCCACGCCCTGCCTTTCCGCCTGGAGGACGTAATCGCTTACCGCGCCAGCAGCTCGTCAAGATCGAAGGGCTTCGTCAGGTAATCGTCGGCGCCGCCGTCCAATCCGGCCCGGTTGGCCACCCCGTCGCTCGCCGTGATGATGAGACCCGCGATGATGGCGCGTCCGATCATCGGGTCATCTTCGACTATGAGTGCCCGCACGTGCACCTCTTGAGTCGCCTGCAGAAATGTCCGGCGAAACGCCCCTTTTTACAATTTGCCCGCTGGCCGGCGATCCGTGACCGGATCGTCGCAAGTTCCGTGCCCAGAAAAAGAGCCGCCCAGGAACGAACGTTAGCTAGCTTTCCACAGGCTCGACGACCAGGGTGAGGCCGTGACATGCCCTGACGCGCACTTTCTCGCCTTTATCGATTTCGCGCGACTGCGGGGACAAGTGCGCGTTCCATAATTCCCCCCAAACTCGCACTGTACCGGCCTTCTCGATACGATGGAGCGCCACGCCGGTAGCGCCTTCCATACGGTATGGAAAGGGGCTGAGGCGATCAGGATCGTACGCGGGCCAGACGATTAGATAGAGCAGCGCATCTTTTGCGACCCACGCCCCCACGGCAGCCCAGATCGTCCACTGCGGCCAACCGAAATCACGCGCAAGCAGAAGCGCAAGAAGCATCGCCATCAGGATACCGGGGAGCTGCATGACCCAGTACCGTGCAAGCACGGCGGGCGACCCCATCCGTCGTTTATCTACCGGTTTCCCTGAGTCCACAGCCAGTGCATTGTTTCGCCAGCATGGGTCAAAAAAGTGTACGCGTTTTGCACGTAGGGCAGCTACAAGGGCGGCCGGTTCCTGTCTGCACAGGCCGCGATGCGCGGGCGCTTGCGGCACATGCGACGCAGCCAAGCCTGGCTTGAGTCCTGTCGGAAGGGCGCGCTTTAGGCCGTTCGCTGGGAAAGCGGGCGCTGGCACTCTTCTTGCGCGTTTGCGAGGAATGGCCTTCGAGGGAAGCGACACCACGCAGGAGGCACGACGATGGGATTTAAGCTGGCGCGTATTGCGGGTATCGACATATACGTCGATTGGAGCCTGCTCATCATATTTTTTCTGATCGTGTACGGCCTGGCGCTCGGCCTTTTCCCCGCCTGGCACCCCGAGTGGAGCGCGGGGGTCACCTGGTTGACTGCGATCTGCGCCGCGCTGCTCTTTTTCGCATCCATCGCCGTGCACGAACTCTCGCATGCACTGGTCGGGCGCTGGAACGGCGTCGTCATCCGGCGCATCACGCTGTTCGTTTTTGGCGGCGCCGCCATCATAGAACGGGAGCCCCATAAATGGCGGGCCGAGCTTTTGATGGCGGCCGTCGGACCATTGACCAGTCTTGTGCTGGCCTTCGGCTTCCTGTTTGCCGCCGGCGCATTCGTGCCGGCCGAGCAGCTCGATCTCACCCGGCCGGACGAGATCATTCGGCAGCTCGATCCGCTCGCGAGCCTGCTGCTGTGGGTGGGTCAAGTGAACTTGATGCTCGCGGTGTTCAATCTCGTGCCCGCATTTCCTCTGGATGGCGGACGCGTGCTGCGTGCCATCCTTTGGGCGGCGACCGGGAGCCTGCGGCGCGCCACCCGCTGGGCTTCGCTGCTCGGCCAGGCTTTCGCATGGGTACTTATCGCGACGGGCTTCCTCATGATATTCGGGGTGCGGGTGCCCGTGTTCGGCACCGGTCTCATCGGCGGCCTGTGGCTCGCCTTCCTCGGATGGTTTCTCAACAACGCCGCACTGATGAGTTACCGGCAATTGCTGACCCGCGAGGCGCTCGAGGACATCCCCGTCTCGCGGCTCATGCAAACGCGGTTTGAAAGCGTGCCTCCCGATACGACCATATCGCAACTGGTGGAAGACCACGTGCTGCGCAGCGGGCAGCACGCGTTTCCCGTGGTGAGCGATGACCGGCTGTTGGGCATGGTTGGCCTGAGCGACATTACCAAGGTGGACCCCAAGCGGCGGGCGACGACCACCGTAGCGGAGATCATGACACCAGCGGAACGGCTCGTATCAGTGGCCCCGGACGACGACGCCTTCGAAGCGCTGTCGCTGCTGGCCCAGCGCGGGCTCAATCAGCTTCCCGTCGTGCGGGACGGGCGCCTCCGCGGCTTGCTCCGCCGCGAGGAAGTGATGAGCTGGCTCGCGCTGCACGAAGAACCGGCCGCGACCGATATCCGGGTGCGCGAGCGGCCGGCGTGAGCGGGCCCAAGGCGAGATGTTTTTAACCGGGCAGGAGATAGACATGCGGATGAAGGTACTCAATGAAGCGCACGGCCGTGACCGTGTCTTTGCGCTCGTTTTCGATATCGGTGAAGATCCCGTTGACGGATTGACGCAGTTTGCTGAGGATCAGAATGTCACTGCATCCAGCTTTACCGCCATCGGCGCATTCAGCGAGGCGACCCTCGGTTACTTCGACTGGAGCATGAAGGCCTACGAGCGCATTCCGATCGCGGAGCAGACCGAGGTTCTTGCTCTGATGGGCGATATCGCCGTCGACGAGCGCAAACGCAAGACGGTCCATGCTCACGTCGTCCTGGGACGGCGCGATGGCGCGGCATGCGGCGGACACCTGCTGGCGGCAAGAGTGCGTCCGACGCTTGAAGTGGTGGTGACGGAATCACCTGGATACCTGCAGCGTGTTCTCGACAGGCAGACCGGACTCGCGCTCATACGCATCGGCGCCTGAACGACCCGACGTCCGTCGCGCTATTCTCAACGACCGGCCTTGATTACCGCGCAAGCAATGCGATCGCCGGCATTGCCCGATGGTTGACTGCGATAGTCGTCAGGCTTGACGTGCAGGACCAGCGCTGAACCATCGCTATCCAACAGGCTCGCCGATGCAAGCTTGACCTCGGAGATGAAGACTTCCGCGCGCAGCGTACCGTCCTTGGCGACGAACTGATTCGGCATGTCGCCCGCGTGGGGCCCGCCCTTGCTGAAGTAGCCGTGCTCCTGCTTCGGCTTCGAGAAATGGTCGCCCGCGGACTTGAAACCATCCTTCGGGTTGCACTGGCCTCTTTCATGGATATGAAATGCGTGCTCGCCGGGCGGCAGGCTGTTCACCTCCACCCGAATGATTACTCCATCGGGCGTCTCCATGAGCTTGGCGGTCCCGATGGGCTTACCGTTCGTGTCAAGGAATACGGCTTCAGCAGTTTCCTGCGCGCTGACCGTGCCGGTCAGCACTGCGGCCGCCAAGCCGGCGACGAGTCCGTGCTTCGTGAATGCGAGTTTCATGCGCTCTCCTCCAGGAACATAGATGGATGCGGGACGCATCGCAGTACGATTGCGATGCCGGACGGCGAGTTCCCGATAAGCAGACGCTTGGGCGAGGCTCACTGGAGCCGCGTGCACCACGAGGAAAAAGCGCCGACCACCCGAGAAACGGACCGGAGGGATGGAGAAACTCATGGGTTCCATTAGAACCGCGCTGCTCGCGGCAGCCGTAGCTGCTCTCACGTTCTCTTGTGCCTCGGTTCGCGTGCCTGACGACGACGTGATCGTGGCGAGAGTGAAGAGCGCGCTGGGCAGGACAGTCCCCGCGAGCGCGACCAACATAAAGGTGACATCCGACGAGGGCAAGGTCACGCTCACCGGCTATGTCGAATCCCCGGACGCCGCCCTCCGCGCGGTAGAAGCGGCACGCAGCATTGAGGGTGTCAAAACCGTCGAGAGCGACTTGAAGATTGCGACCATGCGATAGGCGGCCAGCGCTATCGAAGCCGTGGATTGGCACAGTAAGACCGTGAAGGTGGCGCTCACGCGGGAAGAGGTCAAAAAGGCACCGGAGGCGGCATAGCCCGCTCATGCGGAGGGAGTTCTACCTGAGCGTCTCGAGATAAGCGGTGATGTCGCGCGCATCGCGCTCGGCGACGCCGAGATCGGGCATCGCCGTGAGCGGGCTGTGCCGCTGCGGCTCGCGGATCCAGCGCACCATGTTCTCCGTGTTATTCGGCAGCACGCCGCCCAGCATGGTACGCGATGCTATACCGCCGAGCGGCGGCCCGACGCGCGCTACGGCGCCGGTCACACCGGGTATGGTGTGGCACGCGGCACAGGCGTATTGCTGCAGAGCGGTTCGCCCGCGATCGACACTGGGTTCATGGCTCGAAGCGGCCGGCTCGGTGTGCGGTTCAAGCGTGGGAGACGCGGTGTTGCGATACGCGTGCGGCGAAAACGCCGGCAACTGCTTCTTCACGAGGGCGACCACGGACCAGATGTCGTCATCGCTCATGCGAAACTCCCAGGCGGGCATGCCGGTCATCTTGATGCCGTACTTCACGACCCAGAATATGTCCTGCGGCGGCCATTCGCGTCCCGTCTGCACGAGCGGCGCGGGCAGCGGAGTGAGACCCAGCGCGAAAGGCTCCGGCGCAACGCCGGGAGCGCCATGGCATTGCACGCAGTGGGCGCGATAGAGCGACAGCCCGCGTTCGAGCTGCTGCGGTGCGCCGAGCGGCGGTACGGGAATATCCTCCCCGCGCTGCGCCACCGAGCGCCGCATTGTCTTCTCGATGAGCCAGTAGGTGGGCGGCAGATGCTGGTCGGTCGCGGAAATATCGTAGACGCCGCTCCATACGAACGCCGCGCCCCCTGCAAGCACCAGAACGGTCAGTACGACGAGAATTTTGAGCGTCTTCATTTGAGCGTGTAGAGATAGGCGACCATGTCCCGCGCGTTTTCATGGCTCACGCCGAGATTCGGCATCGCAGTGCGCGGCGAGGCGATCTCCGGAACCCGTATGAACGCCACCATGTTCTCCGGTGTATTGGCGAGCACGCCGGCGATATAGACGCGCGAGGCGATGCCGCCGAGAGGCGGGCCAACCTTCCCTCTGGCGGCGGCGACCCTTGGGATCTCGTGGCAGCTCCCGCAGCCGAACTGATGCAGGAGCAGGCGGCCGCTCTCCGGGTCCCCGCCGAGTGCCGGTGCTGCGTTGTCCGCCTGGCACGCGCCGAGGAAGAAGAGGAGCGGCAGCCATGTCACTCGCATAGCGGGGCAGGAAGCACTGCTCTCGCTTATTGATCGATGACGACCAGCGCGAACGCTGCACCGCTCCTGTTCGCAGCACGAGCATGCGTCAGGCCGGGGGTTGAGGTAATCGGCTATCGCAGCCACAATCGCGTATGCCTTTAGCAAACGACCGGAATTTCGCTTCCCGCCCGGCAGAGGGCTCGGCGCTTTTGGCGCTCGGATTTCGCCCGTTCTACCTGCTTGCCGGCGTATATGCGACGTTGAGCATCGCGTTCTGGGCGCTCGAGTACGCAGGCTGGCTGCCCGGCGCGGGTTTCCTGTGGCATGCGCATGAAATGCTCTTTGGGTACACCTTCGCGGTGATCACGGGGTTTCTCTTCACGGCCGTGAGAAACTGGACCGGTCTGCCGACACCCACAGGTATGACCCTCGCGGCCCTCGCGGCGCTGTGGATCGCGGGGCGGGCGCTCGCCCCGGTCTCCCTCGAGGCCGCCGCGATCGCAGACGGGCTTTTCGCGCTCGGTGTGGCATGGGGCATCGGCCAGCCGCTCGTCGCCAGCGGAAACCGCCGCAACCTGTTCTTCATCGCGCTCGTCCTCGGCTTCGGCATCGCGAGCGTCACCTTCCATCTCTGGCCGCGCTACGCCATTACGATAGGGCTCGACGTCGTCATGTTCGTCATGGCGGTAGTGGCGGGACGCGTCGTGCCGATGTTCACGAACAATGCCGTGCCCGGCGCCGGGGCGCGGCGCATGCCGCTCATCGAAATCGGCGCGTTGGGCTCCGTCCTGTTGCTGCTTGCGGCGGACGTGTTCCGTCTGACGGCAGTGGTCCCGGCGCTTGCCCTCCTTGGCGCGGTGCTGCACGCGGCACGGCTCGCGCTCTGGGCGCCGCTGCGCACGGGCGGACGCCCGATCCTGTGGATCCTGCACCTTTCCTATGCCTGGATCGTCGTCCACCTCCTGCTGCGCGGGTTCGCGGAGCTCGGTTTGCTCGCCCCGGCCGCGGCGACCCACGCCCTTACCGTAGGCGCAATCGGCGGCCTCACGCTCGGCATGATGACGCGAACGGCGCGCGGGCACACTGCGCGTCCGCTCACAGTGGGGCGCGCCGAAACGACGGCCTATGCGCTCCTGCATGCCGCGGCGCTGGTTCGTGTGCTGACGCCGCTCCTCGCGCCGGAAGTTTACAGAGCCGGCATCCTGCTTTCCGCCGCACTCTGGTCCGCGGCATTCGGCATCTTCACCTGCGTGTATTACCCCGTGCTCACGCGCCCGCGCATCGACGGCAAGCCGGGGTAACGAGCCGCCACGCCGCTAACGTCTGCCGATCAGGCCCAACACCAGCGTGACGGCGAAGACGATCAGGAAAATGAAGAACAGGATCTTGGCGATTTCCGCGGCGCCGGCCGCGATGCCGCCGAACCCGAACAACGCCGCAACCAGCGCGATGACGAAGAAGATGGCTGCCCAGTACAGCATGGTGGCTCCTTGAGTGACAGGTGCGCTGAAACCTTGCACGTCTCGTGCCAGCCTTCATATGCCAGCGAGATTCGATAGGAGAAACAGCGAGGTAGTCAGCGGCAGCGGCTATGTCCCGGGGGGCGGCCAGTAAGGCGTCATGCGGGAACCGGTAAATTTTACTTCCCGGGTCGCGCGCCTCAGATAACGCCGCGCGCCCGCAGCTTGGCGATTTCTGCTTCGCTCCTGAAAACTTGATCGGATTCGCCACCAGCGGAACGCTGCCCGCGAGCGGGTGCGGCACATCGATTTTCAGTGCCCGATACTGGACGTGCGGGTGGAGCGCTGAGAGCAAGCCGGCGGGCACGCGGCTCATGTCGAGCACGCGGATCCCGGCGAGCGGGCCGCGTTGCGTTGCGGCTTGGTTCGGCAATTGCTCCATTTCCTCTCGGGCGCTATAGTCGCATCCGCGATTCTAACCGCATCCCTGTAATAGCCATTCCCGCGAACGGAGAGAGAGGAGAACCACAAATGCCCTATGCAATTCGCATTCACGAATACGGCGGCCCCGAGAAGCTCAAATGGGAAGAGGTGCAGGTGGGCGACCCGGGACCGGGGCAAGTGCGCGTGCGCCATACCGCGGTGGGCCTGAATTTCATCGATACGTATCACCGCAGCGGCCTCTATCCGATGCCGCTTCCCCTCACGCTGGGTTCGGAAGGCGCGGGCGTGGTGGAAGCGGTGGGGCCCGGGGTCAAGGAGTTCAAGGTCGGCGACCGCGTGGCGTATGCCAGCCTGATCGGCGCGTACTCGGAAGTGGCGCTGCGACCCGCGGACCGCCTGGTCAAGATTCCGCCGGGCATCGATGACAAAGTGGCGGCGGCCATTATGCTCAAGGGCATGACGGCGTGGTATCTCGTTCGGCGCACCTACAAGGTGAAGGAGGGCGACACGATCCTCGTGCACGCCGCGGCGGGCGGCGTCGGCCAGATCCTGAGCCAGTGGGCGAAACACCTCGGCGCGACGGTGATCGGCACGGTGGGGAGCGACGAGAAGGCGCCGCTCGCGAAAAAGGCCGGCTGCCGGCACGTGATCGTCACATCCAAAGAGAAATTTGTGGACCGCGTGAAAAAGATCACCAAGGGCCAGGGCGTGCCGGTCGTTTACGACGGCGTGGGCAAGGACACGTTCATGGACTCGCTCGACTGCCTCTCGCCGCTGGGACTCATGGTGAGCTTCGGCAACGCATCGGGCCCGGTGCCGCCGTTCAATATCGGCATCCTTGCGCAGAAGGGCTCGCTCTTCCTCACGCGCCCCACGCTTGCCACCTACACCGCGAAGCGCGAGGACCTCGTGCGGGCGGCGCGAGAGCTCTTCTCCGTGGTGAAGAGCAAGGCGGTGAAGGTCCACATCAACCAGACCTACCCGCTGCGGGAAGCGGCGCAGGCGCACCGCGATCTCGAAGCGCGTAAAACCACCGGATCGACGGTGCTTCTGCCGTAGCGAACAAAAAGCATGGATCCCGGCCGAGCGTGTGCGGTGCGAGCGGCTTGGAGCTGCTGGCAACGGCCTTGCTTCGGCCGCCTATTTGATACTGGAAGGAAGAACTTCGAAATCTTCCGCCAGGGGCAAAGTACGCAGGGCGTTCAATAAGCCTCCTGGTGGAACGACCAGTTTTCGCGCAGCCAAGGCGAGCCAGCCTCCGGTACTGGTCACGCGAGCGCACGGCGTGCCATCCAGCCGCACAAAATCGTTGCGAAGGCGAAACCTGGAACCGTCCTCCGCAAGCCCCGCCAGCGAAAGGGAAACGTCGAGCTCATCGAGAAGGTTCACCTCGCGAAAGTATTCGACTTCATCCCTCATTACCACCGGGCCGATTCGAAGCCTGATGAACTCTTCGATCGAGAAAGCGTTCTCCGCAAAGAACATGAGGCGGACGTCAGCTGCCTTGTCGAGGTAAGCCGTGTTGCGCATGTGCGCGTTGAAGTCCATATCACCCCAACCCGCTCTTATGCGCTTCACGAACATATCAACTCGCCTCGGTAACGTGCCGTTTGCCGCGAGTGTCCGGCCTTATGGGGAGTGAAACCAGAACTCGATTTCCGATGTGTCGCTTTCGAAGCGCGCGGCGTGCACCGCTTTGGCCGGAACGTGATACCACTGCCCGGGTCCGTAGCGCGTCTCCTTGCCGTCGAGCGTGAGGATGAGCTCGCCCTGGGTGATCACGCCGACGTTCTCGGTGTCGTGGCTATGCGGCGCTATAACGGTGCCTTTCGGATATGAGGCGAAGAGGACATCGCAATTTTTCGCCTTGAGCTTATATGCCTCGAAGGGTCCTTCAAACTGCGGGAGATCGCGAACGAGCTTTGGAAAATGCGCCATATCGAATCCTGAGCGGTGACGTGTGACCGTGCGCAAATGTGTGAGGTCCCCGGCAATTTTGCGACAGTTCAATTTGCGTCTCAAGCTGGCATTCGCGCCGATTGTCGGTCGACTCTTGCAAGCTGCTATCGCCGGTTGATGCTGAAACGCCCGGGCCCCATGAGCGCGAGGGCCAGCGCCGTGAACAGGAAAAATGCCTGCAGCTCGAGCGCCCAGCCGCCCGTCTTGGTGAGCACGAGAAGATCCGCCCGATGCGCAAGCACGATCGCGAACAGCATGTTCACGACGATCAAGGCCGCGCCCAGACGCGCGTAAAAGCCAAGCAGGACAAGTATGGGGGCAAGCACCTCGCCCAAGTACACGCCAAACGCAAAATAGCTCGGTAGCCCGATTCCTTCCACCATTTTTTCGATGCCAGGGACGCCGCGGGTCACTTTGGCGATCCCGTGAAGCAGGAGGAGAACGCCCAACGTAAGACGCAGAATCAGCTTGCCTAGGTCGTCAGCCATACTTAGCTCCTTATTGATTACGGCATGTCATGCATCGCGGCGATGTTAGCAAGAAATGCCGGCGATGTGACTGCGAGCCCGAGTCCCATCCAGAGTCAGTCACGCGAATGCAGGGACATCGGGCTTTCGATGCTTCGCCCGTATTCCGGGTCAACCCTATAGGAAGATGCCGAACTCGGGATGCTTGCGCTTGAGCGCCGCGGCCCGCTCGGGATGGTCGCGCATCAATTCGAAGTCCGAGTAATCGAAGCCCGGGCCAACGGTGCAGGCCACAAGGGCATATGCTCCTGTCGGCCGTGCTGCCTGCCAGTAACCGGCGGGTACTACGTCGACGGGATTGATGTTTTCCGCGTACGGCCCAAGGATCGTCGTGCCGATCTGTTGCAGTTCAGGATCAGCCTGGAACATTTCGAGCGGCTCGCCTTCCAGAAAGTGCCAGGCTTCATCGGAGGCAACTCGGTGCCAGGCGCTCACCTGTCCCTTGACCAGAAGATAGTAGATCGTGGTCAGCGCGGCCCGGCGCGGGCGGCCGTCCATCGGCTCGACGGCGAGAGACGAGGTATAGATCCGGCGATAGTATCCGCCCTCCGGATGAGGTTCGAGAGCGAGAGCGATAATGAGGTCGGTAGCGCG
>CAMPGR010000103.1 GCA_946885605.1 uncultured Pseudomonadota bacterium
CCCCCAGGATCGCAACAACCACGCTTATACCCCCCCCCGGTCCCGCCCTCGGCGGGGGAGCGATACTAGTGGCTGGGCTGGGCGCCCGGCCGCGCAGCACTGCAAGAAGTAGCGCTCCCGCGAAGAGCGCGAGACCGGGATGGCTAATCATCGTCGTAGTAGCGATCGTCGCGCTTGATGAGGAGCCCGAGCGCCTTGGCGATGACGATGAGCGCCGCGCACGCAAGAAAGCCGTAAAGCGCATTCCACGCGAAGAGGCGCTCCGGTGCGAAATGCGGGTGACCTTCGACGAAGAACTGCGCCACGACGCTCAGCGCGAGAACGGCGATGAAGATTCTCCAGAGCATCAGTGGACCCTTTCGGCGAGCGCGAGCGGCAGGTCGGCGTAAAAGAACATGAGCACCGTGAGCGACGCGGTGACGACCATCGCCGCGACCATGGTCCACGGCGCTTCGCCGTGCGGCGAATCTGAAGCGGCGGGCGAAACGAAGAACGCACGATAAACAATAGGGAGAAAATATCCGGCGTTGAGCAGCGTGCTCGCCGCGATGACGCCGAGCGCGACCCAGTGCTCGGCCTCGACCGCTCCGGCCACCATGAACCATTTGCTGACAAACCCGGCCGCGGGCGGCAATCCGATCATGGAGAGCGCGCCGATGCCGAAAGCCGCGAACGTCCACGGCATGCGCCGGCCGATGCCGTCGAGCTGGCTCACCTCGGTTTTGTGCGCGGCGGTGTATATGGCGCCCGCCGCAAAGAAGAGCGTGATCTTGCCGAACGCGTGCGCCGCGATATGCATGATCGCGCCCGCGAGCGACAGCGGAGCGAGGATCGCCGCGGCGAGCACGACGTACGAAAGCTGGCTCACCGTCGAGTAGGCGAGCCGCCGTTTCAGGTTGTCGGCGCGCAATGCGACGACCGACGCGGCCAGGATGGTGAAGCCGGCGATCCACGGCAGCCACGCGAAGGCGTCGGCACTGAAGCTCACGCCGAAGGTGTACACCACGACCTTGACGATGGAGAACACGCCCGCTTTCACCACGGCCACCGCGTGCAGCAGCGCGGATACCGGAGCGGGCGCAACCATCGCGGCCGGCAGCCAGCGGTGGATAGGCATGAGCGCCGCCTTGCCGATGCCGAAGACGTAGAGTGCAAGGAGCCCGGCCGCTGCAGTGCCCGATACCGTACCGGCAAGAATGCCCCCCGGCGTGAAGTCGAGCGTCCCGGCGATCAGCCACGTCGCCACCATCGCCGGAAGCAGGAACAGCATCGAAGAGAGCAGGAGCAGCGCGAGGTACGTGCGAGCGCCCCGGCGCGCCTCCTCGTCGCCGTGGTGCGCGACGAGCGGATACGTCACGAGCGTCAGCGCTTCGTAGAAGAGATAGAGCGTGAGCAGGTTGCCTGCAAGCGCGACCCCGAGGGCGGCGCATATCGCTAGCGCGAAGCAGGCGAAAAAGCGCGTCTGGTGCGCTTCTTCGTTGCCGCGCATGTAGCCGATCGAATAGACCCCGCTCACGAACCAGAGCCCCGAGGCGATCAGCGCAAACAGCAACCCGAGCGGCTCGAGCTCGAGCTTGATCTCGAGGCCCGGCATGATTTCGCCCAGGACCAGAGACGGCCGCGAGCCCGCCAGCACTTCTGGCCAGAGCGATGCGATCAGAAGAACAAGAGATGCGCTCGCGACGAGCGTCACCGCTTCGCGCAGGTTCGGATGGCGGCGGCACGCAGCGACGAGTAGCCCGGCCGCGGCCGGCACGAGAAGGCAGACGAGGAGCGTCATCGCGCCCCCCCGAGCAGCAGTCGGGCGGCGTCCTGCGCCCCGCCGACGCTGAAGGTCGTGTCGAAGCCGAAATACACGCAGAGGATCACCATTGCTAGCGCTGCGGCGAGCATCCCCGGAGGCGCTTCGCCCTCGCGCCAGGCGCCCGCGCTCACGGGGCGCAAGTAAGCGACCTCCACCACGCGCCATACGTACGCAGCGGCTATGAGCGATGCCGCGAGGATCACCGCCACCACCCACCAGTGGCCTTGCTCGAGCGCGCCCACGATGAGGTACCACTTGCTGACGAAGCCCGCCGTGCCCGGTATGCCGATGAGGCTCAAGCCCGCGATCACCAGGCCGAATGCGGTGAGCGGCATGCGCCGCCCCAGCCCCGAGAGGCTCTCGACGCTCATCGACATCGTCCCGCAGCGCAGGGCGACTCCGCCCAGCAGCACAAAGATCGCTCCCTTGGTGACGCCGTGGTTGAGCAGATGCGTGATCGACCCGGTCAAGCTCGACTGATTGTCGAGCCCGATGCCGAGCGTGATGTAACCGATCTGTGCGACGCTCGAGTAAGCGAAGAGACGCTTCACGTCGGATTCGAAGAGCGCCACCAGCGAACCCAACAGCATCCCGGCGACCGAGAGAGCGATGAATGCTTCGCGAGTGGGAAGCTCGGCAAAGATCACGGCGGGATCGAACACGGTGAAGTAAAAGCGCAGCAGAACGTACACCGAAACCTTAGTCGCGGTCGCAGCGATGAATGCGGTCGCCATCGACGGCGCGTAGGCGTAGGCGTTCGGAAGCCACTGGTGCAGGGGAAACAGCGCGAGCTTGAGCCCGATGCCGACGGTGATGAACGCGAGCGCGGCGAGCACGGGGCGGACCTCCTCCACTTCCCGCAGCCGCGCCGCCATGTCGGCAAGGTTGAGCGTTCCGGTCATGAGGTAGAGCAGACCCACCCCGATGACATAGAACGTGGCGCCTACCGTGCCCATTAGCATGTACTGGTAGGCCGCCACGAGCGCCTTGCGGTTTCGGCCCAGCGCAATCAGGACGTACATCGCGAGCGATGAGATCTCGAGGAAGACGAACAGATTGAATGCGTCGCCTGTCACCGTGATGCCCAGCAACCCGGCGAGACACAGGCAAAACATCGCGTACATCAGGTAGGCGCGGTCGGGTGCCACCTCCGCCGCGATGCTGCGCTGCGCATAGGGCGCGACGAGCGAAGCCGTGAGCGAGACCAGAACGAGCACGAAGGCGCTCAGCGCATCGATGCGATACTCGATGCCCCAGGGGGCGGGCCAGCTCCCGATCGCGTACGAGATCGGCCCGGCGGTGATGACCTGCACGGCGAGCGCAATGGCGATTGCGAGGCAGGCGTAGCTGACCACGGTGGTCGCCACCCAGGCGAAGCCGCGGCTGCGCACGAGGACAATGAGCGGCGCGGTGAAAAGCGGCAGCACGACCTCAAGGACCGCAAGGTGCTCACCCATCCTCTGCGATGTCCCGGGCGAGAATTTCGTCCTCCTCGATGCTGCCGTAGGCCTCGCGTATGCGCACTACGAGCGCAAGGCCCAGCGCGAGCGTCGCCACACCGACGACGATCGCGGTGAGGATGAGGACGTGCGGCAGAGGATTGGAGTAGGTCTCGAATCCGTCCGCGATAATGGGTGCGGTGCCGCCGATGAGCTTACCGGGCGCGATGTACAGGAGATAGACCGACGTCTGCAGGATGGCGAGCCCGATCAGCTTTTTGAGCAGATTGGTGCTCGCAATGAGGATGTACAGACCCGTGACGATCAGCAGCACGGTAATCCAGTAGCTGTAGTGTCCCGCAATCGCGCTCATGCGTCCTCCGGGTCGCGGCTTCGGCCGGCGAACATGTAGAAGAGCTTGAGCATGGCGCCCGCCACCGTGAGCGCGACACCGACTTCCACCCAGAAGATGCCGCGGTGCTGACCGTTCACGGGATCGAGGTCGAGGACGAAGTAGTCCAGGTAATTGCCGCCAAGGACTATGCCGGCGAGCCCCGTGCCAGCGTAGAGCAGCACGCCGGCAGCCAGCATCTTCTCCACTCCCCAATCGGGCGCGAGCGGCCGCCCGGCGGCCAGACCGAAGACGATCGAATAGAAAACGATGGCGCCGGCCGCGATCACCCCGGCCTGAAAGCCGCCTCCGGGACCGAAGTCGCCGTGGAATTGCACGTAGAGGGCGAAGATCAGCATGAACGGCATCAGCAGCTTCGCGATGACGCGCAGGATGATGTCACTCTTCATTTACTCCCTTTTTTGCGTCGGCGCAGCAGGGCGATCACGCCTGCCCCCGCGGTGAAGACAACGATCGTCTCTCCCAGCGTGTCGTAACCTCGGTAGCTCGCGAGCACCGCGGTCACCACATTGGGGACGCCCGTCTCCTCGAGGCTTTGCTCGAGATAGCGCGGCGCGACATGCGTGTGGATCGGCGCCTGCTCATCCGAAAACGCCGGCAGCCCCGCCATGCCGTATGCGAGCACTGCCCCGACGGCGATCGCGAGCGCGAGCGGAAGAATCGGCCGGTAGAGGGAGTTCGCCTCGGAGCCGCCCGTGAGGTAGAGCGCGCCGAGGAGCAGCACCGTCGACACGCCCGCGCCCACCGCCGCTTCGGTCATCGCGACATCGACCGCGTCGAGTGCGACCAGGACCGTCGCCATGAAGAAGCTGTAGATGCCGAACAACACCACGATGCCGAAAAGATTGCGCTGCAATGCCATAGCGATCACCGTCACTCCCATGGCGGTGAGCAGCACGTTGATGATCAGCGTTTCGATGATGCTGCCTCCTCGCCGAGCAGCGGCTTGAGCCCCCGGCCAAGCGCCGCTTTCGCAAGCGCGTGCGTCGCGGCGGGGCTTGTGAAAAAAACGAGCAGACCGACGATGACAAGCTTCGCCGCGACGAGCGTCCACCCCGCTTGCAGGATCAGTCCGAGCAGAATGAGGCCAGCGCCCAGCGTGTCGGTAACGCTTGCCGCATGCACCCTCGTGTAGAAATCCGGCATGCGCAGGAGGCCGATGGCTCCGACGATGCAGAAGAAACCGCCCGCCACGAGCAGGACGCAGCTTGCAATGTCGATCGTGGCGCTCATTCGCCCAGGCTCCCGTAGCGGAAGAACTTGAGCACCGCGATGGTGCCGATCACGTTGAGCAGCGCGTACACGATTGCGAGATCGAGAAAATCAGGCCGGCCGTTGAGGAATCCGATGGTGGAGAGCAGCAGCACCGCCACCGTGCCGGCCGTGTTCGTCGCGAGCAGCCGGTCGAACACGGTCGGGCCGCGGATCGCGCGCATGAGCGCGAGCGCGACCGTGACGAGCAGGGCGAGAACCGCGGCGGAGAACACTAGCCTCTCCCCTCCATGCGGCTCACGCGCCGATCCATCTCGCTCCCGGCGAGACCAGCCGCGCCCTCGCGAGTCAGGGCGTGCACGAGGAAGCTTTCGTGGTCGGCCTCGATCGTAATCGTGCCCGGCGTCAGCGTGATCGAGTTCGCATGCGTGACGAGCCCTACCGTGCTCTTCTGCGAAGGCGCAAACCGCACGAGCGCCGGGCTGACCGGAAGACGCGGGTGGAGGACAATGCGCGCCACCTGCCAGCCCGCCTTGGCGATCTCCTTGATGAGCCACGGCCAGTACATGATCGCACCGAGCGTCGCGTGTATCGGGTGACCTTCCGGATCGGCAGCACCCATGTGCCAGGCGAGCAGCGCGACCGCGATCGCTGCACCGAGCCCCGAGAGCACGAGGAACGGCGTGTAGATGCCGGAGAGCAGCATCCAGAACGCAAACAATGTGACGACCAGCGTCGCAATGCGCATCAGAGATCCTGGTCCCTGTCCCGGTAGGCCGCCCACAATCCGACGATCGCAACGACGAAAGGCAGCAGCAGGAGGAAGATGAAGGTGCGGTCCAGCTGCGCGAACCACTGCAACCACAGTTCGATATCGAAGAACTCGGCCATGCGGCTGATGACGTGACGTGATGGATGATGTTCGTGCACAATATCGGCGCCGCACGTCCGCAAACAGACCGGATATTGCGTACGCACTTTTACTTATGTCTTCCGTGCTGCGATACATCCGCGATTTTCTCGTCTTCGCGCCGTGCTACGTCGCGCTCGATTGGGCGAGCTACATCGATCCGGTCGGCCCGTTCAACATCACGCCATGGAATCCTCAGCACGGGCTCGCGATCGCGTGGCTGCTGCTGGGCGGCCTGCATCATGCCCCCGCCGTGCTCGTCACGGTGCTCCTCGCCGAGATGCTCGTGCGCGATCTTCCCGGAGGGCTTTTGATCGCCGGGCTCACCTCCCTCACGGTAGCTGGCGGGTTCTCCGTCATCGCGTGGCTGCTGCGCGAGCTCATTCCCGATCTCGGGCTGCGCACGACGCGGCAACTCACGATCTTCGTTCTGGTAGTGATTGCCGGCACCGCGATGACCGGCACGACGTTTGTCGGCGTGTTGCGCGGCGCCGGGCTCCTCGGCACGACGCCGATTCCCGACGCGCTCGTGCGCTTCTGGATCGGCGACGCGGTGGGAATACTCATCACCGCCCCGCTCCTCCTCGCGGTGGCCGATGCCGAGCGGCGCGCGGATCTGCTTGCGCTGGCACGGCGCCCGGAGGCGCTGTTGCAGGTCGCGACGCTGATCGCCGCGCTGTGGCTCACCTTCGTTGGCCTGGGCGGCGATCCTTCGCGGCACTTCTATCTGCTGTTCGTGCCGCTCATCTGGATCGCGGCGCGCGGCGGCATGAACGGAGCGGTGGTGGCCGCCGCGATCGTGCAGATCGGCGTCGTGGTCGGCATCCATCGTGAGGCGGCGGGCGCGGAAGTGCCGGTGCTCGAGTTGCACGCGCTAGTGGCGACGCTCACGCTGACGGGGCTCTACATCGGCATGATGATGGACGAGCGCGAGCGCGTGGCACGCAGCCTCCGCGAGTCGCTGCGACTCGCTGCTGCGGGCGAGATGGCGGGCGCTATCGCGCACGAAGTGAATCAGCCGCTCACGGCGCTTTCGAACTATGGTGAATCCGCTCTCATGATTGTCAGGAACCGCAACGCGCCCAAGGGCGCGCTGCCTGAAATCATCGAGAGGATGCTGCAGGAATCGCGGCGCGCGGCAGAAGTGGTCCGGCGGCTGCGCGATTTTTTTCGCAGCGGGACAACACGGCTGGAGTCCGTCCCCGCGGAGGAGTTGATCTGCACCATTCGCCGCATCGGACAGCAGGTGCTCGGCGCCGAGTATCTCGTCTTAACGGTGCGCAACGACCCCGATCTGCCCGCGCTGCATGTCGACCGCATGCAGCTCGAAGTAGTGATACGGAACCTCATCGCCAATGCGCGAGACGCGCTGCGCAGCGACAGCGCCAAGGCGCCGCAGATCGATGTGCAGGTGCGCCGCTACGATGCTACACACGTGTGTCTTGTCTTCGTGGACAGCGGGCGGGGGCTCTCGGTCGATATGCGCAATCGGGCTTTTGAGCCGTTCGTCTCCGACAAGGCAACCGGCATGGGACTCGGGCTCGCGATCAGCCGCGCGATTGCCGAGGCGCATGGCGGCTCGCTCCAGGCCCATGCCGGCGTGCACGGCGAGTTCCATCTCGTTCTTCCATGCAGCTCGATACCCTGACTGTTTACATCGTCGAAGACGACGCCGCAGTGCGCGATTCGCTCGCCATCATGCTGGGGCTTGCCGGCTATCGGACCGTGCTCTTCGCGGATGCGGAAGCCTTCCTTGCCGGCTTGCAGGCGAACTGGGCGGGCTGCGTGATCGCGGACCTCAAGCTTCCCGGTGCAACCGGCCTCGAGCTGCAAGCCGAAGTGCGTCGCCGCGGCAGCCGCATGCCCTTCATAATCATCACCGCGCACGGCGACGTGCCGGCCGCTCGCGCAGCTTTCCGCGCGGATGCGGTGGACTTTCTCGAGAAGCCTTTCGATCACGCCCTGCTGCGCACGGCGATCGAGACCGCCTTTTCTCAGGAGGAGCGGCGCCTGCGCCGATCGGTAGAGGCGCAGCGGCTCGGGCGCCTTACCGCGCGCGAGCGCGAAGTGCTGGAGCACGCGGCGCGCGGGCTGCACGCCAAGGAGATCGCGCGAGCGTTGGGTATCAGCACCCGCACCGTCGAAGTCCACAAGACCCGGCTCATGGCGAAACTGGGCGCGCGCAACGTCGCGGAGTTGGTGCGCTTCGCGCTCTCCGATGGGTCGCCCTCCGACACGCCATAGGGCTTGAGAAGCGGCGGCGGATCAGAAACCCGAAAGACTCAGTCGAAGTCAAAGATGTCGCCGAGGAAACCTCGCTTGCGTTTGCGGCGGTAGTCTTCGCCGTAATGGCGCTCTTCGTAGCGGCCTCTCGGTTCGCGCGGCGTGGTCTCCGCAGGTTCCGATACAGCGCGTTCGATGAGCTTGTCGAGCTCGCCGCGGTCCAGCCACACGCCGCGGCACTTCGGGCAGTAATCGATCTCGATGCCCTGTCGCTCGCTCATGAGGAGCTCGGGCTCAATGCATACCGGACATTTCACGTGCGGTTCGACACTAGCGGCATGCCGCGGTTCCCGCAGCCAATCCCCTTCCAGGCCCGCCCTTCCCTATCCCAGCGGCAGGTGGCGGTGGGCTTGCTCGACGCGCTTCCTGCCGAGGTAATCCCGCAGCGTGTCGAGCGTTGCGAGAGCAAGATCCACGTCGCAATCGCCGAGCGCGTGGCTCATCTCGGTCAGCACACCGAGCTCCCGCGCGCGCATGCGCTCGAACACCGCGTCCCCCTGCTCTGTGAGGCACAGCAGCGGCGAACGGCGGTCTTTGGGATTCTCCTGCGCTGAGATCAGCTCCATGGCGACGAGCTTGTCGGCCAGCACCTGGATATATTGGCGCGTGACGTTTCTCGAGCGCGCGATCTGCGGAACGGTATGTGCACCGCGCTCATGCAGGATCTCGAGCACGGTCCACATGGCAGCTGTGATGCCGACGTCCTGCCGCAATGCATCGTCCAGCGCATCCAGATGATGACAACACTCGCGGATAGTCCGAGTGATGGCTTCGGCTTTTCTAAATGGCATAAGTTGACCCGGTGCGTAATGGTGACGTTCGACTGCACGCCCACGACGAGGCGCAACCTATAGAGGACTACGGTTTGTCAAAGCCTGAAGCGAGTTAGTTCCGCAAAATGACAAGCATGTTGTCGTTCGGCCGGGCCAAGGCAATGTCATAATCGCGCCATTTCAAGCGCTTTTTTTTGGCCGCGCGATCTGATCGGTTATCATCTACGGCACGAAGCAGAAGAAGAACTCTAACGCAGAAGCGAAGTGGATCAGGGAGGGTAGCGTGATCACGCTGGACCTGGCTCGTCTCTCCAGGGAAGAGCTGGAAAGAATCGTCACCGAACGATGCTCCGAGTTCGGTTCCGTAGCAACCGTTGTGATCGTGCAGGACAGCGCGCATTACAACTTCGCCCTCGCGTCGGTGGAAATGTCCCGGCGCGAGGAAGCGATGGAAGTGCTGCGCCGGCTGGGCGACTCACTCGTCGATGGCGCAGTGGTGATCAGGATAGAGCAGGAACCGCGCAGGCGTTGAAGCAGACGAAGATGCTTCCGCGCGGCTTCGCTCAGGAACCGCCTGCCTTCGGGTTGTGCAGGAGGTGGACGACCACGCCGCGATCGCTATAGCCGTCCCCGATCATCTCGCGCAGCCGCGTATTCTCTTCGGGCGAAGCCATTTCGATGATCGCGAAGGAGCGCCCGTCATCACTTGCGATCGGGAAAAGCTTGAGCGACACGCTCAACACCGTGCCGTAGCGGGAACATTTGCTGCGCACGAATTCGCTGATCTGCTGCAACGTCAGGTGGTAGAGATCGAGCTCCAGGACCATGGCTTGTTCGATTCCTTCCTGCGCGACATTGGACTGGGCGGGGGACACGGCGCTTGCGGCAGCGTCGCGAGGCCCGAGCGCCTGAATACAGCAGTCACCCCGATCTCCGCGAGTTCCTCGAGTGGGAGGCCGGCGCGCTCGCACTGCAGGGACGAGATAAGGATATATCAGGATTCCAGCACCTGGATACGGTCCCGGTGTGGCGACATTACGGCGATGATAGCAGGCACGAGGCCCGGAACGTCGCCGCTTCAGCAATCGCGAGACACCGTCCTAGCGGCTTGCGCGCAGATCTGCTCAAGCGTGCGGGAGCGCACGAGCGATGGGCGGGAGCGTTGTCGGAGTCGCGATCCGGCAGTCCACATATTGGCACTACGATCGCACTTCGCTTGCCGCGCGCGCTCACGCCCACTACAATCAGCGCGGGTCTAAAAACATCAACGAGGAGGAACCCCATGAAGCTCATGCCCTTGGGGGCCGCCAGCCTGGCGGTCCTGATCACCGGTTGCGCCGCCAGTCCGGAACTCACAAGCTGCCTTCAACCCAACCGGCGCGTAGTCGTTGAAGTCGGCGGCATCAAGGTGAAGCCGCCACCCAAGAACAAGCCTGCTGCCAAGCCCGGACGCGAAAACGTGCTGTTGAAGACGTTCGTGCAGGGCGATCAGGCGTGGGAGTATGGCGGCGCAGTGTTGAAGGACGGCGGCAAGACCGAGCTGGACAAGCTTGTCAAGCTCGTCAACGAGGGGACCAAGCGCGACACGCGGCCCACCAAGGTGGGTTCGGTGATCGTCGCGGGCCACATCGACCGCCTCGAGTCCGATGCCGGAATGAAGAATCTCGACGAGGATCGCGCGAAAGCGGTGAAGAACTACCTCGTGAGCAAAGGCGTCGACTCGAAGCTCATCTTCTGGGAAGGCAAGGACGACCGGGAGCCGGTGCCGGTCACCAAGTTCTGCGCGGACTAGACGCTTCTTCGGAAGACGTCAAAGCGAGGAAAGCAGGACCTGCAGCGTTTCAACGTCGGCGGGCTTGATCAGGTGGTGATCGAAGCCCGCCTCGCGCGCACGCCGCCGGTCCTCATCCTGTCCCCAGCCGGTAAGCGCGACGAGCGCGGCGCGCCGCTCGGGAAAGCCGCTCCGTATGCGGCGCGCAACTTCATAGCCGTCCATCCCCGGCATCCCGATGTCGAGGAGGACCACCGCCGGATCATAGGCGCCGAACGCCTGCAGCGCCTCCGAACCGTCGCGCGCGATCCTTACGTCCGCCCCCAAGACCCGCAGCAGCATGCCGAGGCTGTCCGCCGCGTCCCGGTTGTCGTCCACAACGAGGATGCGCCAGTGCGGCAGCGGCACAGGAACGGGCGCCACGCATCCTGACACCGGCTGCTGGTCCGCGGCGAGTGGCAATCGCACGGTAAACGCGCTGCCCTTGCCGACGCCGTCGCTGTGCGCGGATATCGTTCCCCCGTGCATCTCGGCAAGCCGTCGCGCGAGAGCAAGGCCGACGCCCAGGCTCGGCTCATCGCGCCCGGCAGGCCGCCCGCCACGGCTGAACATCTCGAAGGCGCGCGCGAGCACTTCGGGCTCCATCCCGATGCCGCTGTCCCGTACGGTGATCAGCACGGCGTCCTGCTCCAGCCGGGCGAACACGGAAATCTCCCCGCCATCAGGGGTGTACTTGACGGCATTGTTGAGGACGTTCGAGAGAATCTGCGCGAGGCGCACGGGGTCGCCGTCGAGCCACACCGGCTCTTGGGGAAGCGACACATCGAGCCGGTGGCCGGCGCGCCTGCTCGACGGCTCGCTCGTCTCGATTGCATTTCTTACAATCGTCGCGAGCTCCACCCGTTCTTTCTGAAGATCGAAAGCGCCGCGGCTGATGCGCGACATCTCGAGCAGATCGTCCACCAGCCGAACGAGATGATTCACCTGCCGCTCCATCATCTCGTGGATCGTTTCGTGCGCGACGCTCGGGCCATCCGGGCGGCGCAGGAGATAGAGCGCGTTGCGCAACGGAGCAAGCGGATTGCGCAACTCGTGCGACAGTGTCGCGAGAAATTCGTCCTTGCGGCGGTCTTCGTCGCGCAGCGCCTCCTCCGCGCGGTGGCGAAGAAGCGCTTCGCTCAGGATGTTCGCTACGGAGACGAGGAAGCTCACGTCGTCCTGCGTGAAGGCGATTCTGCGCCTCGCGTGCGCGCCCAGCACACCCCACGGCGATCCGCCAGGGCCGCGGATGATGCAGCTCATCCCGCTCATCACGCCGTGCACGAGGAGGAGCGGCGGACCGCTGAAGCGCTTTTCCTCCGCGAGCTCGGTCACGATGACGGGGCCATCGGCAAGGAGCGTGTAGCCGGCCTGGGACTCGAGGCCGGCGCTTACTTTGGATATGCCGACCACTGCGGTCTTCCAACCATAGCCGGCGCGCAGCAGCAACTCCTCTCCGCCGGGCAGCAGCTCGAGCACCTTCGCATAGTCGATCGCGAGCGTCTGCGCCACCATGGTGGTCGCCGCGTCGAGTAAGCGCTGCACGTCGCGCTCGCGCAGCGCGAGCTCACCCAGCCGCGCGACGGCGTGCTGCTGAGCCGCACGCACGCGCAGCGCCTCGTCGGCACGCCGCCGCTGCACGGCGAAAGCGACCTGGTAGGCGATCGTAAGCGCCACGTCGAACTCGTCGTCGCTGAACTCGTGCGGCGCGCCGTAATACACCATGAATTTGCCGATGAGCCGGCCTTCATTGACGAGAGGGATGAACGCGAGCGCCGCGATCCCCTCCCGCCGGATCACCGCCTTCAGCTGCTCACCCAGCTCGGCGCCATCGGCGCTCGCTATTCCGAACGGGCGGGCGTTCCGTTCGTCGGGCTGCCACGGCGTGTGGCCATCGACCGCCCTGCGATAGGTTTCCGACAGTCCGCGGGAGGCGACGAAACGCATGACGCCTGCCTCGTCGAAAAGGAGGATCGATGCACGCTCGCAGCCGAGCGCCTTCACGATCGTGTCCATCGCGGTCTCGTACACTTCCTCGATGGAGCCGCTGCGCTGCAGCCGGTCGGTCAGCGCGTACAGCGCCTCCATGCGCCGCGCATTGGTGCTGAGCGCCTGCTCGAAGCGCTTACGCTCGGTGATCTCCATGCCGGTCGACTGCGCTTCGACGAGGCGGCCGTCATCGTCGAAGCTGAGCGCCCGGTTGGTCCACAACGTCCAGCGCTCGCCCGCGCTCGTCTTGAAGCAATTCTCGATGCGCACCACCGGGGCGTCCGGCGTGAGGGCTTCGAGCTGAGCCCGAACAGCGGGACGCTCTTCCTCCGGTACGAATGTCCAGAAATTGCTGCCCGTCAGCCGCTCGGGCGTCGTATTGAGCGCCTGTGCGTAGGCCGCGTTCGTGAAGAGGATCGTGCCGTCCAGTCGGAAGCGGCACACCATCTCGGCCTGGCTTTCGACCACCGCGCGGTAGCGCTCCTCGCTCGAGCGCAACGCTTCGTCAGCGCGGCAGCGCTCGATAAAGTCGCACGCCTGCCGTGCATAGAGATCGAGCTTCCTCAGGTCCTGCTCCGCCGGCCGATACGGGGAACGGTAGTGCGTGGAGAAGATTCCGACCACCTTGCCATCATGGCCGACGAGCGGGGTCGATTGAACGGCGCGAAAGCCCGCGGCGCGTGCGACCGGAAGCAGCGGCTCGTAATCCGCGTCGCGTTCGAGGTCCTCGATGATGCAGCGTTCACCGGTGCGTATCGTGCGCGCGGCAGCCGACATGTCGCCGACCGGCACTTCATGGAACCTGGCGACGAAATCGGGATGAAAACCGCGCTGCGCCGCGATCACGAGCACCTCGCGCACCGGATCGAGCAGACGAACGTGCCCCATGTCTGCGCCGAGGAGCTCGATCGCGGCCGCAAGCATCTCTTCCAGCCCCTCGCGCAAGCTCTGCGTACGCCAGAGGCGGGAGCTCAGCTCGTTGAGCCGGACGAGTTCATCCGCATGGCTGCGCCGCTTGCGCTTTACGGGGCGCGGTGGCGCCTGGGTCTGGCGGCGTTGCAGGGGCATCTCTCAGGATATGGCCGGTACTAAAGCTGCTGTGCCGGCAACACGATTCGTTACGTGTTGGCGGGCAGGCTATTATTCCCGCGTGCGGCGCGTGGCGCAAGGCGAGGCGGCCGGTAACGCTTTTAAGGTCGGGCGGCCCCCCCATCAAGAGGTGCACACGGCAGGCGCTCAACCTTCCCAGGGCGCTGGAATCAGCGCGATCA
>CAMPGR010000104.1 GCA_946885605.1 uncultured Pseudomonadota bacterium
TGGAATCGCGCGCGGTCAACCGCACGGCGACGTTCGTCTTCTTCATCGGCGAGCGGCACTTCGGGGTGATCACCGCCTATGTGCCGGGCGCGCTCGCGGACAAGTACGAGTTCACGAGCGGGTTGCCCGTGCAGATACTGAGAATCATGGCGCCGCAGCTTGCGCCCTACGTCGATCCGGATGGCACTGTCGGGTGCGAGCGCGCCAACCCGCCGGCACAGCGGGCGCCGCTCCTCATCGGCGGAAGCGAAAGATAGAAAAAGCTTCCCCTCGCTGGAGCGGCGCGCGTAGCGCCGCGGCGATCAACGCGGCACGCCCTCCTCGGCCAGGTCCCAGAAGAGTCCCGTCATGATCTGCAGGCCCTCACGCAGTATCGGCGCGAGCACGTGCTCGTTCGGCGCGTGCTGCGAGCAGCCGGCGTAGGAATGCGGCACCCAGATCGTCGGCAAGCCGAGCACTTCGGAGAAGCAGTCGTTGGGCAGCGAGCCGCCGATGTTCGGCAGAACCGCCGGTTTCGCACCTGTCGTACGATGGATCGATTCCGCCGCCCACTTCACCCACGGATGATCGGGGTCGAGCCGCGTGGCCTGCATGAAGCTCTTGCGCGCCATGCTGATCTCAACCATGCCGAAGCCGTTCGCGTCGAGATGACGGCGCAGGAGCGGGATGAAGGTGCCCGGATCGGTTCCGGCAACGAAGCGGATCTGGCACGTCGCAACCGCCTTGCCGGGAATGGCGTTGACAGGGTTGTCGGGATTCCCGGTGCGGAACGCGAGGATCTCGAACGTGTTCCACGCGTAGACCTTTTCCGCCGCGGTGAGCCCCGGCTCGCCCCACCACGCATCGATCGCGGGCTCGCCCTCCTCGGGCTCGGGTGCGCAATCGCGGAGCGCCGCCCGCACGCTCTCCGGTATGTGCCTGGGCAGAAGCTCGCGCACGAGCACCTTCCCTTCCCGCGTGACGATGCTCGCGAGCGCATGGGCCAGTATGATGCCCGGGTTGGCGAGCAACCCACCCCAGTTGCCAGAGTGGTGCGCGCCGTCGCGCAACTCGACGGTAAAGTTGAGATTGACCGCGCCGCGCGAGCCGAGATAGAGCGTGGGGCGCTTCGCTGCGAGCCGCGGACCGTCAGAGGCGATCAGCACGTCGGCCTTCAGCCGCTCGCGATGCTGCTCGCAAAACGCGCGCAATCCCGGCGAACTCAGCTCCTCTCCGGTCTCCAGCATGAATTTCGCATTGAATCCCAGCCGCCCGCGCTCCGCGATCACCGTTTCCAGCGCCGCCATGTTGATGGAGTGCTGCGCCTTGTTGTCGGCGGACCCTCGCCCGTAATAACGCTCGCCTTCCTGCTTGAGCGTCCACGGCGAGAGCCCTTCGCGCCATTGCCCTTCGAGACCGCGAATGACGTCGCCATGCCCGTACGACAACACCGTCGGGAGGTCCGGGTCCTCGATGCGCTCGGCGAGGAGGATCGGGCCTACGCCTTCCACGGGATTGGGCAGGATGTCGACCTTGAACCCCATGCGCTCGAAAGCCGGCGCCATTTCCTGCTTAAGATAGACGTCCATGTAAGGACGGCTCTCCGGCACCTGGCTTTCGGTGCGGATCGCCACGCGGCGGGCCAGATCCTCGATGAAGCGGCCTTCCTCGAAGTGGCGCGTCGCGCGCGAGATTGCCGATTCGCGGGTCACGTGTGCTCCTCCTCTCTGCTCAACGCAGCTTAAATAGCGGAAGTGGCCCTGAGCGCTTCTATTTCATCGCGGCCATAGCCGAGCTCGGCGAGGATACGCTCGGTATGCTCGCCGACGGCGGGAATGGGGTCCATGCGCACCTCGATTCCGCAAAATGTCGCGGGCGGCAGCGGTGCCGGAATCGTGCCGATCGGCGATCCGACTTCCCGCCACCGGTTACGCGCCTTGAGCTGCGGATGGTTCCAGACTTCTTCGGGCGTGTTCATGCGCGCGTTCGCGATGCCGGCCGCCTCCAGCCTCTCGATCACTTGCGCCGACGTGAGCTTCGCGAACACTTTCTCGATGAGGGCGACCACTTCGGCGCGCGCCGCAGTGCGCTTCGTGTTGCTGTCGTAACGCGAATCGCGCGCGAGGTCCGGCTGGCCGAGCACCTTGTCGCAGAACGCAACCCATTCGCGCTCGTTCTGTATGCCGAGCATCACGCTCCCGTCCGCCGCGCGAAACTTGCCGTACGGGACGATCGTCGCGTGATCGGGCCCGCTGCGCTGTGGTGCGCGCCCGCCGAAATGCGTGTAGTAGAGCGGATGCATCATCCATTCGACCATCGCTTCGAACATGGTCACCTCGATGCGCGCGCCCTTCCCGGTTCGCTCCCGCTGATAGAGCGCGGCGAGAACGGCCGAGTACGCGTGGAGGCCGGTGCCGATATCGGTGAGGGAGACGCCGACCTTCGAGGGCGCATCCGGGGTGCCGGTCACCGAGACGATCCCGGCTTCGCTCTGCACCAGCAAGTCGTAGGCTTTCTTGGCTGCGTACGGGCCGGCGTCGCCATAGCCCGAGATGTCGCACACGATGAGCCGCGGATGGCGGACCAGCAGCTCGTCCCCGCCCAGTCCGAGACGCCGTGCCGCGCCGGGCGCGAGGTTCTGGATGAAGACGTCGGCGCGCTCGATGAGCCGCGCGAGGATCTCCTTTGCCTTTGCGTGCTTGACGTCGAGGGTCAGGCTCTCCTTCGAGCGGTTGAGCCACGCAAAATAGGCGGAGAGCCCTTTTACCGCGTGGTCGTAGTCGCGCGCGAAGTCACCGACTTTGGGCCGCTCGATCTTGATAACGCGCGCGCCGAGGTCAGCGAGCTGGCGCGAGCAGAACGGCGCGGCGACCGCCTGCTCGAGCGAAACCACCGTGATGCCATCTATCGGTCGCATATCAAAAAGTCAATGAACCGCCAAGGCCGCCAAGAACGCCAAGACACAGAAGAGAGAAACAGTATTGCATGTTGCAACTCGATGAGGTCGGTTAATAGCGCAGTGCGTATCAGTTGTGCACTTGTTTTTTTACTTGGCGTTCTTGGCGGCCTTGGCGGTTCAAATCAAAAAGACCGCGGCAGGCCGAGGACGTGCTCGCCGATATACGAGAGGATCAGATTCGTCGAGATCGGCGCCACCTGATAGAGCCTCGTCTCCCGGAATTTGCGCTCGACGTCGTACTCGGCCGCGAAGCCGAAGCCGCCGTGCGTCTGGAGGCAGACATTGGCCGCCTCCCACGATGCGTCGGCGGCAAGGAGTTTCGCCATGTTCGCCTCCGCGCCGCACGTTCTTTTTTCGTCGAACAGCGCTGCCGCCTTGTAGCGCATGAGATTCGCCGCCTCGACGTTCACATAGGCGCGCGCGATGGGAAACTGGATGCCCTGGTTCTGGCCGATGGGACGGTCGAAGACGACCCGTTCGCGCGCATAATGCGTCGCCCGGTCGACGAACCAGTAGCCGTCGCCGATGCACTCCGCCGCGATCAGGATGCGCTCGGCATTGAGACCATCGAGGATATAGCGAAAGCCCCGGCCTTCTTCGCCGATCAGGTTTTCCGCGGGAATTTCGAGATTGTCGAAGAACACTTCGTTGGTCTCGTGGTTCACCATGTTGCGTATGGGGCGTATGGTCATGCCCTTCTTCACGGCCTCGCGCAGATCCACGATGAAGATCGACATGCCCTCCGATTTCTTCTTCACTTCGGAAAGCGGCGTGGTGCGCGCAAGCAGGATCATGAGCTCGGAATGCTGAAGGCGTGACGTCCACACCTTCTGCCCGTTCACGACATAGCGGTCGCCCTTGCGCACGGCGACCGTCTTGATCTTGCTCGTATCGGTGCCGGCGCTCGGCTCGGTCACGCCCATGGACTGCAGCCTCAGCTCGCCGCTTGCGATCTTCGGGAGGTACGCGCGCTTCTGTACCTCGGAGCCGTGCCGCAGCAGCGTGCCCATGTTGTACATCTGCCCGTGGCAGGCGCCGGAATTGCCGCCCGCGCGATTGATCTCCTCCATGATGACGGAAGCCGCGGTAAGGCTGAGCCCCGAGCCGCCGTATTCTTCCGGTATGAGCGCCGAGAGCCAGCCGGCTTTGGTCAGCGCATCGACGAAATCTTCGGGATAGCCGCGCGCCTCGTCCACTTTCTGCCAGTACGCGCTATCGAACTGGCTGCAGAGCATGCGCACCCCTTCGCGCACGTCAGCGTAGGCGTCGGATGAAGTCATCTTGCGGGCGGATAAGCGGTAAGCGGAGGACGATCGATTATAGCAGCCGGTCCGTGCATCGCCCGCCGCCGAGGCATTGTCGAGGGCCGGGTTAAGAACGACAATAGCAGTGCAGGGCACGAACAATCAACCGAAGGACAGAACAAGGATGAAAAACGTCACGCGCAGTGCCGGGAGCGCCCCGCGACCCGCGACCTCAACCGCTGGCCTCATCGCATCCTGGCCTGAAGAGCTGCACCACATTCTGGAAGAGCAGGATATCCGCCAGATCGCGTACGTGCCCGACTCCGGTCACGCCCGCTTGATCGAGCTCGTGCGCGCGGACCGCAGCATGCGCGCCATTCCGCTCACGACCGAGGAGGAAGGGGTGGCGCTCGCGGTCGGGGCGTGGCTGGGGGGAGAAAAGAGCGTGCTGCTCCTGCAGTCGAGCGGCGTCGGAAACTGCATCAACATGCTGGGCACGATCGAGGAGTGCCGGGTGCCGCTGCTCATGCTGGTCACGATGCGCGGCCAATGGGGTGAGTTCAATCCCTGGCAGGTTCCTATGGCGCAGGGTACCGCACCGTCCCTGACCGCAATGGGCGTTATCGTCCACGCCGTGGACGCTCCACACGAGGTTGCGGAAACGGTCGCGGCGGCCGCGCGGCTCGCGTTCAATACCTCGCGCGCTGTGGCGGTGCTCATCGGGCAGCGCGTGATCGGCGCGAAGGAGTTTCGCAAATGAAGCACACAAGACCGACGCTCGACCGGCGCGAGACGACCGCCGATATCCTGAAGCAGCGCGGTAAAGCGCTCATCGTTGCAGGTCTCGGTGCACCGTGCTGGGATATCGCGGCGGCCGGCGACGCCCCGCTCAACTTCTATGCGTGGGGCGGCATGGGCGGAGCCGCGATGATCGGTCTCGGCCTTGCGCTCGCCCAGCCCTCGCGCCGCGTGCTCATCATCACCGGGGACGGCGAGATGCTCATGGGGCTCGGCTCGCTCGCCACGATTGCCGCGCAGCGGCCGCGCAACCTTGCCATACTCGTGCAGGACAACGAGCATTACGGCGAGACCGGCATGCAAATTACTCACACGCGGCTCGGCGTCGATCTCGCCGGCATGGCGAAGGCCGCGGGCTTCAGCACGACGGGGACGATCTACACCCAGGCGCAGCTCAAGACATGGATCCCGCGGCTCTACCGCCAGCCGGGTCCCGTGTTCGCCGTCATAAAGGTCAAGGCGGATCGCGCGCCGATGGTGCTGCCTCCGCGCGACGGCACGGTGCTCAAGAACCGCTTCCGCCACGCGCTGCTCGGCGATGCCGCCTTGAGCTAACCCATCGTAGAAAGCGCCTCACATGGATACCGTAAGCGAAGCCCTCACCCGTTACAGGATGTACATCGGCGGAAAATGGGTGGATGCGGCCGGCGGCGGGCACTTCGAAAGCGACAATCCCTATACGGGCAAGCCGTGGGCGCTGATCCCGCGCGGGGGCGCAGCCGACGTCGAGCGCGCGGTCCAGGCGGCGCGCAGGGCGTTCACTTCCGGAGAGTGGCCGAAGCTCACCGCGTCGAAACGCGGCGCGCTGCTGCGCAAGCTCGGCGATCTCATCGTGGAAAAGTCGAAGTTCCTCGCCGAGATCGAGGTGCGCGACAACGGCAAGCTCTATGCCGAAATGAGCGCGCAGACCGCCTACATGGCGCAGTGGTATTACTACTACGGCGGCCTCGCCGACAAGATCGAAGGCGCCATCATCCCGACCGACAAGTCCGACACGTTCAATTACACGCGCTATGAGCCGCTCGGCGTGGTCGCCGCGATCGTTCCATGGAACTCTCCGCTGCTGCTGCTTGCGTGGAAGCTCGCGCCTGCGCTCGCCGCAGGCAATACCGTGGTGATCAAGCCTTCCGAGTACACCTCCGCCTCCGCGCTCGAATTCATGAAGCTGATCGAGCAGACCGGCTTCCCGCCCGGCGTCGTCAACGTCGTGACCGGATTCGGCGCGGAAGTCGGCATGCCGCTCGTCGAGCATCCTCTCGTCGCCAAGGTCGCCTTCACGGGTTCGGATGCCACGGGACAGCGCATCTACGAAGCGGCAGCACGGGGCTTGAAGCGCGTCACGATGGAGCTGGGCGGCAAGTCCCCCAACATCGTCTTCGACGACGCGCATCTCGACAACGCGATGAAAGGCGTGATTTCGGGCATCTTCGCGGCGACGGGACAGACGTGCATCGCCGGCTCGCGCCTCCTCGTTCAGCGCTCCATCCATGGCGAGTTCGTGGAAAAGCTCGTCGCCTTCGCGAAGACGGCGAAGATGGGCAATCCGATGGACCTCGGCACGCAGGTCGGCCCCGTCACCAACAAGCCGCAGTTCGAGAAGGTCCTCAAGTACATCGACATCGCGAAAGGTGAAGGTGCGCAACCCGTGCTCGGCGGCGCGCGGGCGACGCAGCCCGAATGCGGCGAGGGCTGGTTCGTGGAACCGACGATCTTCACGGGCGTCCGCAACGCCATGCGCATCGCGCAGGAGGAAGTGTTCGGCCCGGTGCTCGCGGTCATTCCTTTCGAGGACGAGGATGAGGCGGTCGCCATCGGCAACGATGTGGCATACGGGCTCGCCGCCGGCGTCTGGACGCAGAACATGCGCCGCGCCTTCGTCATGTCGGAGCGGCTGCAGGCCGGGACGGTGTGGGTCAACACTTATCGCGCCGTGAGCTACCTCTCGCCTTTTGGGGGCTACAAGCGTAGCGGCCTCGGGCGCGAGAGCGGCCAGGAGATGATCAAGGAGTATCTGCAGGTGAAGAGCGTGTGGATTTCGACCGCCACCGAAGTCCCCAATCCATTCGTCCTGCGCTAGCAGGCCATCCACGAGGAGGGAACGTGTACGTAGCCGAATCGAAGCGCCTCACGCCGGCCGGCGCGAAGAAAATGATGGAGACCGCAATCCGCCTCGCGGAGGAGGCGCAATTCGCCATCACGGTCGCCATAGCGGATGCCGGCGGCCACCTCATGCTGCTCGAGCGCATGGACGGCGGCCGCTTCCATACCGTCCATTCGTCCACCACCAAGGCGGTGTGCGCCGCCTCCAACAAGCGCCCCACGACCGCGAAGGGTGCTGCGGCCCAGCCGCTCGATACGAGCCATGCCATCGGCCTCGCGCTGGCCGCGGGTCCCGAGCGCTGGACCGCCATGGAAGGCGGCTATCCGATCATCGTGGACGGCGAGTGCATCGGCGGCATCGGCGTGAGCGGCGCCAACTGGGAGCTGGACGACCGCATTGCACGGGAAGCGGTGGAGTCGATCGGCGCCGGCTGGAAGATCGACGCACGATAACATTCGAAGGAGGAGGAAGGAAGCCAATGGCATTCGAACCGGTAAAGGTCGCTTCGATCGGCATGGGCTGGTGGTCGGATGTGCTCGCCGACGCGATCAAGCGCTCCGGCAAGCTCGAGATCGTAGCCTGTTACACGCGCTCGCCGGAGAAGCGCGAGGCGTTCGCTGCGAAGTACGGCTGCCGCGCCGCACCGAGCTATGAAGCCGTGCTCGAGGACCGCGGAATCGAAGCGATCATCAACACGACCCCCAACAACGTACACTGCGAGACGACGTGCGCCGCCGCCAGGGCCGGCAAGCATGTATTTCTCGACAAGCCGATCGCGAATACGATCGCGGACGCGCGCAAGCTCACTCGCGCGTGCCGCGAAGCGGGTGTCGTGCTGGCGCTGGGCTATCAGCGCCGCAAGGAAAGCCATTTCCGCTGGGTGCGTCGCCAGATTGACGACGGCGCGTTCGGCACGCTCGTCAATGCCGAAGCGAACATCAGCCGCGATCGCCTCGGGCAGTTCGATCTCAACTCCTGGCGCTACACGGCCGAAGGAATGCCGGGCGGCGTCATGCTGCAGATCGGCATTCACTATGCCGACGTGCTCGCCTACCTCATGGGGCCGATCAAGGCGGTGCGCGGAAGCCTCGCGCAGCTCGTGTTGCCCGGCGAGAATCCCGACGTGGCGAGCTTGATCCTCGAGCATCAAAACGGCGCGATCTCCACGCTCAACGCCTGTTACGCCTCGGCGTCCGAGTACTACCTCATGAACATCTATGGCAAGCAGGCGACCGCCTACTACGATCTCCACAACGGGTTGCGCGTGCTCAAACGCGGCTCGAAGCGCCCCGATCCCGTGCCGTGCACGAAAAACGACAGCATCGTGGAGGAACTCGAAGAATTCGCGCGCGCCGTGCGCGGCGAGGGAGAGCCCGAGATGGATGGCGAAAGGTCGACCGATTCGCTCGCCGTGCTGCTTGCGGGCATCAAATCCGCTCGCGAAGGACGACGCGTGGAGATTGCCGAGGTTCTTGGCTGACAAAGAGCGCCCGGCTGATGTGATTGTCCACCTGACGAGGAGGAAGGCAATGAAAGCATGGAGGAGCTTACTCGCTGCATCGGGCGCGCTTTCCCTTATGGCCATTTCAGCTGCAGGCCACGCGCAGGACGCGCCCTACCCGAGGAAGGGCAGCAACATCGAAATGACGGTCCTCTTTCCCGCCGGAACTTCGGCCGATGTGACCGCACGCGCGCTCGCGGCTGGAATGGCGAAGCAGCTGGGTGTCAACGTTCCCGTCGTCAACCGGCCCGGCGCGGGCGGCGCCATCGGCTACAAGCACGTGGCCGCCCAAAAGCCCGACGGCTACTCGATCGTCTGGAATTCCAATTCCATTTCGACCACCTATCATTCGGGCCAGCTGCCATTCGATTACCGGAGCTTCGAGCCCGTCGCGCGCGCGCTCGTCGAGTCGGTGGTCGTCGCGGTGCGCAGCGATTCGAAGTGGAAGAGCCTCAAGGAGTTGATTGCCGATGCGAAATCGCGCCCGGGGCAGATCACTGTGGCGAATTCCGGCGTCGGCAGCCACACCCATCTCTCCGGCGTCGTGCTGCTCAAAACCGCGGGCGCCTCGGTGACCGAGGTGCCCTATTCGGCATCGCAGATCATTCCCAACCTGATGGGCGGTCACGTGGACGTTGTGATCCAGTTTCCCGGCGCGCTTGCCGGAAACGTGAGCGCGGGCAAGATCCGGCTCCTTGCCGCCCTCTCCACCCGGCGTGACCCGTCGTTCCCCGACGTGCCGCTCGCGCGCGAGATGGGCCTCGATGTCGCGCTCGATGCATGGCGCGGCATCGCCGTGCCGAAGGGCACGCCGAAGAGCGTCATTGCGGCGCTCGAAAAATCCGTGCGCGAGACGGTGGAGGGCCCGGAATTCGCAGCAGCGGCCGCAAAGCTTTACGTGAGCCCGGGGTTCCTGCCCGCGCAAGAGTTCGGCCAGATGATCGCAAAAGAGGACGCCGCGCTCGCGCGGGTCATGGAACAGATCGGCCTCAAGAAATCGCCTTAATCGACCTTCTGTAGGGAGAACGCATGAAGCACCTCATCGCCGCCGCTCTTCTATCCACCGCTGTCGCCGCCGCCGGCAGCGCGTCCGCGCAGACCCGGATGCGCCCGGCCTGTGGGAACACCACTTCGCCATGAAGTCCCAGAGCGGCCAGCTGGAGCAGGCGATGAGCGAGATGCAGAAGCAGCTCGCGAGCATGCCCCCTGAGCAGCGCAAGAAATTCGAGCAGATGATGGCGCAACAAGGCGTCGGCATGGGTGCGAACGGCCGCAGCGTGCGGATGTGCATCACGAAGGAGCAGGCCGAGCGTGACGAAATTCCGCAACAGGACGGCAACTGCACCCAGCAAGTCGTCCAGCGCACGGGGGACACGCTGAAGGTGAAGTTCACCTGCAGCGGGAACCCACCGGCGAGCGGCGAAAGCGAGGTCAGCTTCTCGAGCCCCACCGCGTACACCGGCAAGTCGATCGTGAATACGACGGTCGAAGGCAAGCCGGAACGCATGACGGTGGAGCAGACGGGCAAGTGGCTCTCGGTGGACTGCGGAAGCATCAAGCCGATCGCACGCTGAGGCGATTCGCGATCATTCCGCAACGTGCAGCCGGCTGATGAGTGAAAGTCGCTGAATTCCTGCTGCGCACGCTGGAGGCGAACGGCGTGCGCCATATTTTCGGCAATCCGGGGACGACGGAGATCCCGCTCGTGCGCGCGAGCGAGCGGCGGCGCACGCTCGAGTACGTCGTCGCGCTCTCCGAAGTTGCAGCGGTGCCCATGGCCGATGCATACGCGCGAGCCGCCCGCGCGCTCGGCGTCGTGAACCTGCATGTCGCCCCGGGCCTCGGCAACGGCATGGGAAACCTTTACACCGCCGGCATCGCGGGCACGCCGCTCCTTGCGCTCGTGGGCGGGCAAGACCGGCGCTTTCTCCATACGCATCCCATTCTGTGGGGCCCGCTCGACAGGATGGCGAGCACAGTGTGCAAGGCAGTGTTTTCGCTCAACACCCGGCACGACGCCGCACACACCGTGCAGCGGGCATTGCGGACAGTATTGACCCCACCCTACGCGCCCGTTGCGCTCGTCTGCCCGCCGGATCTCCTCGAGGAGGAAATCGCTGCAAAGCCGGCAGTGGTGAGCGCGCCGCGCCTCGGGGCGCCCGATGTCGAAAGCACCGCGCATTTCTCGGAGTTTCTCGCTTCCGCACGGCAGCCGGCCATCATCGCCGCCGAAGACGTGCACTGGAGCGATGCCGCGCAGGAGCTGGAGCGTCTCGCCGCGCTCGCCGGCGCGCCAGTTTACGTTGCGCCGTACACGGGGGTGCTGCCCGTGGCGAGCACTGCAGCGTGCTATGCGGGTTACCTGCCACCCAGCATGGCGCAAATCGTGGAAAGGCTTGCCCCGCACGATGCGCTGCTCTTCCTCGGCGGCCGCGGATTCCGCACGACGCTCTACAGCGAAGGAAGGCTCGCGCAACGCAAGGCGTGGATCGGGCACGACCCTTCGGTCATGGCAACCGACGGCGAATTCGAGCTCGCGTGCACGGCGGATCCGCGTCTTGCACTGGCAGCGATCAACCGGCAACTGGAGAACGCGGGCGCATCGGTCGACGGGAAAAGCTCGGCGCGCGTTGCCATGGAACTGCCGGCAGCCTGCGGCGCGCTGCACCCCACGCGCGCGATCCATGCGCTGCTCGAGCATTTCGGCTCCGCACTGTGGCTCGATGAATCTGGATTGTCCACTTCGGATGTGCGGCAATGGATGAAGCTGCCGGCGGGCGACTACTTCATCAACGGCAGCGGCGGCATCGGCTGGGGTCTCGCCGCGGCGGTGGGGGCGGCTATCGCGCGACCGGAACGTCAGGTGGTCGCCGTGATCGGCGACGGCTCCGCGCTCTACGCATCCGAAGCGCTGTGGACCGGTGCGCACAGCGGCACGCGCGTCCTGCTCGTCATACTCTCGAACCGGCGCTACGCCACGCTCAACGAAGCTGCGCGGCGGCTCGCGGGCGGGGAGCTTGCTTCGTTCACGCTGGAGCCGCCGGTCATCGCCTTCAGCGGGCTCGCGGCGCTCTACGGGTGGCGTTACGCGCGTGCGTCCAGTGAAGCGGCTCTCCAGGCTTTCCTCGCCGCAACGCCGCAGCGCATCGAGTGCAACACGCTGCTCGAGCTCGAGCTCGATCCCGAGTTGAAGCCAGTGACCGCCTCACGGCATTTTTAGATCGGCTTGACGAAACCGGGCGGCAGCGTCTCCTCGAACGAAGGCCGCGCGACGATCCCGGCATGCCAGCGCGCGAGCTTCGGCGCCTTGCCGCGCCAGTCGTGCGGATAGCGGAAATCGACGTACTGCATCGCGACGCCCATGACGAGGTCGGCCATGGTGAAGCTGTCCCCCACGAGAAAATCGCCCCCCTTGAACGCGTGCTCCGCGACCCCGGTCGCGCGCTGCACGCGCGCCTCTTCGCGCGCGAGCTTGTCGGCCCACTGCTTGTCCGCGGGGCGCCGCGTCTCCAGCACGCGCGCGATGACCGCGTCGATCACGCCGTTGCCCAGCGCCTGCCACCACTGCGCCTGCCAGTAACCCGCCGCATCCTTCGGCTCCAGCGGTTTGCCGTCGAGATTCTCGAGGTAATGCGTGACAAACACCGATTCGAAAAGGTAGCTGTCCGGTGCGATCTCGAGCACGGGCACCTTGCCGAGCGGATTGCGGCGCGGGATCGCGCTGTCCTCGGGCCACGGGTCCTCGGTGACGAACTCGCACTCGATCTCCTTTTCCTTGACGAGCACCCGGGATTTGCGGACATAGGGCGATGTGGGCGAACCGTACAGTTTCATGCTCCACTCCTTTTTTGGGGGTATGCGGGCGTAATGTGTGCGCGCAGAAACGGTAGGCACACCGGAGAACGCTGTCAAGCAAGCCGCTGCAAACGGGACTTGCCGGTTGCGCAATTGACCGCTTCGGCGCACTACCCTACCATTCGCGCCATTCTTCTGCTGTCATCTCCCTTTATCCCATCATGAACGATATGGTTACCACGCGCGTCGAGACGCGCGGCGACGCCGGACGGGTGGCGTACGTCACGGTGAACAACCCGGGCGAACGCAATGCCCTCGGCAGGAAGGGCAAGGAAGCGCTCATTGCCGCCTTCCGCGAACTCGCGGGCGATGAAGCGTTGCGCGTTGCCGTGCTGACGGGCGCGGGCGATCGCTCGTTCATCGCCGGGGCGAATCTCAAGGAAATGGCGGAGGTCGACTGGAAGGACGCCGAGGACATCAGCACCAAGACGCACCTTGCGTGCGATGCCATCCGCCGCCTGCCGGTGCCGGTGATCGCGCGCGTGAACGGCTACTGCCTCGGCGCCGGAATGGAGCTCGCGGCATCCTGCGACATGCGCGTGGGCGTGGACACTGCGAAATTCGGCATGCCGGAGGTCAGGTTCGGCATTCCGTCCGGCATGGAAGCGTGCCTCCTCCCCGGTCTCATCGGCTGGGGCAAGACGCGCGAGCTCGTGCTCACGGGGGAACTCATCGATGCGCAGGAAGCGCACCGCTGCGGGTTCCTCGACCGGCTCGTCGCGCCCGCCGCGCTGGACGCTGCGGTCGAAAAATGGGTTGCGGCGATCCTCGCCGCCGGGCCGCGTGCGGTGCGCCTGCAGAAGCGCCTCGTCCAGGACTGGGAACGCATGTCGATCATCGACGCGGTGCGGCAGGGCATTGCGGCGATCGTGGAAGCGCGCAATACCGATGAACCGCAGCGGCTCATGCGCGCGTTCGCCGAACGCAAAAAGAAATAGCGGCGCGTCTTACCGCGCGCGCCGCTCCGCGCCCTACTCGATCCTGGCGCCGCTCAGCTTGATGAGCTTGGCGTACTTCTCGAAATCGGTCCTCAACTTCGCGCTGAATTCCTCGGGCGTGGCCGGCCACGGGTCGAGCGCCTGCGCTTCCAGTTTCTGCACGATATCCG
>CAMPGR010000105.1 GCA_946885605.1 uncultured Pseudomonadota bacterium
GGCACGGACAAGCTGTGGCAGTCTGCGTGCCAAGGCATAAAGCGTCCGGATCTCGCGCAGGACCTGCGCTTCGCTACACCCACGATGCGCGCGAAGAACCAGAACGCGCTGCGCGAGCTGCTGGAAGAGGAGTTCGTGAAGTACGATGCCGAGGAGTTGCTCAGGATATTCAGGGCACGCGGCGTGCCGTGTGCCCCGCTCAACTCCTATTCGGAAGTGCTCGCCGACCCCCAAGTCGCGCACATGGAATGGGTGGAGAATATCGAGTTGCCGAACGGCGTGAACACGAGTGCCGTTATCTCGCCGCAGCGCGTGTCCGGCTCGCGGCTGGGTGTCTATCGCCCGCCACCCGCACTCGGCGCCCATACCGATGAAGTGCTCGCGGAATTGAACAACCCACACAACACATCCCGAACATGAGCAATCCTTCCCGCTTCAGAAATTTCATAGCAGAGTTCACGCGGCTCATCGAGCGCGCGGGCAAGGATGAGCCGATCATGCTCGACGAGGGCGGCAAGCTTCTCAAGGCGCTGGTGAGCCACGACGACTGGCTGCCTGACGAGTGCGCCAAGCCGCATACGCAGTATTACCAGCAATACCTGCTCTACTGCGATCCGCTCGAGCGCTACTCGGTGGTGAGCTTCGTCTGGGGGCCGGGACAGAAAACCCCGGTGCACGATCACACGGTGTGGGGCTTGATCGGCATGATGCGCGGCGCCGAGCTGTGCCGCCGGTTCACGTTTTCGCCCGGCGCGAGCGTCATGGTCGCGCACGAGTCCTCCCGCTTGCTGCCCGGCGAAGTGGACTGCGTATCGCCCACCGTCGGCGATATCCACGAAGTCGCCAACGCGTTCGACGATCGCGTGTCGATCAGCATACACGTCTACGGCGCGAACATCGGCGCGGTGAAACGCCATGTGTTCGATGCGGCAACCGGGAAAGAGAATCCGTTCGTGTCCGGCTATTCGAGCACGTTGATCCCGAATTTCTGGGACCGTTCCGCGGAAGTGCGCGCGACCCTCGCGACCTGAGCACCCTCAACGCATTCGCGCTGTCTGGAAGCTTATAGCGGGTGCCGCATGCCGGCGCTCGCCGGTCAGCGCTCCACCGTGTCGCTCTCGATGCGGTAATACTCCTCGAGGCCGATGAGATCCTCGACTTCCTTCCGCCAGACGATCATCTGCTCGCGATCGAGACCGGTTTCGCCTTTTGTCCTGAGATTGGTGATCACGCGCTTGATCTCCTGCGTCACCGGGCACAGCAGCGCGGTCGGATACGTGGAAAGCTTGTAGCCCAGGTCCTCAAACTCCTGGACGGAGAATAGCGGGCGCCGCAGCCGGTTGCCTTCGCTGTTGGTATAGGCGACCGGCCCTTTGATCTCACGCGGCGCGCGGCGCGCCTCGTCCTCCCGATCCGGAAAAATCATGACCATCTCGGCGCCTGCTTCGAGGTAGAGGTTGGCGCGCTCGATGCCTTCGGCAAAACCGTGCGTATGCATCGCATCCGTGCGCGCCATGATGAGGAAATCCGGATTGGTGCGCGCGGCGAGCGCGGCCTTGATCTTCGCCACCATCTCGTCGCGCGGAATCACGTGCTCGATCCCTTTGTGATAGTGCGCGCGCTTGGGATAGATCTGGTCCTCGATGTGCAGACCGGCCGCGCCGGCGCGCTCCAACTCCCGGACCGTGCGCATAACGTGGAGCGGCTCGCCATAGCCCGCGCCGGCATCGACTATGACCGGGATGCGCACCGCCGAAGTCACGTAGCGCGTGGTCGTGGCAAGCTCCGTCAGGGTAACGAGCGGTTCGCTCGTCACGTAGTGCGCGCCCAGCTGATAGCCGCCGATGTGCACGCATTCGATCCCTAGCGCTTCCGCGACGCGCGCCGTATACGGGTCCCATATCCCGAGCGCGGGGATAAAACGAGGCCGTTTCATCAATTCCCTGAACTTCACCAGCGGTGACGGTGTTGCCACAACCCTTCCTTTCCTATGGAAAATGCTTCGATGTCAGCAGAACCGGCGTGCGAACGAATCGCTCACAGGCCGGTCGCGCCTTGATACTTCCTATCCAGCTCGTCTTCGGCGAGATACTTTTGCTCCATCGCCTTGATCGCCGCGAATCCGGCGAATGCGTGATGGTCGCCCATCGGGTGCTTCAGCAATCTTTCTTCAAAGTCGATTTCAGCTTGTGCGCCGCGCGCCCTGAGATCTACCGCGTAATCCCAGGTGGCTTGCATTGTGGCCCGCATCCCGGCAAGCGAGACGTGCATGGCCTTGTAGCCCAGTGCCGCTATGTCATCGAAGGTGACCTTCGATTCACGCCACTCGAGATTCGAGGAGTAGTTGAAGTAGAGCGGCAACCCCGGGAACTCCTTGTGGATTTCCGCTGCAAACCTTCTGGGAAGATCCAACTCCGCGCTCGGAAACTCCGCGAACAGCATGTCGCAGCCTGCCCGGGCATAGGCCTTGCCCCGGCGCACCGCTTCGTCGAAGCCGCCGCCTGACGCCGCGATCGCATCGGTGCGCGCCATGATGATGAAATCGGGGTCCGTTCTCGCATCGAGCGCGGCCTGGATTTTCCCGACCGCTTCATCGAGCGGCACCAGCGTCTTGCCGGCAACGTGCCCGCAGCGCTTGGGCGCGAGCTGATCCTCGAGATGAATCCCCGCCACCCCGGCAGATTCGAAATCCCGTACGGTTCGCACCACGTTGATGGCATTGCCATAACCCGTGTCCGCGTCGGCAATCACCGGCAGCTTCACCGAACGCGCGATGTGGCGAGCGTTCTCCACCATCTCGGTCGCGGTGATGAGCCCCACGTCCGGCAGCCCCAACAGCGTGAGCGAGACGTCGTAGCCGCCCATATAAACGTAATCGAAGCCCGCTTTCTCCACGATCATCGCGTGCAAGGCGTGCGTGATTCCGGGCGTGTAAACGTATTTCTTCTCGCGCAGCAATTCGCGCATCCGGCGGCCCATGCTCATTCTCTTTCCTCCGACTCTACGGATTCTCCGGCTGCCGTTCGAACGTTTCGGCTGCGTACTCGTCGGAAGGCTGCCGGACGAGCGGCACGCCGCCCGCCACGAAAAGTTCCTGTCCCGTGGTGTAGCTTGCAAGCTCGCTCGCGAGAAAGAGGCAGGCGTTTGCAACTTCCTGCGGCTTGCCCAGGCGTGCCATGGGGATCCGTTCCCTGCGCTCGGCAAAACCCGATTCGAGGCCGGGATACCATTCCGGGCGTGGACGCACCGTATCGATCGTTCCCGGCACGATGGTGTTCACGGTCACGCCAAAACGCGCAACTTCGACAGCAAGCGCGCGCGTGAGCCCCACGATGCCGAGCTTGGTACTGACGCCGTGGGCGCGCCGGTTCTTGCCCCAGTAGGCATCCGTTCCGCCGATATTGATGATGCGGCCCCAACCCTTGCGCACCATGCCGGGCAACACGGCCTGGCTCAGGAAGAACGGCGCGCGCAGATTGATCGCGATGACGCGATCCCATTCCTCGACCGTGATCTCCGGGATCGTGCGCGCAGGACGCGTCGCAGCGTTGTTCACCAGAATATCGACGACACCGACAGTGCGCTCGATCTCGCGAACTATAGAGCGCAGGCGCTCGACGTCCGCGAGATCCACCTGGTACATGGCAGAGCGCGCGCCATACCGGGAGATTTCGTCGCAGGTTTCCTGCGCCGTCTTCTCGTCGTGGCCAAACAAGATCACCGGATTCGCGCCGGCCTGTGCCAGTGTGAGCGCGATGCACCGGCCGATATTGCGGTTGCCGCCCGTTACAACCGCGACGCGGCCAGCCACTCCAAGTCTTTCATCCCGCGGGGGCGTCGTCATGCTGGAATTCCTTCGTAACGGCCCGCGTTTCAGTCCACCTTGATGTCGGCATCCCGGGAGAGCTTGCGGATGCGTTCCATGTCGGTCCGGATCATCGCTGCAAACTGCTCGGGCGAGCTGCCGACGACTTCGATGCCGCCATTTGCCAGACGCGTTTTCACTTCGCTGCTGTTCAGGATGCGCACGATCTCCTGATTCAAGCGATTGACGATCGCAGCGGGTGTCTTCGCCGGTGCGACGATGCCCTGCGGTGAAACCGACTCGAATCCCGGCAAGCCCGTCGCGGACATGGTAGCGATGCCGGGAAAGAGCGGCGAAGGCTGTGCGCTGCAGATCGCAAGTCCCCGCAACTTGCCCTGTTTCACATAGCTCCATGCCGAAGCCGCGCCGGGAAACATGAACTCCACTTCTCCGGTCATCAAACCGATGAGGCCCGGGCCGGAGCCCTTGTATGGAACGCGCACGACGGTGACGCCTGCCATGACCTTGAAGAGCTCGCCGGCCAGGTGGGGCGTCGCGCCGATCGTGCCGGCCGCGTAGTTGAGCTTGCCCGGATGCGCTTTCGCCAGCGCGATCAATTCCTTCAGATTCTTCGCGGGCACCGACGGATGCACGACGAGTATGCTCGGCGAACTCACCGCCAGCGTGATCGGTGCGAAATCGCGAATGGGGTCCCAGGACGAGCTCGGCCGCAGGACGGGCAGCAACCACATCGGGCTGCCGTTGACGAGCAGTGTATAGCCGTCCGGCGGTGCCTTCGCCACGAGTTCGGAGGCAATTGCGCCGCGGTTGTCCACGATCACCTGTTGTCCCAGACTCGCGGAGAGTCCCGGCGCGATGAGGCGCGAGAGCACATCCGAGCCTCCGCCCGACGCCGGAGTGACGATGCGAATCACCTTGCTCGGATAGCTGTCCTGAGCTGAAGCGAGCGTGCCGCTCAGGAGCATCAGCCCAACCGCCGCATTCCCCATCCAACGCAACCGCCGCATGCTCTCCTCCTCAGTTCATCTCCGACAGTCCCGCCTCGCGCGCAACGCTTCCCCAGCGGTCCATCTCGGCACGAATAAATGCGGAAAACTGTTCCGGCGAGCCGACCTGCGCCACGATGCCGCGCGTCGCAAGCTGGTCGCGGAAGGCCTTCGTCTCCAGCAGAGCCCCGATCTCGCGATTGAGCAAGCGGACTACCGCATCCGGCGTCCCGGCCGGCGCCACGACCCCGTACCACGTGCCCATCTCGACATCGCGAACACCGGCCTCCTTCATGGTGGCAATCTCGGGTGCCAGCGGTGAACGCGCGGCGCTTGCGACGGCGAGCGCTTTCACTTTTCCGGCCTGTACCTGAGGCATGGCGCCGATCAGGTTCGGCATCATCCACTGGATCTCGCCGATCAGCAAAGCGGTGACCGCCGGACCCGTACCCTTGTACGGCACATGCGTGACACGGATGCCGGTGTGCTTTGCAAAGAGCACGTGTGCGAGATGCCCGATGCCGCCCGCGCCGGGCGAGCCGTAGTTCAGCTCCCCGGGACGCGCTTTCGCGAGCGCGACAAACTGCCTGACCGTGGTTGCGGGGAGCGAGGGATGCGTGATGAGGACGAAAGGCACCGAGCCAAGCGATGCAACGGCCGCAAAATCCTTCAGGGGATCGTACGAGAGCTTCTTGTACACCACCGCAGTCACCGCAAACGAAGCTGTGGCAAAGAGCAGGGTGTAACCGTCAGCCGGCGCCTTCGCCACGATCTCCGTTCCCAGAACACCTGCCGCTCCCGGGCGATTGTCGATCACGAACGTCTGCCCCAGCCGTTCTCCCAGTCGCTGGGCGAGCATGCGGGCCGCGACATCGGAGCCGCCCGGAGCAAACGGCACAACAATGCGCACGCTGCGTGTCGGGTAACTGGATTTGGGCTCCGCGGCCTGCGCGTTGGCGCCCAATGCAGTTGCACCGGCCGCAATGGCCATGACAACAAAGCTATACCGCAACATTCGATCTCCCATTAAGCAGTCGTATATCATTTGCCCTTGGCCGTCTTACGAGGCCCGTCACTCTCGCGCCCCGCATTGCGCGATTTCTGTGGCGCCGGCGGCCAGGCGCCTTTCGGGCGCACGCTCTTGTACCACTCGAGAATCTGCTCGCCGGTCCATACCAGCGTGTCTGATCGGTTGCACACGTGCTCGAGAATGCGGCGCAGATGCTTCGCGCGGTGCGGCACACCCATGATGTAAGGATGCATGGTGAAGCACATCACCCGCGACGAGCCGTCCGCAGTGGCGTCTTCGAGCAACTGGTCGAACTGGTCGATCGCGCGATCGGAATACTCGGCCGCGCGATGGCCCTGGATCAGGAGCATCGCCAGATCGTTCAGCTCCTGCGTGTAGGGGATGCTCACCAGCGTGCCGTGCTGGGTACGCAGATCCACCGGCTGGTCGTCGAGCACCCAGTCGGCGACGTATTCGAAGCCCGCTTCCGCAAGCCAGTCCACCGTGTCGTGCGTCTCGGCGAGCGCGGGGCCGAGCCAGCCTTTCGGCGGCTTGCCGGAGTACTCCTTCAACCGCTTGAAGACGCGATGGATCATGTCGCGCTGGTCCGGCACTGCGGGCAGCGCGCGCTGGATCCAGCCGTGCCCGACGAGATCCCAGCCCGACTCGAGACAGGCATCGACGATCTGGGGATAGGCGTCGCACACCGTTCCGTTCAGCACGCACGATGCGGCCACGCCGAACTCGTCGAAGATCTTCTTCAGTCGCCAGAACGCGACGCGGTTGCCGTACTCGTGCCATGCCCAGTTCGGGATGTCGGGCACGTTCTTCGCAACCCCGCCCGGCGGATTCACCACCGTGCGCGGCATCGGTTGATCGATGACCCAATTCTCGACGTTCACGCACGGCCATACCACGACCTTCGCACCGTCGGGCAAAGGCAGCGGCGGCCGGCCAGTGATGGGCACGTAATCGATACGATCGGTGGGCCACTCCAGTTTCATTGATCTCCTCCGTAGGCGCTGTTGATTGCTTCGGTTACTTGATCGCGTGCTTGCCGAGCCCGAGCGTCTGTTCCTCGATGGCGTAGTACTCTTCCAGCCCGATCAGCGATTCGATGTAGCGGCGCAATTCCACATTGGCGACGACCGATTGGGGCGGACGCCCGGTCTGCATGTAGGTCGTCATGGCGCTGCGCACCGCCTCGACGGCGGAAAGGATCACGGTGGTCGAGTCGATCGCAAGCTTGTAACCCATGTCTTCGAGCTCGCTCCACGAGAACACCGGACGGCCCTTGCGATTGCCTGACGAGTTCACATAGACGAGCGGCGCCTTCACCTCCTTCGCGATGCGCTGCGCCTCCTCGACCGTATTGGGGAAGACCTCCACCATGTCGCAGCCCGCTTCGGCGAAAAGCCCGGCGCGGCGGATCGCCTCTTCGACCCCATGGGTGTGGATCGAATCGGTGCGACCGACGATGACGAGCTCGGTGGTGCGCGCCGCCACAGCCGCCTTGATCTTCGCCAGCATGTCGTCGATGGAAATCACCTGCTCCTCGAACCGGTGATAGTGCGCGCGCTTGGGATAGTGCTGGTCCTCGATGTGCAGGCACGCGATGTTCGCCGCTTCCGCCTCGCGTATGGTCCGCGTGACGTGCACCGCCTCGCCAAATCCGGCGCCGCAATCGACCTTGAGCGGGATAGCTACCGCCTTGGTGATGAGGCGCGCGCCCTCGATCACTTCCGTCATGGTGAGCGTCGGCTCCGGCACGCAGAGCGCGCTCCCCTGCTGGTAGCCGCCGAGGGCGATGGCGTCGAACCCGGTCGCTTCCGCAAGCCGCGCCGTGAGCGGGTCGTACACGTTGATGCCGCGAATCAACCCCGGCCGCGCCAGCAGCCGGCGGAACTGAGCTGCGGGATGCGTCTTTGCGGCCATGCCGCTCACGCGCCCTCGGCCGCCTCGGGATTCCACTGGCCCTTGCGCATTCGGGTGATGGTGATGCTCTTGAAGACGCCATTTTGGGTGAACGGATCGCCGTCGGAGAACGCTTTTGCTTCCGCGCGACTCCCGACGTTGACGACGAAGAGGCTCCCGATCGCTTCGGTGCCGTCGTCGTTCTGCGTCGCGCCCGCGAGGACGAGGATGTGTTTCTGGCTCTTGAGGTAGTCGCGATGCGGTTGCAGCACCGAATCGCGAATTTTGCCGGTGTTCGGGTTATCGACGCAGGAAATGGCCCACAGCATGATGCTCTCCCTTCTGGTGGTGGATCGTTGGTTAAAGTTTCTTGCGCTGCGCGTTGCGGGCACCGGCGCTCGCCGTGCGTGGCTCTGCCCGTTTCGGCGTCGCCTCGCCGCCTTTGGCCGATTTCGCGCCAGCCGCCGACTCGACCGGTTTCATGGCGTAGACGAGCGCTTCCAGATCGTCACGCAGCGACTCGGGAACGGCAAGCGCGTTGAGGCGCTGCAGCCGCGCCTGCCGCGTGGGTAGCGCCAGCATCCCGGTCAGATAAAGCAGGAGGTCGTGCGTCGTGTAACGCGAAGCGGTCACCGCGCGCGAGAAGTCGCGCGGCACCTCCGGGTAGCCGTCGTTGCGTCCGGGAAACAACACGCGCATCACGAAGCCGAGACAGCTCATGCAGGGGCTCTGCGGCCCGTCGTTCTCGCAATAGGGAACGTTTCGCCCGGTGAGGCGTCGCACGCGCGCAGGCAACGCCTTCTGGAAGGCGTTCATTGTCGCGTCGTCCGGGAATGGCCGCAGCCCGTAGAGATGCCACACTTCGTATTGCTTATCGCCCGCTTCGACGGTGCCCGCTTCGATGAACGGCGACACGACCGCGCCGAGGTCGGGAAAGGACCAGGCGATGCGCTGGTCGGGCATCTCGATGCCGACCTGCACTTCCAGCGTCTCATCGGGCAGCCGCAGCAAGAAGTAATGCACGTAGCCCGTTTGGCCCGCCCCCGGCGCGGTCACGGCAACGACCGGCGCGCCGACACGCGACTGTCGCGCCCGGCGTGGCGCGTCTCCGGCAGGCTTCGTCGCAAGCACCACGTCGCGCCCGGCGGACGTCATGCGGATGAAGCGCGCGTACTCGGTTGCAGCGGTCGCAGCGTAGCCCGTTGACGGTTCGCGGGCGACGGAGAGCGATGCACGCGCGGAATGGGTCCCGGCGGCGCAGGCGAGCGCCAACAGTATTGCGAGGCAGTGCCTCAACTCACACGCTCGTGCAGCAATGTGCATTTCTTGAGCGCCGCCTCGTCGATCGTGATGCCGAGGCCCGGCCCGCGCGGCACCTCGACGTGCCCGTCGCGCAGCACGAAATCGCTCTCCGGGCACAGCGGATCCTTCGCTGTCGCGTTGAGGCCCATCACGAATTCTGCGGCGCCCATCATGCGCGACGCCGGCGTGCTTGCATAGTAGTGGGCACCGGCCGCAGCTTCCAGTTGTGATTGCACGGCGAGCCCGCCGCAGTTGAGCTGGATGTTCGCAGCCTCCGCCACGGCGGCGATTTTCTTCGCCGGCGTGATGCCGCCCAGCTTGTAGAGCTTGATGCAGAACGCATCGACCGCGCGTGCATGCGCGAGCGCGTAGGCATCCTGCAAGGTGAAAAGCGCCTCGTCGGCCATCACCGGAACCCCGTCGGCCGCTCTTCGGATTTCCGCCATGGCGTAGAGATCGCGCCGCGCCACCGGCTGCTCGATGTAACCGAGGCCCATCGGTTTCAGTTCGCGTATCGCAGACAAGGCGTCCGCCAGCGTCCAGCCGGTGTTGGGATCGACGCCGATCATCACGTCATCCCCCACCGCGCGCCGCACCGCCTCGAAGTTCTTCACGTCTTGCCGCCATCCTCTGCGGTCCGCCATTTTCAGGCAAAGCACGCGTATGCCGAAATCATTCACTGCGCGCTCCGCCTCGGCGATCATCGTTGCCGTGTCCTCCGCCATGCTGACGGACCATTCGAGCGGGATACGGGGCTGGCAGCAGCCGCCGATCAGGTTGTGAACCGGCGTGCCGACCGCCTTGCCCATCGCGTCGTAGAGGGCGATGTCGAGCACCGCGCGCGCAGCCGGATTGCCGGCGAGGCGGTTGTCGAACATCTCGTTCACGCCCGCGATATCGAAGATCGATCTCCCGATCATCGCGGGACCGTAGATTTCCTTGATCGCCGCGACCGCGCTCTGTGTCGTGTCGGCGACGAAGTGCCCGGGACTGATGGGGCGGATTTGCGCGCAGCCGGTCACGCCCTCGGCATGGATCTTGACGAGCACCGGTTTGCCGAGCACGCGTTCAGCGGGCCCGGTGTCGTAGCTGCCGCTCGAGAAGATGCGCTGAACGCGCGCGGCGAGGGCGGTCACGTGGATTTCGATGCGTTCGATTTTCACGCGCGCCTCACTGGCTCTTGATCCCCGCCGCTTTCACCACGCGTTCCCAGCGCGGGATTTCCTCGCCGATGAATCGCGCGAACGCTTCCGGCGTGCTGCCCACCGGTTCGAAACCCTGGCTCATCATCCGTTCCTTGATGTCGGGCGCGCGCATGACTTGACCTGTTTCCTGCGCAAGCCGCGTCACCGTGGCATCGGGGACGCCGCGCGGCAGCAGCAGCCCGTACCACGATGCCGCATAGTAACCCTTGAGGCCGGCCTCTTCTATCGTTGGAACGTCCGGCAGGACGCTGCTCCGCTTCGATATCGAAACACCGAACGCTTTCATGCGTCCGGCGCTCAAGTGCGGCAGCGCGGCGGGAATGGAGCTGAAGAGTAGCTGCACTTCCCCGGCGAGCAGTGCGACGATCGAAGGGGAGGCGCCCTTGTACGGCACGTGCACCATGTCGATGCCGGCGAGCGAGGTGAAAAGCTCCATCGCGAGATGCGTGATGTTGCCCGTTCCGCCCGAGCCATAGGAAAGCTTTTTCGGATTGGCCTTGGCGTAGGCGATCAGGCCTTTGATGTCGGTCGCAGGCAGCGTGGGATGCGCCGAGAGCACGGACGGCCCGATCGCGATCAGGCTTACCGGTACAAAATCCTTTCTCACATCGAACGGCAGCCGCGCGAAAAGCGATGGAATGGCGATGGTCGAGTTCGCCATGAGCAGCGTATGCCCGTCGGGATTCGCCTTCGCGACGATCTCCGCGCCGATATTGCCGGCCGCGCCGGGACGGTTGTCGACGATGAACGAGCCGCCCAGCGTGTCGGCGAGCTTCTGCGCAATCGAGCGCGCGGCGATGTCGGTTGCGCCGCCCGGCGCAAATCCGACCACGATGCGGACTGGACGCTGAGGATACTTCTGTGCGAACGCGCTCGCCGAAGCGAGCAGCGTGAGCGCGAGTGCGGCCAGAACGGCGCCTCTACCTCCTTGCATGATTGGTGTTTCCTTTCCGGATGGATTGAATCGCATGCGCGAGCTTAATGAAATGCCGCGCGCGTGCCAATATCGGTTGACCGCGCCGGTGGCCTTTGCTACGGTTTGCAGCGCCTGTCCATGTATTGAGATTTGGAGTGAAGTATGACGACCGCCACGCAATCCGAACCGCTGAAGCAAGCTTCGTTTGAAATCGTGCCAATGGATGCCGCGCTCGGCGCGGAAGTGCGCGGCCTCGATTTGAGGATGCTCGATGCGAGAAGCTTCGCGCAATTGCACCAGGCATGGCTCGAGCACCTCCTGCTCGTCTTTCGCGGGCAGTCGCTCAATGCCGAAGATCTCGTCCGTCTCGTGCGGTTCTTCGGCACGCCGGTCACTTCATCCAATCTGCATCAACGCAGCCTCGAAGAGCGCATCGCCAATCGCCTGTTCAACCTTCCGCCCGAAGTGACGGTGGTCTCCAACATCAAGGAAGACGACAAGCCGGTCGGCATCCTCGGCGACGGAGAAATCGTGTGGCACGCCGATTTTTCGTTCAAGGAGCGGCCCACGGCGGCCCGCATGCTGGTCGCGCTGGAAATCCCGCCGCGCGAAGAGGGCGGCAGCACCTGTTTCCTGAATTGCTACGCCGCGTACGACGCACTGCCCGCCGAAACGAAAAAACGCATCTCCGGGAAGACGATCAAGCAGGCGAACATCGTGGACACCGCGATGAAGCTGCGTCCCGGCGCGTCCCTGGACGAGGACATTCGCACCACACCGGGTCCGAGCCACCCGATCATCTCCACCCATCCCGAGACCGGGTGCAACATGCTCTTCCTCGGGAGGCGGCACGGCGCGTATGTGAACGGCTGCTCGCTCGAGGAATCTGAGGCGCTGCTCAACGAACTGTGGGCGCATTGCACGCAGCCGCGTTTCTGCTACGAGCACCGCTGGTCCGTGGGCGACGTGGTGGTGTGGGACAACCGCGCGACGCTGCACCGCCGGGAGGCCTTCAATTCGGAAAGCCGGCGCGTCCTCTACGCCGCGCAGGTGGAGGGCCACCGTCCTTACGAAGCGCCCGACGCGCTGGCACAGCCGCCTCACCCCAGCGCACGTCGTTACCTCGCGTAGCGCGAACATGCTCGACCGGGGGATCAAGCCGAGCACCATCGTCAGCTATCTCGATCAGTACATCATCGGCCAGGACGACGCGAAAAAGATCCTCGCGGTCGCGGTTTACGCCCATTACCGGAAAATAGCGAAGGCGCGCGCCGACGCAAGCGAGCTCGCCAAGAGCAACGTCCTCCTCATCGGCCCGTCCGGCACGGGTAAGACGCTCCTGTGCGAGACGCTCTCGCACATCCTCAACGTGCCGTTCGTCACCGCCGACGCCACCTCGCTCGCCCAGACGCGTTACGTCAACGACGAGATCGAAGCGATCCTGCAGCGGCTGCTCGACAAGGCGGATGGCGACATCGCGCGGGCGCAGCATGGGATCGTCTTCATCGACGAGATCGACAAGCTGAAGGGCAACAGGGGCGAGCCGCGCGCCGTCTCGGGCGAAAGCGTGCAGCACGCGCTGCTCAAGATCATGGAAGGCGCGCCGGTCAAGCTCGGCACCGCCCAGTATCTCGACACGACCAACATCCTCTTCATCTGCGGCGGCGCGTTCGTGGGCCTCGAAGAGATCATGGCGAAGACCCACGGCTACGGCTTCATCGCGACTTCGGACGATGACGACAACCAGAACATCCTCGACCGGCTCAATTCGCGCGTGAAGCCGACGGACCTCTTCGAGTTCGGATTGATCCCGGAATTCACCGGGCGGCTTCCCGTCATCGCGCGCTTCCAGCACCTCTCGCGCGAGATGCTCATTCGGATCATGACCGAGCCCAGGAACTGCATCTACAACCAGTTCCGCGAGATTTTCAGGAACGAAGGCGTCGAGCTCTCCGTGGACCGCCGGGTTTTTCAGCAGATCTCGGAGATCGCGATCGAGTACAAGACCGGCGCGCGGAGCCTCCGCGGGCTCTTCGAGGAGCTCATCACGCCGATCCTCTTCGCCGTGCCGGACGATCCCAGTGTCAAGAAGGTCGAGATCGACTCGCTCTTCACCGAACCGCGCTACCTCCGCGCCTGATTAGGGGACAGACAGACCACTAAGCTGCCTCAGGGGCTTAGGGGACACACCACTAAGCTGCCTCAGTGGTTTAGTTGGCTTAGTTGGCTTAGTGGTCTGTCCCCTAGGCTT
>CAMPGR010000106.1 GCA_946885605.1 uncultured Pseudomonadota bacterium
GTCGAGTACGCCGTCACAGTCGAGCCGCATAACCAGCGCTGGCTCTTCGCGCTCGACCTTCCGGATTCGGCACCGCCGCGCGCGCGCCTCACCGGCGACTTCCAGCTTCGCGCCGTGACCCCTGTGGTGAACCGGCTGCGCTACGACGCCCGTTCCTTCCTCGAATACCGCACCGGGCTCGAGGAGCGCCGCGAGACCCTGCAGCGCGCGCTGCGGCTGCCGGAGCACGCCAATCCGCGTACTGTCCGCTTCGCGCAGGACTTGCGGCGCAGGTTCGCGAGCGACGCCGCCCTCATGCGCGAAGTCCTGCTCATGCTGCGCAACGAAAAGTTTTATTACACGCTCGAGCCGCCGCCCCTCGGTGCCAATGCGGTGGACGAGTTCCTGTTCGAGACCCGGCGCGGTTTCTGCGAGCACTACGCTTCGGCATTCGCGGTCCTGATGCGGGCCGCCGGCATCCCGGCGCGTATCGTGACCGGCTATCAGGGCGGGGAAATCAACCCGTTCGGGAGCTACCTCATCGTGCGGCAGGCTGACGCCCACGCCTGGACCGAGGTCTGGATGCAGAACGAGGGATGGGTGCGCGTCGATCCTACGGCCGCGGTATCTCCTCTTCGCATCCAATCGGGCATCGCGGCTGCGGTGCCGCGCACCGATCCGCTGCCGCTGCTCGTGCGCGGCGATTACCTGTGGCTGCGCCAGCTGCAGTTCACGTGGGACTCGCTCGCGAACCAATGGAACCAGTGGGTGCTGGGCTACAATCCGGAGCGCCAGCGCTGGGTGCTCTCGCGGGTTGGAATCGACGCGGATACCTGGCACACCTTGGGACTCGCGCTGATCGTCGCGACTGCGGTGATCATGGCACTGCTGCTGCCGTTCATGCTCGGCGCGCTCAGGTCTCGCGTGAATGACCCAGTCACGCGCGCTTATGCGAAATTCTGCATCAAGCTCAGACGCAAGGGCATGCCTCGGGTGCCCGCCGAGGGGCCTACGGACTACGCGGCGCGGCTCGGCCGTCTGCGGCCCGATCTGGCGGCAAGTGTTGCGGCGATCACGCGGCTCTACGTTGCGCTCCGTTACGGGACGGTCGCGAGCGACACCGCGGTGCGCGACCTGGAGCGCAGAGTGAGGCGGTTCAGCGCCTGAGCGGCCCTACAGCAGCCCTTCGCGCGACAAGCCTCGGTTTAGCAGGACCCGGCGCAGTCTGGCGAGCGCTTCGACCTGGATCTGGCGCACGCGCTCGCGCGTCACGTTGAGCTGCCGCGCCAGCTCTTCGAGCGTGCAAACCTCGTCTGCGTTAAAACCATAGCGGCGCTCTATGACGATGCGCTGCGTCTCGGTGAGCTGGCCCAGCCAGTCACGAACCTGCGCCGCGATCTCTTCGTTCGCGAGTCGCGCGTCGGGCGCGGCGGCGCTCGTCTCGTCGAGGACCGATTCCCCGACCGAAAGCAGAGGATCGACCTCGAGCGGGGCATCGAGCGAGGCGACCCGGTCGTCGCGGGCTAGCACGCGGCGCACATCCTCCGGCTTCCAGCCGAGGAGCTGCGCAAGGTCTTCAGCGGCCGGCTCCCGCCCGCTGTGCGCCTCGAGGTGCCGCCAGGCGCGAAGCACGACGTTGAGTTCCTTGATCACGTGCACCGGCAGACGTATGGTGCGCGACTGGTTCATGATCGCGCGCTCGATGTTCTGGCGGATCCACCACGTCGCGTAGGTCGAGAAACGGAAGCCCCGCTCCGGATCGAATTTTTCGAGCGCATGCATGAGGCCGAGGTTGCCCTCTTCGATGAGATCGAGGAACGCGACCCCGCGGTTCATGTAGCGCTTTGCGATACTGACGACGAGCCGCAGGTTGTGCTCGATCATTTTCTGGCGGGCGGCGAAGTCGCCGGCGCGCGCAAGCCGCGCGTACTCGCGCTCCTGCGCATGCGTGAGCAGAGCGCTCTGTCCGATCTCGCTGAGATAGACCTGCGTGACATCGGAGATCAGCTCCGATTCGGGGCTCACCGGTCCGCCGCTGCACGGCCCGGCATTGGTCTCCTGCTCGTTTGCGGACAACTCGTCGGGAGGCTCGCCGCGGACGCTCATGCGGGGCGATCAGGCAGCAGCCGTACCGGGTCGACCGGTTTGCCGAAGCGCCTGATCTCGAAGTGCAGCTTCACCTGGTCGGCATCGGTGTTGCCCATCTCGGCGATTTTCTGGCCGCGGGCCACGCTGTCCCCTTCTTGGACGAGCAGGTTGTTGTTGTGCGCATAAACCGAAAGGTACGCGTCGTTATGCTTGATGACGATGAACTTGCCGAGCCCGCGTATGCCCGTTCCACTGTGGATCACCTTGCCGGCTGCGCTTGCGACGACCGGCTGTCCGAGCTTGCCTGCGATCACGATGCCCTTGGCGGTGCTGCCGTTGAATGTGCCGATCACCTTGCCGCTCGCCGGCCACATCCATGCAATGCCGCCGGGTCCGGGCGGGGGTTCCGGCTTGCGTGGCGGTGACGCCTCCGCAGGCTTTGCCTGCGTCGCCGGCTCGGGCTTCACCTGCGTGAGCTGCGCATAAGTCTGGTCGGTGTAGGGAACGCGAACGCCCTTGGGTTCGCTCTTCACAGGCGCCGCGCCCGGCGGCGGAGCTTGCGTGCCCAGCGGCCGCGCCTCGACGGTGCTGGGCGCGGTCTTGAGCGGTGCCGCGCTGACCGTGGCCTCGGGTGGCGACAGCCGCAGCTGCTGCCCCGCCTGCACCTTGGCGGGATCGATGCTGTTCCACTCGGCGAGCTCTTTGTAGTCGAGGCCGTACTCGAGCGCGATGCTGTATACCGTTTCGCCTTTCTTCACCGTATGGAACGGCGGGCGCGTCTCCGGTGCCATCGCCGGCTTGGGTGCGGGCGCCGGCTTCGCCGGAACCGGAGCCTTCGCCTGCGGCGTCCGCTCCACGACCGGCGCGCGGCGAGGCGCTGCACAACCGGCAACGAGCGCAGCGGCGAGCACAAGCGCCATACCCGACCTCAGCGAAATGTCCGGCACCGCTATCGTCACCCCACTCCCGGCAGCAAAGGGACGAACTTTACTTCATCCATTTTCTTTTCGGCATAGCCCTGCATCGTGCGCTCGATCAGGCAAAGGCGCTGCTCGCGCTTGACTGTCATAGGCAAAACCATTCTACCACCGACGGCAAGTTGTTCGAGCAAGGTCGGCGGGACATGGGTCGCCGCAGCAGCCATGATGATCGCGTCGAACGGCGCGACTTCCGGCATGCCGTTCATCCCGTCACCGTGACGCAGGCGCGCATTGCCCACTCTTACCTCACGCAGATTACGGCGCGCCCGCGCAAGCAGCGGTGCAAGCCGCTCGATGGAGTAGACCTCCTTCGCCACGCGCGCGAGCACAGCGGTCTGGTATCCGCAGCCGGTGCCGATTTCGAGCACCTTGCCGAGCGGAACACCGCCGCCGCGCGCGAGCTCGGTCATGCGGGCAACGATATAGGGGCTCGAAATCGTCTGGCCGAACCCCAGCGGAAGCGAGAAATCGTCGTAGGCGCGGCTGGCGAGTGCCTCGTCCACGAAAAGGTGGCGCGGAACCTCGCCAAGGGCGGCAAGCACCACTTCATCGCGGATGCCGCCATCGCGAAGCCTTTCCACCATGCGCATGCGCGTGCGCTGCGAAGTCATGCCGATGCCGTCCCGACGCGAGGAGCTCACGCGAGCCAATTCCTCACGACATCGAGCTGCGAATAGCGGGTGAGATCCATCTGCAGCGGCGTGATCGAAACGGCCTGCCGGGCAACGGCATGGAAATCGGTCCCCTCGCCCGCGTCCTGCGCGCTGCCCGCAGCACCGATCCAGTAGACGACGTCGCCGCGGGGTGTCGACGATTTGACAACCGGTTCCGCCTTGTGCCGCTTGCCGAGCCGCGTCACTTCCGTCCCCTTGAGCCGCTCGTACGGCACGTCGGGGACATTGACGTTGAGAAGCACCGCCTGCTCGAGCGGGCCCGCATTGAACCGCTGCACGAGTTCGACCGCCACCCGCGCCGCCGTCTCGTAGTGATCGCCGCTTTCGGCGACGAGCGAGATCGCGATGGATGGTATGCCGAGCAGGAAGCCTTCCGTGGCGGCGGCAACCGTCCCGGAATAAATCGTGTCATCGCCCATGTTGGCACCGTGATTGATGCCGGAAATCACGACGTCCGGGAGCACGTCGAGCAGCCCCGTCACCGCGAGGTGTACGCAATCGGTCGGGGTGCCGTTCACGTAATAGAACCCGTTTTGCGATCGCCGTACCGTGAGCGGGCGGTCGAGCGTGAGCGAATTGCTTGCCCCGCTGCGGTCACGCTCCGGCGCGACCACCGTCACGTCCGCAAACGCGCTGAGCGCTTGGTGCAACACGGCGATTCCCGGCGAGAAATAGCCATCGTCGTTGCTGACGAGGATGCGCATGGATCAGCAGGGCGACCCGGTCACGGCCGGGCAGGAGATGGAAATGGCAACGCTTCGTATGCAGCGATTATCCCTCGCTGGCAACTCTCTACTGGGCACGCGGGATTGTAGCATGCCGGCCGAGACACTCAGCGTGAGCGGATGGGAAGCTTCGCCATCCGCGGTATTCGCGCGAACGAGTTAAGCGGGCGTCAATCGCCCGCGAGCGGCGGCTTGAACGGCCGATCGTGCTCGAGCGAGGGCATCATGCCACGCACGCGCGCCACCCGCGCCGGCTCGATGTCGGCGTACACGATGCCGGGCTCTTCCCCCGCTTCGGCGAGAACCTCGCCCCACGGGTCCACGATGAGCGAATGGCCGTAGGTCTGGCGGTTTCCCGGATGGTCGCCGCACATGGCCGGCGCCACGATATAGCACTCGTTCTCGATGGCGCGCGCCTTGAGCAACGGATGCCAGTGCGACTTGCCAGTCTGGCGCTGAAAAGAGGAAGGCACAGCGATGAACTGCGCGCCTGCCTGTGCGAGGGCGCGGAACAGTCCCGGAAAGCGCAGGTCGTAGCACACGGTCAGGCCGATGCGCCCCCACGGCGTTTCTGCGATGACGGCGCGATCGCCCGCACGGTACGCCGACGACTCCCTGATCACCATTCCGTCGGGCAAGGTCACGTCGAACATGTGTATCTTGTCGTAACTCGCCGCCACGTCGCCGCCCGAAGAGACGAGGTACGAACGGTTGGCGATGCGCGCCTCGTCGGCGCGGACGGTGAGCGACCCGACGAGCAGCCACACTTCCAGTTCGCGAGCGAGCGCCCGGAGCGCGGCGAGCGGCTCGCCGCCGTCCGGCTCGAGCGCGCGCTCGCGCATGGCGCGCCCGCTGCCGTCCAGCATGAGGCTGTATTCCGGGGTGAAGATGAATCGCGCGCCGCCCGCAGCCGCTTGGCGCGCGAGCCGGTCGAGCATGGCGAGATTGGCGCCGAGATCGTTGCCGGAATTCAACTGGAGGCACGCCGCGCGAAAGCTTTCAGGTGCCGTCATGTCGATCGCATCTCGGTTGGAACAGGAAAATGCGTACTTCACATGCCGAGTATGCGGCCGATCTCTGCAATGTACCGTGTCCCCTTGAAGCCTTCGGTCTTGGCCTTGTCGAGCGCCGTCTCGATCACTTCCCGGATGCCATGGAGGCCGTCGCGCACCCAGTGATGCCGGCGCACCGGTGAATTCAGCACGTTCTTGAGGGTTTCGACCTCGTCGCGCAGCCGCTCGATATCGCGCGAGCCGCTACGGACCTGTTTCAGGTCCTCCTCGAGCGCCGCAATGAGGCGGCTCACCTGTTCGAGATCGACTTGCGCCTCGTTCCCGCCTCGTTCATCCTGTTCCGGCACGTGATACTCCTTCCGATCGCCGTATGCGGCGTGACGCTCACGCCTGCGAGCATACTACACGGCGCCCATAGACTGCAGCCTCTCGCCCATGCAGGACGAATTGGCGCAGCGGAACGGGCGAAGTACGCCCCAACGAAGCTTGGTGGAGCGTTACAGGTGGGGCCGTGCGTGGCGCAGCGTGAAGCCACGCAGCATAAAACGGGTATCGGGAGGACTACAGCTTGCCGGACGAGAGTTGCTTCACGAGATCCCGCGGGTCGCGTCTAAGCTGAGCGACTTTGACCTTCGCTTCAGCCGCCGCCTCGATCGCCTGCTGCTCGGTGAGCCTCAACTCACGACGCACTCGGGCGAAAGTCTTTCTCAGGTCGGTCTGCCCGCTCGGCGTATAGCGGAATGAACGGTCAAGGATGGATTTCATAGATCTCACCTCGGCTCGCTGAACACGTTCCAGAGAGGCGCCGGGCGCCCGCCCGGTCACCGCCACATCGCAAACGATTAGACGATTTCTCGCGTATGGAAGCAGCCCGTCCACTATACCGCTTGCATGCAATCACAACTGTCGAACGATCCGGATTCTTTTGTAGCGATCCCGCGTGCGCCGGTGTCGCGATCATGCTACAGCCTGCGCCCTGACATTTCAAATCCGCCTGATCCTTACCGTCGTCACGTCATGCTCGCTGCTCCCCGACATCAGTCCCGTGCAATAGGGACGGCGTTACCGCAAGCGTGCCCGGAAGCGGCGTAACGCTGCCGTCATTCCAGCATGAGGAGCGCTCATGCGGTCGTTTGGATGCAGGGAATCCGGTAGTTCGATCGGCTCAGCGCCGATATGACGGCCGGATGCGCCGGGAACAAGATGCAGCGCGGTCCGAAGCCGGCCCTTTCGTGCTCGACGCACCCGGTGAGAAAAGTGCGACCCGCGCGAGAAGATCGGCCCGGCTCACGGGTTTGGTGACGAAATCGTCGGCGCCCGCCTCCATGCCGCGTACACGGTCCTCGGTCTTACCAAGCGCGGTGAGGAGCACGATCGGAATCGCGCCGGTGGAGACATTGCGCTTGATGCGCCGGCACACTTCCAGACCGCTTGTACCGGGCATCACCACGTCGAGCAGTATCAGCCGCGGCAGCGGCCCGTCCTCCAGCATGCGCAACGCCTCCTCGCCGCTGGCGGCCTGCGTCACCGCATACCCCTCCCTTTCGAGGTAATGCGTAATGAGGATGCGGTTCATCTCATCGTCGTCAACGAGGAGCACTGAATGAGGTGCAGCCTCTCCGTCCATGCTTGTCGACTGGTGCTGTTCTTGTTCGGCGCGCGCGCCGTCGACTTCGGTGCGCGCGAGGAACTGTGCCATGCGATGGCGGGCACGCAAAATACCGGGGACATCGCCCGCTTCGACGGCCCGCTGCATCTCCGCGCCCACTCCCGACAGTTCGCCGAAGCCAAACATCTCTCCCGAACCCTGCATGTTGTGCCCGATTCTCTGGATCGTTTCGAAATCCCGCCGCTCCATTGAGGCGTCGATGATATCGATCTCGGCTGCGCGCTTGGCGAGGTAGGCGCGGGCGAGATTAACGAGGTCCGGATCGATACGGACAACGTTTGCGTCATCCGAGCGGCTTGGCATGTCCCGCGCTCCGTCTGGATCGCGCATTGCACGGCCGCATCTGCCACGAACGCAGGCGTGTGAGCTCTTCGTTGAGCAGTCGCACCTCTTCCTCGAGCGCCTCGAAGCACACGGCGGCACCCCCTCGATCGCTACGGAGGTCGAGCGCCTGCAGCCGGGCGGTCGCATCGCTTGCCGCTTCGGCTGACAGGTTGCGGAACATGCCGGAGAGCGTGTGCAGCGTGTGCTCCACGCTCTCCGCATCGCCGCGCGCGAGCGCGCCGCGACATTGCGACATGAGCGGCCCGCAGTCACGGAAGTACGCCGATGCGATGGCGTCGAGCAGTCCCCGGTCGCCATCGAGCCGCTCGAGCAGCGCCGCCCCGTCGAGGATTGCTTTGCGCCAGCGCTGAGGCTCAGCGTCCGCGCTCCGGGAACGCAGGCGCTCGATTGCCGCGAGGAGCGCCGCCGGCTGGATGGGCTTGATCAGGCATTCGTCCATTCCAGCGTCCAGACACGCTTTCCGGTCTCCCGGCATGGCATTGGCGGTTAGCGCAATGATCGGCACGTGCGGGCCCGATTGCCCCTCACGCTCGCGGATCGCTCTCGCTGCCTGCAACCCGTCCATCCGCGGCATGCGCACGTCCATGAGTATCACGTCGAGCGGTTCGCGTTCGTGGCGTTCGAGCGCCGTCAAGCCGTCATCGGCCGTGATCACCTCGTGGCCCTGCTTGCGCAGCACGTAGTACGCGAGCTTCTGACTCAAGGCATTGTCCTCGACGAGGAGGATGCGCAGCCGGCCTGTCGCCTCCGTGGGCGGCGGCGCCGCGGCGGACTTGGACGCTACGGCTGCAGACCGTTTCATCGCATCGAGCAACTCTGCCGGCTTCACCGGTTTCGCAAGCGCGACGACGCCGCTTTCATTGCGGCGCGCACCGAGTCCCAGTATCAACACGGATGGAACGCGGCGACCCCGACCATGGGCAATACGTTCGGCAAGCGCGTAGCTGTCGGCATCGGGAAGGGTATCGTCGAGCAGCACGGCGCGAACCGGTCGCCCCGCGCGTTTCGAGGTCTGCAGGAGGCGCAGCGCCGCTTCCCCGCAGTCGGCCTCGAGGACGCATGCGCCCGCCTCGCGCAAGGCATCCGCGATGACGCGCCGGCTCACCGGATGGTCTTCCGCGACCAGTATGCGCGCTCCGTGAGCCTCGAGGAGGTTGGCACGTCCGGCCTGCGCGGGCTGCCGGCCAAAGCGCGCTATGAAGTGAAAGACGCTCCCTTTCTCGGCTTCGCTTTCCACCCAGATACGCCCGTGCATCATTTCGACGAGCCGCGCGGAAATGGTGAGACCCAGCCCGGAGCCGCCGTAGAGCCGCGCAGTCGATGCATCGGCCTGTAGGAAGCGCCGAAAAATCGCGCCCTGCCTGTCTCGCGGAATGCCGATGCCCGTGTCGCGGACGCTGAAATGGCAGCTCATCTCGGTCTCGTCCGCCACTTCCCGCTCAACGCTCAGGACAACCTCGCCGCGCGGCGTGAACTTGATGCCGTTGCCGACCAGGTTGATGACGATCTGGCGCAGTCGAAGCGGATCGCCGATGAGACCATCGGAAACGTCGGGCGCAATATCGCAGGCGAGTTCGAGCCCCTTGTCGTGCGCCTGCAGCGCAAGCGCCCTCATCGCGTCGATCACGCAGTCGCGCAGCGAGAACGGGATCGATTCGACGGTGAGGCGTCCCGCTTCGATCTTGGAGAGGTCCAGGATGTCGTCGATGATGCCGAGAAGCGACGCGCTGGACACCTTCACCGCGCTCAGATACTCGTGCATTTCGGGCGTGGGACCCGCCTGCAGCGCGAGCTCCGTCATGCCGACGATGGCATTCATCGGGGTGCGGATCTCGTGGCTCATGTTCGCGAGAAACTCGGTCTTGGCGAAGTTCTCCGCTTCGGCGGCCTGCTTCGCCTCGCGCAGCGCCTGCTCGACCTTTCTGCGCATCGCCACTTCCTTGCGCAGCTGCTCGTTCGCGGCCGTTAGACTCTCGGTGCGCTCGCGAATCTTGGCTTCCAGCTGCTCGTTCACGCGTGACAGCGCCTCCTCGGCCCTCCGGCGCTCCAGGATCTGCCGCGCAAGCTCGGCGTTCTTGTAGTAGAGATCGACGAAGACCGCCACTTTTGAACGCAGCACTTCCGGAGCGAACGGCTTCACCACGTAATCGACGGCGCCCGCGGCATAGCCGCGGATGACGGAAGCCATGTCTTCGTACGCTCCGGTCAGAAAGATGATGGGCGTGCGTCCGGAGCGCGGGCACTGGTGGATCAGACGGGCCGTCTCGAACCCGTCCATGCCCGCCATGCGGACGTCGAGCAACACGAGCGCGAAATCCGACGCTGCGACATGGCCCAGCGCCTCCTCGCCTGACGCGGCGACGATCACCTCGCGGTCCGGCCCGTCGAGCAGCTCCTGCAGTGCGAGCCTGCCGTGGGCCTCGTCATCGACTACGAGGATGCGTGCGCGCAGAAGACCGTCCGCCGAAACCGCGCTCATTTCTTCAACCAGCTTTCCATCATCATCAGGAGGTGCTCGATGTCGACGGGTTTTGCGATGTAGTCCGAGGCGCCGGCCTCGATGCACTTCTCGCGATCGCCCTGCATCGCCCGCGCCGTGATGGCGATGATCGGCAGATGCCGGAACGGCTCCATGCCGCGGATGACGCGCATCGTGTCGTAGCCGTCGAGCTCCGGCATCATGATGTCCATCAACAGCAGGTCACAGTCGGGATTCTGCTTCAGCATCTCGATCGCCTCCCGGCCATTTTCCGCGCTGAGGACCTGCATGCCCTGCTGTTCCAGGGCGCCGGCAAGCGCAAATATGTTGCGCACGTCGTCATCGACGATCAGCACTTTGCGGCCAGCAAGGTGATGCACCAGGGGCTTGAGGCGGGGAACCGCTATTCGCGCCTTTCTCTCCACCGGATTTGCGGCGTTGTACCGCAGGAACTGGCGTGTCTCGTTCAGCGCCCACTCCAGGCCCCCGCCGTGCCTGATGAGCATCACACCGCATGCCGTCTCCGTTTCCGCGGGATCCGCGGCATCCGAACCGGCCGCCCCGTACACGACGAGCGGGAGACGCTTGCTGCTTTCGCTTCGCGCAAGTACGCGGATTAATTCGCCGGAGCGCATCTGCCTGAACCCCGGCTCCGTCACGACGCAATCGACCTCGTGCCGCGCGACGAATTCCAGCGCCTCGTTCGTGTCTTCCGCCACCGACGCGATTTCGATCCCCTGCACGGCGAGTCGGCTTGTGCTCTCGCTGCGCGCTCCGTTTGCGATGATGACCGCTTTGGGCGATCGGCCCTTCATCCCGCACATGTCAGACAAGGCATGCTTCAGGCGTGTGATGGGCACCGGTTGGCCGAAGCTCGCGATATGAAAACAATGCTGGATTCGCTCATCCACTGCAATGGCGCTGACCGGAATGCCGCGCGTATCGGAATGGTGCTTCAGCCGCTCGAGCAGCTCCCAGACGTCGAGCTCGCGCACACCCGCGTTGACCGTCATCGCGTCCGGGCGCAATTGTCTCGCCAGCATGAGCGCAGTTCCCGCATCGCGGGCGAGGACACCCTTGAAGCCGGTTTCTTCCGCTATTTCGATGAGGCGCGCACCGAGTTCTTCCTCGTCTTCCACCACCAGTGCAATGCGCTCGGCGCTGTGCATCGGAGCGCTTGCGGCGGGCGGGCTTTCGCCACGGGCGCCGGCAGCCGTGCCTGCTTCCATCTCCGTACGGGGGCCTGCGGGCAATGATTTCACCGACGTCGCGTCGGCGCGCTGCGCTGGCACCGATTTATGCACCAGCGGGAGAAAGAGCGTAAAAGTGCTCCCCTTGCCCTGTGTGCTGCTCACCCGGATCTCTCCGCCGAGGAGCCGCGCAAGCTCACGGCTGATGGAAAGGCCGAGCCCCGTGCCGCCATACTCGCGACTCGTCGTGCCGTCTGCCTGCTGAAACGCCTCGAAGATGATCTTCTGCTTCTCGGCCGGGATGCCGATCCCGGTATCGCTCACGGCGAAAGCCACCACGAGATCTCTTGCCCCGGTACCTCCGGGACCCCAGCCCGAGGGCGTGGGCGCAATATCGAGCGCGACTTTCCCGCGATGCGTGAACTTGAAGGCGTTCGAGAGCAGGTTCTTCAAGATCTGCTGCAGGCGCTTCACGTCCGTCTGCATGAAGGGCGGCAGGCTTGCGTCGATCGTGACGATGAACGCAATCCCCTTGCTGTCGGCGACCTGGCGGAAGGTGCGCTCCACGTAATCCCGGAGATCCGAGAAACGCTCGGACACCACGTTCAGTGTGAAGGTCCCGGACTCGATCTTCGCGAGATCGAGGATATCGCTGATGAGCGAGAGCAGGTCGGTGCCGGCCGCATAGATCGTCTCCGCGTACTCCACCTGCTTCGGGCGAAGGTGCCCGCCCGGATTCTCCGCCAGCAATTTCGCGAGGATCAGAAGGCTGTTCAACGGCGTGCGCAGCTCGTGCGACATGTTCGCGAGAAACTCGGATTTGTAGCGCGAGCTCAAAGCGAGCTGCTCCGCTTTCTCTTCCAGGGCCACCTTCGCCTGCTCGACCTCGCGGTTCTTGTACTCCACCTGCCGCATCTGCTCGGAGAGCAGCTTCGCCTTTTCCTGCAGTTGCTCGTTCGTCGCCCGCAGCTCCTCCTGCTGTCTCTTCAACAGCGCCTCCGAGCGTTGCAGGTTTTCCGCCTGATGCTCCAGCCGATCGTTCGTCGTCTTGAGCTCCTGCTGCTGGCTTTGCAGCTCGCGCGTGAGCGACTGCGATTGCTTGAGCAGATCCTCCGTCCGCATTCCGGCCTCTATCGTATTGAAGACGATGCCTATGCTTTCGGTGAGCTGGTCGAGGAACGAGAGGTGCGTATCGTTGAAGCGCCTGAACGAGGAGAGCTCGATCACCCCCATCACTTCGCCCTCGAAGAGCACGGGCAGGATGATCACGTTGAGCGGCGCCGCAGACCCGAGGATCGATCCGATGCGCAGGTAATCACCCGGCACATCGGTGAGCAGAATCCGCTTCTTCTCGAGTGCGCATTGCCCGACGAGCCCCTCGCCAAACCGCACGACCCTGGGCAGGCTCTTGTTGGGCCTGTGCGCGTAACTTGCAATCAGTTCCAGCCTCGGATCCTCGTCGGAGCGACTGCGGGTATAGAACACACCCTGCTGCGCATTCACCAGCGGAGCGAGCTCCGACAGCACCATGCGGGAAATCGCGACGAGGTCGCGATGGCCCTGCAGCATCCGCGTGAACCGCGCGACGTTGGTCTTGAGCCAGTCCTGCTCGGTGTTCTTGAGCGTCGTGTCCTTCAGGTTGCGGATCATCTCGTTGATGTTGTCCTTGAGCGCCGCAACCTCGCCTTGCGCCTCCACCATGATGGAGCGGGTCAAATCGCCCTTGGTGACCGCGGTCGCCACCTCGGCGATCGCCCGCACTTGCGTGGTGAGGTTCGCCGCGAGCTGATTGACGTTGTCCGTCAAGTCACGCCACAGGCCCACGGCGCCCGGAACCTTCGCCTGCCCGCCGAGCTTGCCTTCGATCCCGACTTCGCGCGCGACGTTCGCAACCTGGTCGCCAAAGGTGGCGAGCGTATCGATCATGCCATTGATCGTATCGGCGAGCGCTGCGATTTCACCCTTCGCTTCGAACACGACCTTGCGCTTGAGATCGCCCTTCGCAACCGCCGTCACCACCTGGGCAATCCCGCGCACCTGGTTCGTCAGGTTCGCCGCCATGGCGTTCACGTTGTCGGTCAAGTCCTTCCACGTCCCCGCAACGCCGGGCACTTGCG
>CAMPGR010000107.1 GCA_946885605.1 uncultured Pseudomonadota bacterium
GCACGGAGAGCGCATGATGCTCCTCGCGGATGGTCGCTGCCGCGTCGGCGTATGCGCTCACGCCTCGCCCCTCTGCCGATCATGCGGCGGACCATCGTCCGTGACGACGCGATGCGCCGGCCCTTCGAGGTTGTCGAACTGGCCGCTTGCAAGGGCCCACCAAAAGAGCGCGCCGATCGCGAATACCAGTGCGACACTGAGCGGAGTTAGCAGATAGAGAATTTCCATAGCACGAGCTCATGCAAGCCACCCCCGGCAGTTTAACAAAGGCGCCGACGAAGCGTTTTGACGCAGATCAATGTCCCTGCGCGGGAACCTCACGCCACGTCGCGGGCCCCTCGGGAGGGAGCCGTGTTCGACGATCGCCTGCGCGACCGCTGGCGGCGGGCAGCACGTGAGCTGGGCCTTGCCGTTCTATCTGCACTTCGCGCTTCTCACTTCGCACCCGCAAGCGGCAGGCCGCAATGGAAGCAATCCGCGGCCACCGGAACCGCGCCGGCGACAAGGTAGGCGACGCTCATGCGTGCAGTGCCTGCGCGTCGACCGCGCGGACCTCGCAAGACGTATTCAGCAACATGCCCTGGAGAGTAGGAAAAAAGGCCGAATGCGCGTTTGGACTTATACCAAGTTCGGCGGCTGCAGCGATGCCCGGCTTTCGTCTCCACGGCGCTTCGCGTTTGCACTGTCGAGCGCGACATCCTCGCGAAAGCCCATAAAATTGACGCATGATCCCATGGCTGAGTGCCCATGATCCCTTTCCTCCCGTCACGCACGCGCTGCGCGAGCCGAACGGGCTCCTTGCCGCCGGTGGGGATCTTTCGGTGGAGCGCCTCACCGAGGCGTACCGGAACGGCATATTTCCCTGGTACTCCGAGGGCCAGCCGCTCCTCTGGTGGTCGCCCAACCCGCGAATGGTCCTGTTTCCGCGCGAGTTCAAGCTTTCGCGTTCGCTGCGCAAGCGCCTGCGGCGCCGCGATTACGTGATCCGCACGGACCATGCGTTCGAAGCGGTGATGCGGGCGTGCGCCGCGCCGCGCACCGGTCAGCTGGGCACGTGGATCACGGAGGACATGATCAGGGCTTACGGCGCCTTGCACCGGCGCGGACGGGCGCATTCGGTCGAGACATGGGTCGGGGGAGAGCTCGCGGGGGGACTCTACGGGGTCGCGCTCGGGCGGATGTTCTACGGCGAATCGATGTTCGCGCGCGCGACCGACGCCTCGAAGATCGCGCTCGCGCATCTCGTGCGCCAGCTCCAGCGCTGGAACTTCGGGATGATCGACTGCCAGATGCAGACGGCGCACCTTGCCTCGTTCGGCGCACGCGAAATCCCGCGGGCCGAGTTTATGCGTAAACTGGCGGAATTGGTAAACTACCCTCAGGCCCCGGACGAGTGGCACTTCGACGATGACCTATTTGACTGATTTTCCGCTGTCGGTGCTGCAGTTCTACGCGACGGCGCCGTATCCGTGCAGCTACCTGCCGGACCGGATGGCGCGCTCGCAGGTTGCGACGCCCAGCCACCTCATCGACGGGCCGGTGTACAGCGAGCTCGTGCGCGCGGGCTTCCGCCGCAGCGGCGCCTTTACCTATCGCCCGTACTGCGATCACTGCCGCGCCTGCGTGCCGGTCCGGATACTGGCGGAAGAGTTCCGCCCGAACCGCGTGCAGCGCCGCACCTGGAAAAAGCACTCGGAGCTCACCGCCGAGGTGCTCGAGCTCAAGTACAGCGCCGAGCATTACGCGCTCTACCTGCGCTACCAGTCGCGGCGTCACGCGGGCGGCGGGATGGACCAGGACAGCCGCGAGCAGTACCGCCACTTCCTCCTCCAGAGCAACGTCGATTCGAAGCTCGTCGAGTTCCGCGAGGACGGGTTGCTTCGCATGATCAGCATCATCGACGAGCTGCAGGACGGCGTGTCGTCGGTGTACACGTTCTTCGATCCGGACGCCCCCGGCGGCAGCTTCGGCACCTACAATATCCTGTGGCAGATCGACCTTTGCCGCCGGCTCGATCTCCCCTATCTCTATCTCGGCTACTGGATCCGGCAGAGCCGCAAGATGGCCTACAAGATCCAGTTCCAGCCGATGCAGGGGCTCATCGACGGGCGCTGGCAGCCGGTCACCGCGTAGCCTCCGCTCGCGCGCCGCCTTGCGGCCCCTTCGATGCGCGCGGCACAGGCGCTCGATGAAGTAAAATGCGCCTATGTACGCGCTGTTGCGCCCGCTGCTGTTCCGGCTCGATGCCGAAACGGCGCATCATCTCACGCTCACTTCCCTCAAACGCCTCCGCGGTTTCGGCTTGCCGCCTGAACCGGCGGCACCCCCATCGTGCGCGCGCAATATCATGGGGCTTCGGTTCGCGAGCCCGGTCGGTCTCGCAGCGGGACTCGACAAGAACGGCGAATACATCGATGCGTTGGCCGCACTCGGCTTCGGCTTCATCGAGGTGGGCACGGTCACCCCGCGCCCGCAGCCCGGCAACCCTCGCCCGCGGCTCTTCCGCGTCGAGCGCGCACACGCGCTGATCAACCGCATGGGGTTCAACAACACGGGCGTCGAGCGTCTCGTGGAGAACGTGCGGCGGGCGCGTTATCGCGGCGTGCTGGGGATCAACATAGGGAAGAACTTCGACACGCCCCTCGAGCGCGCAGGCGAGGATTATGTGGATTGCCTCCGCGCGGTCTATCCCTACGCGAGCTATGTCACGGTCAACATCTCTTCGCCCAACACCGCGGGGCTGCGCAAGCTGCAGGAGTCCGATGCGCTCGAGCACCTGCTCGGGACGTTGACCGCGGAACGGGAGAAGCTCGCGGATCGGCACGGCAGGCGCGTGCCGCTTGCGCTCAAGATCGCGCCCGATCTCGACGAGACGCAAGTGGCTGCAATCGCCGACCTGCTCCACCGGCAAGGCATCGATGCCGTGATCGCCACGAACACAACGACCGCGCGCGATGGCGTGGCAACCCTCCGGCACGGCAACGAGGCCGGGGGACTCAGCGGCGCACCGCTCACGGCGCGCGCGGGCAAGGTGGTGCGCATGCTGGCCCGGGCGCTCGGGGCGGACTTCCCGATCATCGGCGTCGGGGGCATCATGAAAGGCGAGGACGCCCGTGAACGCATCGCCGCCGGCGCGAGCCTGGTGCAACTGTACACCGGCCTGATCTACCGGGGTCCGGCGCTGGTGCGCGAATGCACAGACGCGCTTTGCGGCACTGATCGCGGGGGCACTCCATGAATCGCCTCGATCCATCCGCGGACGCAATCGACGCCGTGCTCCCGCAGACGCAGTGCGGCAAGTGCAGCCATGCCGGCTGTCGGCCCTATGCCGAAGCGATCCTGCGCGGCGAGGCCGACGTGAACCAGTGTCCGCCAGGCGGAGACGAGGTCGCGCGGGATATCGCCGCACTGCTCGGCGTTCCGGCGAAACCGCTCAATACCGCGTTCGGCGTACATCGCGCCCCAGAGGTGGCGGTCATCGACGAAACGGCGTGCATAGGGTGCCGGCTCTGCATCCAGGCGTGCCCCGTCGACGCGATCGTGGGCGCGGCAAAGTTGATGCATACCGTGATCGCCGACGAATGCACGGGGTGCGAGTTGTGCGTGCCGCCATGCCCGGTGGACTGCATCCGCATCGAGGAGCGGAAGGAGACGCCAACCGACGAAGCGAAGCGCGCTGCGGCCGCGCGCGCACGGCGGCGGTTCGCGGCGAGGAACGCACGTCTGGCCGCGGAGCGCGAAGCGCGTGAGGCACGGCTCATCGCATCGCGCGAAGCGGCGGCTGAGGAGCGCAAGCGCGCGACGATACGCAAGGCAATCGCGCGCGCGCACGCGCGATTGCAGCAACGGGGGCGCTGATGGTCTCGCGCGTAGAGATGCCCGATCCGATCATGCTCGCAGCGTGGCGGGCGGCGCCCCCGGCATGAATCGCACCAAGATACGCGAAGTGTTCAGCCGATTGCGCGCCGCCAATCCAGCGCCGCGCAGCGAGCTCGAGTTCAGCTCGCCGTTCGAACTGCTGATCGCGGTCATACTCTCGGCGCAGGCGACGGACAAGAGCGTCAATCTCGCCACCCGCGAGCTCTTTCGCGTCGCCAATACCCCGCAGGGCATGCTCGCGCTCGGGCAAGAGGGGCTCGAACGCTATATCAAGCGCATCGGCCTCTACCGCACCAAGGCCAAGAACATCCTCGCCGCGTGCAGACTGCTCGTCGAGGCGCACGGGGGCGAGGTGCCGCGCACGCGCGAGGAACTGGAGCGCCTGCCCGGCGTGGGCCGCAAGACCGCCAACGTGATCCTCAATACGGCGTTCGGGGAACCGGCCATCGCGGTCGATACCCATATCTTCCGGGTGGCAAACCGCACCGGGATCGCGCCCGGCCGTAATGTCCTTGAGGTCGAACGGAAGCTCATGAAAGTGGTGCCCGAGGAATTCCGCCGCAATGCGCATCACTGGCTCATCCTCCACGGCCGCTACATCTGCCGGGCACGCAAGCCGGATTGCGGGCGGTGCATCATCAACGACCTCTGCGAGTACCGTTACAAGACGGTGGCGAAAGCCACTGCGTGACCCCCATCCTCACCCCGCCCGATGTTCCAGCCCTCACGCGACGAAGTCCGGCAGTTCTTTTTCGATACCTGGACAAAATACCGGCGCGGCGAGCCGCTGGAGGGCCTCGAGCGCATTGCGATACAGGTCATTCTTTTGCATCCCGAGTATCACGGCATGCTGGAGCGGCCCGAGGAGTACCGGGCCCGCGACTACGGGCCCGAGTCAGGAGAGATGAATCCGTTCCTGCACCTCGCGCTGCATCTCGCGATAGAGGAGCAGATCGCGATCGATCAGCCGCGCGGCATACAGGCGCACTACCAGCGCCTGCTCGCGAAGACGGGCTCCGAGCACGACGCAAAGCATGCCGTGTTGGAATGCCTGGGAGAGACGCTGTGGCGCGCGCAGCGCGAAGGCGCGCCTCCCGACGAGGAGAGCTACCTCGAGTGCCTCGAACGGCGCTCTAGTACTTGACGTAGAGGCCGCGCTGCATGGAATAGAACGCGGCGAGATCGGATATATCGCGCTTGGAGAGGTTCGCGGCCTGTGGCGCCATGATTGCATTCTTCCGCGCGCCGGATTTGTAATCGTTCAGCACTTTCACGAGATAGTCGTAGTGCTGCCCGGCGATCTTCGGAAACTGAGGGGAAGGACTGTTGCCGTCCGGGCCGTGGCACGCAGCGCACGGCTTCGATTTCTCCCGGCCCGCAACCGGATCGGAAGCGAAAGCACTCGCTGTTGCAAACGCCATTGCAGCGAACGCGATCAGTACGTGTTTTTTCATTTCGAGTTTCCTCCCGTTACTTCGCCGCCGCTTGCGGCTGGGGAGAGGCGTAATACGCGGCAAGATCGGCCATGTCCTGTTCGGACAGCGTGGCCGCGATCGCGCGCATGGAGGGATGGGCGCGCTCCCCGGATTTGTAGGCCTGCAACGCGCTCACTATGTATGCGGCATGCTGACCGCCGATCTTCGGCACGCTGTACACCTCGGGAAATGCGGTCTTGTAGCCCGGGATGCCATGGCATCCCGCGCACATCGAGTTCTTCTCGCTGCCCGCGGCAGCGTTGCCCTCCGCGGCGTGGAGCGGAAACGCCGCGGCTGCAAATGCCGAAGCGGCGACGAAGCGAATGATCGGAAGTCTCATTTGATTTTTGTCGATAGCGGATCGTTTTGCGGGCGCTAGTATACCGGAAGGCGAGCATTGCGGCACCCGGCACGATGCCCGATAATGCGGGCTGCGGCGCATCGTCGTCCTCGGCCTAGTGAATTCGCAATCCCCGTCCCGCTTCAAATCCTGGATCGTCACGCTGTTTCCCTTTCTGCGGTGGCGCGCGCTCATCACCCGGGATACGTTGCGCGCCGATGCAATGGCGGGACTCGTGGGCGCCGCGATCGTGCTGCCGCAGGGCGTTGCGTTCGCGACGCTCGCGGGGATGCCGCCGCAGTACGGGCTCTATGCCGCCATGGTGCCCGCCGTTGTCGCGGCGCTGTTCGGATCTTCGTGGCATCTCGTCTCGGGCCCGACCAACGTCATCTCGATCGTGGTGTTCGCGAGCCTGAGCCCGGTCGCCGAGCCCGGCAGCGCGGAATACATCCGCCTCGTCCTCACGCTCACCTTTCTCACCGGGGTGATGCAGCTCGCGATGGGACTTGCGCGCATGGGCGTGCTCGTCAATTTCATCTCGCACACCGTGATCATCGGCTTTACCGCAGGCGCCGCCTGTCTCATCCTCGCCGCCCAGATTCGCAACTTCTTCGGCATCGACATCGCGCGCGGCGCATCGTTTCCCGAGACGCTCGCCCAGTTCGCGAGCAACCTCGGCGACGTCAATCCCTACGTCACCGCGGTCGGCGCGATCACCCTCCTCTCCGGCATCGCAGCCCGGCGCTACCTGCCGCGTTTCCCGTACATGATCGTCGCAATGGTGGCGGGCAGTGCTTTCGCGCTCGCGCTGGACGCGATATTCGGCAGGGAGGCGACCGGCATCGACACCCTGGGCGCGCTGCCCGCGGCGCTGCCGGCGCTCTCCGTCCCGGATCTCTCGCCCACCACGCTCAAGAACACGCTCCCGGTTGCGCTCGCAGTGACGATCCTCGCGCTCACCGAAGCGGTATCCATCGCGCGCGCGCTCGCGCTCCGCACGGGCCAGCGCATCGACGCCAATCAGGAATTCATAGGCCAGGGACTTTCGAACCTCTGCGGCAGTTTCTCCTCCGCCTATGCGAGCAGCGGGTCGTTCAACCGCAGCGGCGCCAACCTCGAGGCCGGAGCGCGGACCCCGCTCGCGGCGATCTTCTCCGCGGCTCTGCTCATCGTGATCCTCTTTGCGGTCGGGCCGCTGGTCGCGTTCCTGCCGCTCGCCGTCATGGGCGCGATCCTTTTCATGGTGGCCTACGGCCTTTTCGACCTCCAGCACATGCGCAACATCGTGCGCACGAGCCGGCAGGAGTCGGTGGTGATGATCGCGACCTTTCTCGCCGCCGTCTTCGCTGATCTCGAGTTCTCGATCTATGCCGGCGTGCTCCTGTCGCTCATGCTGTACCTGACGCGCACCTCGCGCCCGCTGATGCTCGACGTGAAACCGGACCCGGCACCGGACAGCTATCATTACACCGCGGACAGCGGGTTGCCGGACTGCCCGCAGCTCAAAATGGTGCGCATCAACGGCTCGATCTTCTTCGGCGCGGTGGATCACGTGCAGCGCCATCTCGAGCAGATCGACGAGGTGAACCCGAGACAGAAGCATGTCCTCATCGTGGCAAGCGGCATCAACTTCATCGACATCGCAGGCGCGGAAATGCTGGCGAACGAGGCGCGCCGGCGCCGCAGGATGGGTGGAGGGCTCTATTTCTACCGGCTCAAGGACGCGCCGCGCGCGCTCCTCGAGAAGGGCGGCTACATGAAGGACATCGGCTGGGGAAACGTCTTCCCCGTGAAAACGCGCGCGATCGCATCGATCTATCCCAAGCTCGATTCGGAGATCTGCCGCAATTGCGGCGCGCGCATCTTCCAGGAATGCCGTGTCGCGCTGCCCAACGGCCAACCGCGCAGCGCGCCCGCTGCGCCGCGCATGGAATGAGTCCCATGGCCCGGCGACTCACGCGGATCTGCACTCGAACCGGCGATAACGGGACGACCGGGCTTGCGAGCGGCAGCCGGGTCGTCAAGGACGACCCGCGCATCGAGGCGATCGGCGCCGTGGACGAATTGAACAGCGTGCTGGGCGTCCTGCTCGCCGAAGCGCTGCCGGAGGGCGTGCGCGAGTGCGTGACCCGCGTTCAGCATGAGCTTTTCGACCTCGGCGGTGAATTGAGCCTGCCTGGACACGCTGCGATGACCGATGCCCATGTCGACCGTCTCGAAGCAGAGCTCGAACATTACAACGGGGAGCTTCCTGCGTTGAAGGATTTCATTCTTCCCGGTGGCTCGCGCGCTGCGGCGCTCGCGCACGTTGCGCGCGCCACGTGCCGGCGCGCGGAGCGGCGCCTCGTCGCGCTCGCGCATCGCGACACCTTGCCCCCGGCCGTCCTTCAGTACGTGAACCGGCTCTCCGATCTCCTGTTCATCCTCGCACGCACACTCAACCGCTTCGCCGGGGAGGGCGATGTGCTGTGGCAGCCGGCCGAGCGCCCGAAATAAGCGTGATGGTCACGGCCGTTCGCGCCTGATTCGCTCCAGCCCCTCGCACACCGCCCGCGCGCCGGCGGCGATACGCGGGGTTGCACGCTGGATCACGTCCGGCGCGACGTGCACGAGCGCCATCTCCCGCAACGCCCGAATGGAATAACTGCGCCACTGCGCGGCGAAGGCCTGCGCGTGGAGCCCCGAGCCGCCGCCGACTATCGCCCGCGGGCCTGTCGCAAGCACCGCTTCCAACGATACCGCGGGCGTGAGCGAACGTGCCTCGGCAAAGACATTGACGCCGCCACAGAGCTCGATCACGTCGCTGATGACATGCCGGCCGTTGATCGTAATGAGCGGCCGATGCCATATCTCGTAGAACACGCGAATCGCAGGCCGGCTGCTGTAGCGCTCGCGCAGCGCCGCCATATCGGCGTCGAAGGCGGCCGCCGCCTGATCGGCGGCCGCACGCGTTCCGGCGAGAGCGCCCACGGTGCGCATGAGCCGGGTGATGTCGGCGAGGCGCGAGGGCTCGGTTACGAACACCGGCACGCGGAGACGCTCCAGCCGCAGCAGGTCGCCAGCCGGATTGCCGCTTTTCCATGCCAGGACGAGATCGGGCTTGAGCTGCAGGAGGCGCTCCGCATCGATGCGCGAAGCATCGCCTACGCGCGGCACATCGCGCGCCGCCGGCGGATAGTCGCTGAAGAGCACGGTGCCGATGAGCTTGTCGCCTGCACCGGCGGCGAACACGATTTCCGCCAGATGCGGCGCGAGCGTGACGATACGCGCCGCCGGCGCGGCGAGGCGCACGATCGCCCCACGGTCGTCCGCGTGTTCGATGAAAGAGGAAGCCGGAGGCGAAAAGGCAAACGCGGCGCACCACAGCGCGAAGGCACACGCTGCCGGATTCCGCGACACGGCAAAAAACGGGGACGCGGCTACGCGCCGCCTTCCAGATAATGCAGCAGCTTCGCGCTCGTCTGCCGCAGCCGCAGCGAAAGCATGGTGACGAGCTTGACGAGTATCCTGGAGCCGAGGCTGGGATGATCGAGGATGATCTTCGCCATGTTGTCGCGGCTCAGCACCGCGAACATCGTGGGGCGCGTCGCGAGGCAGGTGGCGAAACGCGGCTCGCCGTCGATCATCGACATCTCGCCGAGCGTCATGCCGGGCCCCACGGTCGTCATGTGCTGCTGCTCGCCGCCCACGCCCTTCTTGAGAATGTCGACGTCGCCTTCGATGATGAGCAGCATGAAGTCGCCCGCGTCCCCCTCCCGGATGATGATCTCCCCGGGGCGCGCGCGATAGACGTCCATGTACTCGGCGAGCCCGGCGATGTCCTCGCGCGAGAATTCCGCGAAAAACTGGGATTTGCCGACGAGGTCGGAAATCTCGCGCGCAAGCGCCGTCCCCTTGCCGATTTTCTCAAGGCGCAGGAGATTGTCCTGGTCGGACGCAGCGAGTTCGGTTTCTTCCTGTGCCATCCGCGATGCGCGCGCTACTCCGCTTCCACCTCGGCCTTGACGCGTCTCTTGACGACGGCATTGGCCAGGATATCGAGCAGCTCGCGACTCTCCTCCCACCCGAGACAACCGTCCGTGATGCTCTGCCCGTATACGAGCTCCTTGCCCGGAACGAGATCCTGCCTTCCGGCCTTGAGATGGCTCTCCGCCATCACCCCGAAGATGCGATCCTGCCCGCCGGCGATCTGCTTCGCAACATCGCGCCCGACCTCGACCTGCTTCTCGGGCTTCTTGCTGCTGTTGCCGTGGCTGAAATCGATCATGATGCGTCCCGGGACGCCCGCCTCCGCCAGATCCCGCACTGCGGCTTCCACATAGGCCGCCTCGTAGTTCGGCTGCTTGCCGCCGCGCAGGATGATATGACAGTCCTCGTTCCCGGTCGTGGACACGATCGCCGAATGGCCGCCCTTGGTGACCGACAGGAAATGATGCGGCGACTGCGCGGCGCGAATCGCGTCGAGCGCGATGCGGATATTGCCGTCGGTCCCGTTCTTGAAGCCGACCGGACAGGAAAGGCCCGACGCGAGCTCGCGGTGGATCTGGCTCTCGGTGGTGCGTGCGCCGATCGCGCCCCAGGACACGAGGTCCGCGATGTACTGTGGCGTGATCATGTCCAGAAACTCGCATGCCACCGGCATGCCCATGTCGTTCAAATCGAGCAGCAGCTCGCGCGCGATGCGCAATCCCTCGTTGATGCGGAAACTGCCGTCGAGCCGCGGATCGTTGATAAGTCCTTTCCAACCCACCGTCGTGCGCGGCTTCTCGAAATAAACCCGCATCATGACGAGCAGCTCGCTCGCAAGCTGGTCCTTCGCCTCCTTCAGCCGCGCTGCATACTCCTTCGCCGCCTTGACGTCGTGGATCGAGCACGGGCCCATGATGACAAGCAACCGATCGTCGGCGCCATGCAATATGCGATGGATATCACGGCGCGTGTCGTACACCGTTTTCGCAGCCTTTTCCGACACCGGGAACTCCCGCACCACGTGGGAGGGCGGCACCAGCTCCTTGATTTCCTTGATGCGCAGATCGTCGGTCTTGTGCGGCATGTCCGTATTAGTGTTCGTGAAATCAACGCATTATAAACCACAACCGGGCGCGGGTAGGCGATGACGCGTGAAAGGTGAAGAGTAAACGGTGAACCGTGAAGGGTCAGCAGACCGCGAGCCGCTATGACGACGTAAAGGAGGCGGCGTACAGACCGCTCACGGTTTACTGCTAACGGTTACGGGTCACGGGGTTAGCGCTTCCCCGGCTACCGTTACCGTTCGCCGTTCAGGTTCTTAGAGTGCCTAACATAATGAAGCGCGTGCTGCGTTGTCACGATTTTGGCTCAGGGCGGGAAGCGAGCCGCAGTGAATATCGCGAATATTCACAAGGGGAGCGACAAAGCCATGGGCCAAAACTCCATTATGTTAGGCACTCTTAGACAGTGCCGCCGACGGTGAGCCCGTCGATACGCAGCGTGGGCTGGCCCACGCCGACCGGCACGCTTTGCCCTTCCTTGCCACAGGTGCCCACGCCGGGGTCGAGGGTCAGGTCGTTGCCGATCATCGCAACGCGCGTCAGCGCGTCGGGGCCGTTCCCGATCAGAGTGGCGCCTCGAACCGGATAGGTGATGCGCCCGTTCTCGATCATGTACGCTTCCGAGGCGGAGAAGACGAACTTGCCGTTCGTGATGTCCACCTGCCCGCCGCCGAAATTGACGGCGTACAAGCCCTTCGAGACGGAGGCGATGATCTCCTGCGGGTCAGCCGTGCCGTTCAGCATGTAGGTGTTCGTCATGCGCGGCATCGGGATATGCGCGAACGACTCGCGGCGGCCGTTGCCGGTGACCGGCAATCTCATCAGCCGCGCATTGAGCGTGTCCTGCATGTAATTGCGCAGCACGCCGTTTTCGATCAGCACGTTGCGCTGCGTCGGATTGCCTTCATCGTCGATGTTGAGCGAGCCGCGCCGCCGCGCGAGGGTGCCGTCGTCGACGACCGTCACGCCGGGCGCTGCCACGCGCTCGCCGATGCGCCCGGTGAAGGCGGAGGTGCCCTTCCGGTTGAAGTCGCCTTCGAGGCCGTGACCGATCGCTTCGTGCAGGAGGATGCCCGGCCACCCCGATCCCAGCACGACGGTCATTGTCCCAGCCGGCGCCGGACGCGCCTCCAGGTTGACCAGCGCCTGGTCGACCGCCTCCTTCGCGTAATCCTCCAGCACCGCATCGGTGAAGTAACCGTAGTCGAACCGGCCGCCGCCGCCCGCGCTCCCCTGCTCGCGTCGCCCTTCGTGCTCGACGATCACCTGCAGCGACACGCGCACCAGCGGCCGCACGTCAGCAGCGAGCATGCCGTCGCTGCGTGCGACGAGAACGACTTCGTACTCGCCGGCGAGCCATGCCATCACTTGCGTCACACGCGGATCGCGCGCCCGCGCCAAACGCTCCAGCCGCTCGAGCAGCGCCACCTTCTCGGCATCGCTCAGGCTCGCAAGCGGATCGTTGGGTGCATAGAGATTGTGGCCGATGCCCCGCTTCGCCACCTGCACCGCGTTGCCGCCGCCCTGCCGGGCGATCGCGCGCGTCGCCTGCGCCGCGGCGGCCAGCGCCTCGCGGCTGATGTCGTCGGAATAGGCGAACGCGGTTTTCTCCCCGCTCACGGCGCGCACGCCCACGCCCTGATCGATATTGAAGCTGCCGGACTTGACGATCCCCTCTTCCAGGCTCCAGGACTCGCAGCGGCTGTACTGGAAGTAGAGATCGGCGTAATCCACGCGGTGGGCCATGATGTGTCCGAACACGGCCTGCAGGCGCTGGTTGTCGAGTGCGTAAGGCGCGAGCAGCGTGGCGTCTGCGGTGGCGAAGAGCTGCTCGGGCTGCACCTGCTCGGGCTGCACCAAAATTTCAGTCTTGAGGGTTTCAGTCTTGAGGGAAGTTGCCATGAATGTCGCCGTTGATCGTTTAATGAACGTTAGATGAGGCCGAATTCAGCGCGCGCAACCATGCGCCCACTGAGCACGAGCCTCAACACTGGTGTAGGGTCCGGTGCGCGAGCGACGGCAGGCTTTGGCGCAAACGCCTCAAATGCGCGAGACTCACGCCGGCGGTCACCACGCCCGAGCCCCGCGGCAGGCGGTCGAGCACGCCCCCCCACGGGTCCACGATCATCGAATCGCCGTGAGTCTCGCGGCCGTTGACGTGGTAGCCGCCCTGCGCTGGCGCGAGCACGTACGCAAGGTTCTCGATCGCCCTCGCCCGCACGAGGGTCTCCCAATGCGCCTTGCCGGTCGTCTCGGTGAAGGCCGAAGGAACGAGAATGACATCCACCTCCTTCATCGCCCGATACAGTTCCGGAAAGCGCAGATCGTAACAGATTGACAAGCCGAGGCGGCCCGCGGGGGAGTCGACGGTCACGACATCCCGGCCCGGTTCGATCGTTCGCTCCTCGCGATAGCTCTCGGCGCCCATCTCGAAGCCGAAGAGATGAATCTTGTCGTAGCGCGCGACGAGCGTGCCGCGATCGTCGTACACGAGAC